>CAZBDT010000017.1:7305-15960 GCA_964490745.1 uncultured Algimonas sp.
TCTTTTGTTGCGCGGTTTACGCCAATGTCTGTGGCTTGCGCTGACAGGGCAACAGCCACAACCAATGTGTAAGGGTTTACATAATCCAGCTCTGTTTCCGGTGACGGACGCTCAATTGAGAGACGTCTATAAATTTCCGCGATTTGCTCACGGTTTAATCTTGGCCGGGGGAGATCCTTATAGAGCTTTTCTTTTTTCGACATTATAAATGATTGAGCATATCATTGATAAGATTGTCAGCCAGAGTTGCGGAAGGCTCTGCGATTAACTCCCCTTTGCTATCAAATGCGACTTGGGCGCGTCCTACGCCAACTTGAATAGGGGAAACATGCGCACCAAGGCGCATCAATATATAATTGACCTGTCGCATACACATAATGCCGCTCATCGGGCCAGGCGTGCAGGACGCGATGCCCCAATAGGGCTTTTCAAAATGCGCTTTTCCAACTGTGGACGTCCAATCAATCGCATTTTTCAAAAGCGGCGGCAGTCCCCCGTTATATTCGGGACTAATGATAACGACCCCATCGCAAGATTTAATCTTACGGGCCAATTTTTTTACAGCATCAGGCATATCCAGATCACCATGAAAGAGTGGCAGGTCATAGCTGGCGAGATTGATCGAAGTTGTTTTTAGGCCCGCACGTTTGAATCGCTTCATCAGGGCTTTCTCTAATCTTTTATTGATCGAACCCTCGCGTAAAGAACCACAGATGAAACCAATAACGGGCGGGGTGTCAGAGGACATAATTATTCTTTCAATCAAACATATTGGGTAACACGCAGAGCACTGCATGATCTATCTGCCTAGATACGGAACTGCAAACGTTTTGGAGTAAATCAATACAGGGCCTTGATAAAGATAATCGCAGTTGTAATCTTATAACTATGCAAAAGTTTGAAGGTATATCCTTTATATGGGCTTTGGTCCTTATGGGTGTTTTAGCGCTGATTTTCGGTGTTCGCACCTTTATAAGTTGGCAACAGGTTCGAACGGATGCTCGTGAAGACTATGATTACAAGCGCGCTAACGGCATGTTACCTGACAGTCTTGACCGAGAAAGTTATGAAAATATCTACCGCCGCGTCTATGGCCCACGCGGACCTTTTCATGTCGTCTGCGCCATGGTTGCCATTTTAGTGGTAACCCCTGTGGCTATGTTAGGGTTCGAGCAAGGATTGAACCTGATTTATGATTTATCAGGGCAAAGCCGCGTTATTGAGCCGGGCTTTTTGGTCTGGCAATTTTTCTTATTCTTCGGAATGATCGCAGTTTGGGTCAGTATCGCCTATCTTGTGGCAAAGCATTATCACCGAAATGCGCCCGGAAATCTACAATATGAAATTGATAAACATCTTTACGGTGACATTGATTATGAGGAGACATTCTAGCCAGAATAGGATGCAATGGCAGTCCAGCGCGGTGTGTCTTTGAGCGGGGCATATAAAACGTCATTTTCAAAAACACGTATGACATGCGGTCCCATGATATCCGCCATTTTTTCTATAGCATTGAGAGCCTTCTCGGGTCGCTCCAGCCACATATGGCTTTCAGCTAAAAGGCTATATCGTGCGATCGCCTCTACAGCATCATCGGCAATCAATGCAGGCAGTTCCTCTGCCAGGCGGTCCACGGTCTCATTTTTGCCTAAGATTGCTGCGATTAAGATGGCCTGATCATTTGTTTCTTTGTTCCAACCCGCAGCTGGGTCAAAGAGTGTTTCCAATATCAAACGATTTCTGTCGCGCTCCTCATCCGATAAATTAATCACTTTGGCAGCGCGTAAATGCGCCAGCGCATATTCAGCCTTTTGATGAGGAGTCGATTGTTGATTGGTGGGCCAAACTGCAAGAGCGGCCCGTACATTGCGTTTATCCTGTGTTGCCAGCGCATAGCTGACATATGTGTAAGGCAGGTATGCCGCCAAAGGTTTAAAGGCATCAAAGGCTGTGTCTGCATCACCTTTGAATTGCGCGACAGCAGCCGCAAAGCCGTGACCTTGAAGTGAGTCTGGATTTATCGCTTTGGCTTTTTCTATATAGATATCCGCCTGATCAAAATCTCCTAAGAAGGCATGGGTTAGGGCAATTTCTGGGATCAGATAAAAAGACGCCGGGTCCAGACGGTGAGCTTTCTCAAGGCCTGCAAGTCCAGCTTCAAAGTTCCCTAACCGCCGCGTTAGAAAAGCCTGCCCTGCAACAGCCTCCACATTGCCGGGTGCGACTGTGAGAGCTTTATCAAATGTCGCTTCAGCATTTCGATAATCACTTAATCCCCAATAGAGATAAAAGGCTTCAGCAAGATAGGTTTCTAATTCACTTGGAGCCAGCGCTTTAGCTCTGTCAAGCGAGCGTTTTCCTGCGTCTCGGTCGGCAGGCTTGCGGTCGTGGAACCAGTAAAGCGCGAGTTCTGCATAGGCTTTTCCGGCCCACGCTTTCCCATAATCTGGGTCAGCTTTAATGGCGTCATCATAGGCCGCGATGGCTTGTCTTAATTCCCCTTCTTTTTCCTCGCCGGGATTGGTTAAGAGGCGGGCTTTAAGATAGGCGTCATAGGCGAGCATGTTCTGCGTATCGTCTTCACGGATGGCATTGTCTTTGATGAGCACGCCTTTGAGAGACGAGGCGATGACTTGCGTTATTTCACCTTGAATATCGAAAATATTTTCCGGGCTTAAAGGGCGGTCATAGCTTTCAGCCCAAATGTGGCGATCATTGGCCCCATTAATAAGCTGAACCGTAATCCGAACACGGTCGCCGCTGCGTTGGACGGCTCCTTCCAAAATTGCGCCGACGCCCAGCTCTTTTGCAATATCTGGAATCCGCTTATCCGTTTCTCGATACCCCATAACAGAAGTGCGGGATATGACGTCTAAATCTGGAATTCTGGAGAGTGTGGTCAGCAATTCATCATGAATACCATCCGCAAAGAACGCGTCATTATCCTGAGTGCTGCGGTTTTCAAAGGGTAAGACCGCGACAGATGTGCTCGTCATTTTTATTGCATTGGCATCCGTTGGTTTAAATCTATCCGCCAATAGTAAACCCCCGACAAGGGCTAAGCCAACAAGGATAGCAATATCTAAGCGTTTGCCTGTTTGCGCCGCAATCGACTCTTCGAGGGCTACAACTTCGGTACGTTTAAAACCATCTGGTGTAAGCTCAAAGGCCCAAGCTAAAATCGCAATAATTGGAAAACCCAGTATGCCAACGGCCATAACGAGGCCATCAAACCAGTCCGGCAAATTCATGATGCTCTCTAATGTGAAAGCGGTTCGAGCAAGGAACCAAGCCGCGACAACATATGTCCCACAAACGCGGAACACGTTTCTGCGTCGTAACTCTGTAAAGAGTTTAATCATCTAGCCCCCTCATTGATTATGAAGGGCCTAACATGAAAGTGTCTATTTATTCCAGTGATTAAAATCCAAGGACGTCGCGCATGGAATAAAGGCCCGATTTCTGGGCAGCGGTCCACACGGCTGCGGATACAGCGCCGCGCGCAAAAACGGATCTGTCAAAGGCGTCATGAGAGAGTGTGATCATCTCTCTTTCATTGGCGAGCATCACGTCATGCCGACCAATCACGCCGCCGCCGCGTAAGACGGCAAAGCCAATATCATCTGCATCTCTTTGGCCCGTCACGCCGACCCGTGAAAGCACTTGCTTCTCTGCTAACTCCACGCCGCGCCCTTTGGCTGCCGCCTCGCCGAGCAACAAAGCCGTGCCGGAGGGTGCATCGACTTTGTGACGGTGGTGCATTTCTAAAACTTCAATATCCCAGCCCGTTCCGAGTTTCTCCGCCGCAAGTTCAACCAAAACAGAAAGTGCGGTGACGCCCGGTGAAAAATTCCCCGCGCGGAGAAGGGCGATGTCTTTGGACATGGCGTCCAAAGTTTCATTCTCGTTAGGGGTAAAGCCTGTTGTGCCGGAGACCATTGCTTTGCAGCGGCCTGAAAACTCTGACCCAGACAGGATCGTCGCGGCTTGGATCGCGGCTTTTGGCGCAGAGAAATCAATGAGAACATCGCAGTCCTCCAATGCGGCTTTCATATCGGCTGTTAAAGCGACGCCCATTGGGCTGAGCCCCGCGACGGTTCCTGCGTCTTGTCCTAAGACTGGCGTGTTCGGTGCGGTTATGGCCGGGCCAAGAAGCACGTCATCTCTATCCCCAATCGCGTTGATGACGGCTGCGCCCATTCGCCCATCAGCGCCCAATATACCTAATACTAGTTTCATGACGCGGCCTTTACTCCGCGAAGGGGCTTAGCTGCAAGCAGATTTGGACTGTCTTAACGCAGCTGTGACGCCCTTGAGCGAGAATGTGTAGCGTGTTTGCGTCCCGCGCTTGGAAACGGCAGAGACTGTCATGGTCGATCCCGCGCGCATTTTTGCGACAAGCCTACGTTCATCTGCATTCTCTGAGACAAAGGCTTCATTATCGGCTGAAAACATAGACAGGGCGGTACTGCCGACTTGTGCTTTTGGCGCGCGTGTGGTTTTCAGTGGATATCCGGCGAGGAAAGAGGGCTGTTCCGTTGCGGCCCCGTTTTTCCAGCTTGAGACCATGAAATAGATGTCACCATGTTTGACAGATGTGGGCGACTTGGATTGAGCCTCGCTAAGAACATAACAAACGCGTTCTGCGCCTGACCCTCTTGTATAGACGGACCAATCGCCATGTGTTCCAGCGAGCTTAGGCGCAGCTTGCGCCAGATCAGGCGCGACCATCAAGGCCGTGACAATCAATGCGCCGCTTATGCGTAGAGTTGGAGAAATCTTCATAACCTCTTTATTGTGCCGCACGCACAGTTAATCTGGCGTTAAATATTGATGTAAATCTAGGTGTAAGACTTGTGCTCCGTCAAATGAAATGCACGATAGATTGCGTAACAGGAAACCAGTGCGCTGCCGATGACAATCATCATGAAAGGTGCTTTGGGAGGCATGGCCAGAAGCGCAAGCCCGATCAGGCCAAAGGTGAGGGCATTTACCGCGAAGTTATAGAGAACAGAGCCCGCACTCATAAGCTGTGCGCGAATCCTTGGATGGGCGCGTCTTTGCGACATGGCTTGTAACGGCACAACAAACATGCCGTTAAAAATAGAGGCCCCCGCGACAGCCGCCAGAAAAAGGGGCGTGTGCCTATCTTTCAAAAACTCACTCACAGGACCAAAATCTTCTATACCCAAATATTTGGGCGTAGGGGCAAAATAAATGACAAGCGAGCTGAGTGTGACACCGATAATACCGATTGTCACAAGGCGTATGGCTTCCGGTCCCCAAATTTTCCAATTGCCTACGGCCATGGTAATCATAGAACCAATGAAGATTGAAACCGTGGAGACAACCATCACGATCTGCAAAACGCCGGGCTCATACCCCATGACATTGGCGATAAAGTCCGGAAACGCGGTCAGGAAGACGGTCGAAAGGCCGTAAAACCACGCAATACCGAGCCAAGGCCGCAAAACGTCTGGATGTTTGAAGATGAGGGATAGAACAGATCCGATTGCGGTAATGGGATTATAATCAACTTTCAAATCGGGATTGGGCGCGATGGCGGGCGGGCAGGTTTCTGCTGCGATCCAGCCCACAAGAGAGAGCGCAAAAATCAATCCTGCTAACATCAAGGGTTGGCTCGTGCCGAGCTGGATACCGATAATCGTACCGATTAAAATGACGGCAAATTGTGTGCCGGATAGCAACGCATTTCCGCGGATCAGCTCATCGCTATCCAGCCATTGTGGCATGACAGCATTCTTCGTTGGCGCGAAAAAGGCCGATTGAGTTCCCATGAGGCCCAGCGCAATAGCTAGGATCCAAATGCTCTGCGTTAAAAACCCAATCCCGGCGAAGGCCATAATGAAGACTTCGGCGCGTTTGATCCAACGGAAGATAATGCCGCGATCGACTTTGTCCGCGATCTGCCCGGCTATGGAGCAGAAGATCAGAAAAGGTCCTGTAAAGATCAGCGATGCAATCGGCACTTTCATGGCAGACGGCAGGCCGGGTAAAAACTCAAAGGCGGGATTTGTCGCGGCGACATAGGTGATCAGCGCGATCATCCCATATTTTAGTGCATTATCATTGAAAGTTCCGGCTTCGAATAAGACATAAAGCGGGGCGAAGCGGCGTGAGAGTAAAAGAGGTCGGCGTTTGGTTTGCACCGCGAGAAGTTTTGTATTTGGCATGACTTGGCTTACCCTTCTTCGGCTTCGCGTGCCAATCTTTTGGCGCGTGCAACACTATTTTCTTCGAGACGCCCTATATCCGCTGGGTCTAACGCGCCCAGATTGTCCAGATCGAGTAACTCAATAGAACGGCTCTCAATACGGTCTTGTAGCAGGTCCATGAACTCATCTTTATCTAATCCCGGGGGGATGGGTTCCAGATATTCGATGACGGCCTTGCCCGGATATTTTGCCCAATCCGTTTGGTTCCAGCGCTGACCCAACGTATTGGCAACCGGTATGACGGGGCAGTTGAAATCTTGCTGCAGATGCCAAACACCTTTTCGATACCGATGATGGGTACCAATCTTTGACAAATGCCCTTCGGGAAAAATCAACAGGCGTCGCCCTTCATTTCGAACATTTTCGGCTTGAGCTTCCATTTTTTGTCGCGAATCTGATCCACCACAACTATCAATTACGACGGCATTCATTTTAGTTAGAATGCGTTTCAAACCCCAATATTTTTCAAGATGATCTCCTGTGACGAAAGACAAATCCTCAAAGCTGGAGAAGATTACAAAGCCGTCGCCATAGGATTGGTGTTTGGCGGCGATAATGACGGGACCCTCTTCCGGAATATTCTCTTTTCCCACGATCTGAATGTCCATACCGCCAATGCGGCGCATGCCCCATACCATCAGTTTTGTATAGCGTTTCAGCGCCGCCATCAGAGCGCCTCGGCCAGGAATGAAGGAGGCCAAAAGACAGCTCAGGACATAAATAAATGTCGTGATATAAAAGAAAATATTGAAAATCAGGCTGCGCATTATGCATCCTCCAATACGACCATAACGGCACGTTCAAACATATCGACATGATCCGAGAGCGCGCCAATATTGGCCCCCAGCAATTTACTATGGGCGGCTTGCATCACGACACCTAAGGCCATTGAGGCCAGCAGGTCAGGGGCAATGTCGCTGCGCAACCGACCTGCGGCCTGGTTAAAGGCTACAAGCTCCGTTGCCGCCCGCAGAGGACCGTCTTCAGCGAGTTGCGGGAAGCGGTGCATATAAAGAAGATGATAAGCAAAGAGCGGCCAGTCTGCATCTGCCAAAGCCGCATAATCGCGAACGATATCAGACACGGCGGCCTCCAGACTCTGATCCATATGGCCGCGGACGAGTTGAGTCAGACGTTCATGTATCGTTTTCATCAGCGCGCGTGAGAGGTCGGCTTTTGACCTATAATGTCGATAGAGCAGGCCTTCACTGACATCTGCAAAGGCCGCAATGGATTTGGTTGAGACGCCTTCGATGGATTTATCGACGAATAAAATAAGCGCCGCGCGTTCAATCTTGGCCTTGGATGTGCCGTCATCCGCGATCACGCCGCGTTTTTCGGTCAATGTGTAAGCCATTCTTTCCGCTCCAAAAGCTGTAATCGTGCGTTTTCAATCCCTCTTGAGGTGAAAACTGTTTAAATGTGATTAATCACTCACTTCACTTCGGAGAAGTTAAACAAGGTGGTCCGGCATTTGTCACGCACTAAAAATGAATGTGGGATTGCATGTAAGTGAATAATCACTCATAATTATATTCAGATCCGCAGATGAGGCGCACTAAAAAGGTGGCTTGATTAGATGTTCGGAAATCTGCAGGTCTTGCGAAAGAACATCAGAAAGTTCATCGTTTGCGGAGATTCCCATGAAATTATCCAATAAAATCACAGCCGTCATTACGGGCGGGGCGTCCGGATTGGGCGAAGCAACAGCCCGTGCTTTCGCCGCCAAAGGCGTCAAGGTCGGCATCTTTGATATGAATGAAGATCGCGGCGCAAAAGTCGCCGAGGAGATTGGCGGAGTCTTCGCAAAGGTCAATGTAGCCGATGAAGGCAGCGTCGATGCGGGTTTCGAGACTGTGCGCGCTGAAAACGGCACGGAACGCCTTCTTATTAATTGTGCGGGCATTGGTTTGGGTATGAAAACGGCCAGCCGTAAACGCGATACGGGGGCCATTCTCGCTCATGACGTCGCTGCCTATAAACGTGTTATCGACATCAACCTCTTTGGGAGCTTTCTCTGTGCGTCAAAATCCGCCGCAGCAATGATGGCGTTAGATCCGTTGGAGCCGGATGGAGAGCGTGGACTAATCGTTAATACGGCCTCTGTTGCGGCGCAGGACGGACAGATCGGGCAATTGGCCTATGCGGCGTCAAAAGGTGGTATTCTATCAATGGCACTGCCTATGGCGCGGGATTTGGCGCGCGAAGGCATTCGTGTGAATACGATTCTGCCCGGTTTTTATGAAACGCCGATTTATGAGCAGATGAAACCCGAGGTGAAAGAATCCCTTCGCGCCCACGTCCAATTCCCGGTTCGTTTTGGTCATCCGCGCGAATTTGGAGAGGTCGCCGTCTTTATGGCGGAACATGCTTATATTAATGCGGAATATATCCGGACGGATGCAGGCGCCAGAATGCC
>CAZBDT010000017.1:16060-27288 GCA_964490745.1 uncultured Algimonas sp.
AACATAAACAAGATATGGAAGATTGAGCGCCTGCGTTTCGCTAATGCGCCCTGCCATGTCTGAAATTGATACTGTCTCAATCTCAAAGGTGACAGAGCTGTTCAGAACGTAATGACTGTAAATCTCCGTAATCGAACCTGCATCGGAGGGCGTCGCATCACGGATCATGGATCATTCCTATTTCTTATGCACGACGAGTTGCGGGAACGGAATTTCGATCTTATTATCACGCAAAATCCGCCACACGATGAAATTCAAATCCGATGTAAATTTATTTGGGCCGTCATCAATGCCTGAACACCAAAATTCGACCGCCATTTTCGCGCCATGCTCTCCAAACTCACGAAACTCTAAATCGGGCATTTCCGGCTCGGTTAATACGCTTGGATGTTTCAAGAATTCAGGAATGATCAGGTCCTCCAGCGCATCCAAATCTGTATCAAAGGCCACTGTGAAATGAACTTCATAACGTTGGCGCGGATCTTTATGGGTCCAATTCTCATAGGCGTCTTCTGTGAATTTCGTGTTCGGCACCATGATGTCTTTACCGTCCGTTGTCTCAACGACAGTGTTGCGCATATTAATTGCTTCGACAAAACCTTCCTGACCGTCTGGTAAAACGACAAAATCCCCAACTCGAACTGAACGATCAAAGAGGATTATCAGGCCCGAAACGAAATTTGCTGCGATCGGCTGAAGGCCAAAACCAATCCCCAAGGCAACGGCGGAGAAAACAACGACTAAGCCTGAGAGGGGAATGTCGGCGGCACCCATGACAAGGATGGTGAGGATTACAAACAAGATGATCTGGAACATCTTCGCGACGATCTCGCGAACCCCGACATCTAAGCTCTCTTGTGACCGGATCGCGGCCTGACCGCGCTTATTCGAAATACCACCTAGCCAGAAAAACAAGGACCCAAAAATCCCTAATCGGATGAGGCTCATTAACGATATGGGGGCTTCGCCTATTTTGAAGACGACAGCGCCATCTAAAAATGCGGTCAATTCATCAAAATAACCAAAGGATATGACCAAACTCAAAGGTATCAGCACCCAGACTAAAACCTTACGGATCAATGGATCGGAAATGAATGTGTTGAGCGCGCGATAAATCAGAAAGACTGTTGCAAGAGATTGCGCGAGTTTAACCAACCAGTCCTGACCAAGAGCCGGGATGGCTTCGAGCACAGCCGCAAATAAAGCCAGCAGGAGAACAAGAATGACAGCACGTAAAAAGTCACGCGCTCTGAAAATGATTTTTCTAACGGGTAAGAACTTCACATCTTCGGTGGGTTCATCTCTAAACAAGAATAAGCGCTTGCGAATAAGCCCCGCAATTATAGGCGCAATCATGATCGCCGCGACGATCGCCCCAAGCTGCGCTAGGAAGCTTGGACTTTGCGCCCATGTCAAAAGCTGCTGACCCCATTCATTTAACATGGCCTGTAGTTCAGCCGAATTTGTAGGCATTTTGCTCCCCCTCACGAATTTGCAGTTTGCCTACTGCTCTGGCTAGCTTTTGTAAACGGGTTTGGGGTAAAGGGGCCTCGAAATAAAGGAATGCATGTTATGAGCACACCCAAAAAAGTCGTCCTCGCCTACTCCGGTGGTTTGGACACCTCTATTATTTTGAAATGGCTGCAAGAAGAAAAAGGCTGTGAAGTTGTCACCTTCACGGCTGATCTGGGCCAAGGCGAGGAGCTGGAGCCCGCGCGCCGTAAAGCCGAAGCGGCAGGGGTGAAAGAAATTTTCATTGATGATCTCCGCGAAGAATTTGTACGCGATTTTGTCTTCCCGATGTTCCGTGCCAATGCCGTCTATGAAGGTCTCTATCTCCTTGGCACCTCAATCGCGCGTCCTTTGATCTCTAAGCGTCAGATTGAGATTGCGCATCAGGTCGGAGCGGATGCCGTCTGTCACGGCGCAACCGGAAAAGGAAATGATCAAGTTCGGTTCGAGCTCGGTTATTATGCGCTTGACCCGGAAATCAAAGTCATCGCGCCTTGGCGGGAATGGGACCTCAACTCTCGCGAGAAGCTGATTGAATATGCTGAAAATCATAATATCGAAATCGCTAAGGATAAACGCGGTGAAGCCCCGTTCTCCGTCGATGCCAACCTTCTGCATACATCGTCTGAAGGCAAGGTTCTGGAAGATCCGAATGAGGATGCACCGGAATATGTTTATCAGCGCACGGTCTCACCCGAAGATGCACCTGATAAAGCCACGATTGTCGAGGTTGGGTTCGAGCGCGGTGATGCCGTATCAATCAATGGCGTTCAGATGTCGCCCGCGATCTTGCTGACACGATTGAATGAGTTGGGCGGTGAAAACGGAATCGGGCGTTTGGACCTCTTGGAGAACCGATTCGTTGGTATGAAGTCACGCGGTATTTATGAAACGCCGGGCGGGACAATCTTGCTCATGGCCCATCGCGGAATTGAGCAGATCACAATGGATAAGGGTGCGGCTCACCTAAAAGATGAACTTATGCCACGCTATGCCGAGCTGATCTATAATGGTTATTGGTTCAGCCCAGAGCGGGAAATGCTACAAGCCGCCATTGACCATTCACAAGAGCTGGTCACAGGTACAGTTCGCCTGAAACTCTATAAGGGCAGCGTGAGTATTATTGGCCGTGACAGTCCTTACTCGCTTTACAGCCAAGAGCATGTCACATTTGAAGAAGATGACGTCTATGACCAAGCCGATGCGGGCGGCTTTATCAAGATCAACGCACTTCGCTTACGCTTGCTTAAAGCGCGTGACCGTAAAGCTGGCAAAAACACTTAAGATTTAGGGGGCGTCACTCGCAATGGCGTCATCAATAAAGCTACTGCCCTCCGCAGTGGAGGGCGGTGTCACCGCCGCACTGGATTGTGTGAAATTGCGCGCTTGAGGTTGAGGTGTGTTACTACTGAACATGCCGATGAGAATTGGCAAAAGAAAAGTACCGATGACGAGGCCCGTTACACCGCCCAAGATGAAACTCTTATTAAAAAGCGACCTCTGAGCTGTCGATGCCGCAGGCATATCTGTGGCGATTTCATCAGGTCTGGGTGAGCGTTTCAGCATTCCCGCCAAAAGACTCTTAGACTGAGGCTGCTCTTCATACCTTGCGGGCATGCTTGCTGTTTGCATATGTGCTTCCGTCGCATGAGCCGGTAGCCCCGTGTGCAATGTTTGCGTCGCCATTGGCGGTTGAACTGGTGAATGTGCCGCATAGGGCTGCGGCGCATGTTGCTCCTGCTGTTGCGGGGTCTGGTAATGTTGGTGATGATATTGATGTTGCGGGTGAGAAGCCTGCTGTGTTGGGCTGTGCTGAGGTGCCACGGCTTGAGGCTTTTGCGCCTGTGGTGCCGGGGGCTGCTGAACGGGCGTTTGCATGTGCCCCTGATAGGGCGTGGGTTGAATCTGTGAGGTGTGTGCCGCGACGGGAGCCGTAGACGGGGTCGGCATTGGTGTCGATGCATAAATCTGTGGTCGGTGCTCGCTCTGATAGGGGTGTGGCATGACCTGATTTTGGGTCTGATTTTGGGCCTGAGCTTGCGTAGGACTTTGCGGTTGTGGTGCCGAATATGCGGGATTGGCTTGCAAAGGATTGGGCGCATAAGCTTGCGCTTGAGGCTGAGACGACGGTTGATATGGGGCCTGTGCTGGCGTGTGCGGCGCTGGCAACGCGCCTGACATTTCTGGCGTCCACGGCACAGCCTTTGGCGAAGGATTCGTTAGTGTCGGCTCGGTCATCAATCAGCTCCTACTCATTCAACTGTCTTATGGTTGCCAAAACCTAAAGGGGCGTTAAGCACACCGTACTTGAATGCTATGTAAATAAGAAAGATTTTTCTGCGACATCACGAAAATGAAGGTTACAATTGACCAGTCAAGGCGTTAGGCAACCAACATCACGCTGGCAATTTTCCAAAGAGGTCTTTCATGTCCAACGCGTCGCCAAATGAATTGGGTTTCCGTGAATCCGTCGAACTCATGTTCAATCGGGCGGCCAGTTTCATGGATGTGTCCGATAAATTGATCGAAAAAATCCGCGTCTGTAATGCGACCTATATTGTCCGCTTTGGCGTAAAATTACGCGGTGATGTCCATACATTCACTGGCTTTCGCTCTGTCCACTCTGAGCATAAAGAGCCTGTGAAAGGCGGCATTCGCTACTCGCTCGGCGTTAACCAAGATGAAGTGGAAGCCTTGGCGGCTTTGATGACCTATAAATGCGCTTTGGTCGATGTCCCGTTTGGGGGCTCCAAAGGCGGACTTTGCATCAATCCGGACGATTGGAATGAGGAAGAGCTGGAGCGCGTGACACGCCGTTTCACATTTGAGTTGGCGCGCCGCGATTTGATCCATCCCTCTCTCAATGTTCCCGCACCGGATATGGGCACGGGGGAACGCGAAATGGCGTGGATGGCCGATGAATATCGCAGACTTCACAACGAAAATATTGACGCCATTGCTTGCGTGACCGGGAAACCCGTTCATCTGGGCGGAATTTCGGGCCGTGTCGAAGCGACAGGGCGCGGCGTGCAATATGCCTTGCAAGAATTCTTCCGCCATAGTGACGACGTAAAAGCTACAAAAATGCGCGGTGATCTAAAGGGCAAAAAAATCGTTATACAGGGCCTCGGGAATGTGGGCTATCATGCGGCTTTATTCCTCTCGACTGAGGATAAGGCCAAAGTTATCACGGTGATTGAACGCGACGGCGTCGTCAGAAATGGCGATGGCATCGATATCAAGGCTTTAAAAGACCATATCAATTCCGGCGCACCGCTCAAAGACTTTGAAGGCGGAGAGGTTAGCGAGGACAAAGATGCGCTTTGCGATAAATGCGATATTCTTATTCCGGCCGCACTCGAATCTGTCATCAATGTTGAGAATGCAAATAGCATTAAAGCCAAACTCATCATCGAAGCGGCGAATGGTCCCGTAACAGCCAAGGCAGATAAGATTTTACGTGATCGCGGCATCATGATAATTCCGGATATGTTCGCTAATGCGGGCGGTGTGACCGTGTCCTATTTTGAATGGGTGAAAAATATCAACCAAATCCGTTTTGGGCGTTTGCAGCGCCGCTATGAAGAAGGCCGCAATCGCGGTTTGATCGAAGCGCTGGAAAAACAAGGTATCAAATTTTCTCGTAACTTTAAAACGGAATTCTTGGACGGGGCGGATGAGCTGGACCTCGTACGCGCCGGACTCGATGATACAATGCGATTGGCTTACCGAAATATTCGCGAAACCCTCCGCGATAAGCCAGAGCTAGAGGATTTACGCACGGCGGCGTTCTATACGGCGATCAACGACATTGCGTTGCATTATCGCAGCATTGGGTTGTAGGTCGAAACCCGAACCATCTGTCATTCTGGGGCGCATAGCGAACCCGGAAGATCGACATTATAAATTTTGCAGGCAGATTGGTTTGAAATCTCTCGACCTTTCGGGTCGCGCCCGGAATGACAGCTCTACAAGTTCAAATTAATTGTCATCCCGCACAAGGTCGTAAGACCGCAGATGCGGGACCTAAAGTCTTCCCAACTATCTAACTATAATCGTCATCCTCGGCCTTGAGCCGAGGATCTTTAATGCGATTTCCATATTGTATCAAAGATCCTAGGGATATGTTGTTTGTTAACAAACAACGACCCTAGGATGACGGGTTTGTGGGGTCTGTTCGTTTGTCTCTTTATTTCTAAAATTAAATGGGATGTTCGCGAGGGTGGGTTCGGGCTCCAGTGGTACTGGAAAAGGTCAAAAGGTTTTCGAGCCGTCCCAATGACGAAGCAACTCGAGTGTTAATCGATTTGTTGAGGAACCGAACCGCATAGCGGTTCGGCGCTCCACGGTCATTGACCCACCGGGTCACTAACAATCGCTTCGCGTCCCTCGCGACGACGCCTTTTTCCTCGTGAAATTCTGTTTATTATGTATGGAAAATTGGGCGAAGTTTGCCCATTTTTCGATGGTTCTGTATTTAATGAAAACAGAATTGCACGACTGGATAGTCGAGGTCCAATAAGCTCTCGATAGGCCACCCAGACGAATGGGGCATTACTCCCAAGGTCCCAATGACAAGCGCCGCTTCTTTCCAGTCAAGTTAATCGCCACAAGACTGCCATGTGAAAGAAGACAAGTTAAATATGACCCCAAAAACTACATGTGAGGATTATTCTTTTTCAAGAAAGTCATAAGCTATTCATATCGCGATATATTTTATCTAATTCGTGTCTTGCGAAATCGGGATAGAGTTTATTTCCGGAACGAATTTTCTAAGTTCGAAAATGATAAACCCGACTCGCAATACGAGCCGGGTCTCCCACAAAGGTCAAACTTGCGTTGACCTATTCGATTTAATTATGCCGCGTGGATGTGCGCGCGTTCTCCAACATCCGGTAATGTATCCGTCAAATTGGCTTTCACCGTTTCATACATAAACTTCAGCGGATTGCCGGAGCTGGCCCACAGCGCGGCGTCCTTTAACTCGAACTTCAACATCAATATGTTTGCGTCTGTCGTACCACCTTTATACCAGCTGCTGACGATGGGACTCCAAAACCGTTCAACAAGTCCAGATTCGGTGACGGGTGAGAGATAACCACTCACACAGGCCTGATAATCTTTCGTCATATAGGTCATCATCACATTGGTTGGATTGATCAAAACGGCCCGGCCCAAATCAGAAGATCTATCGGAATAGAAATAAATCGTTCCGGGTTCAGTTTGAATTAGATCTTCATCTAATTGCGGGGTCATGGGCTGCATATGCTCAGACGGGTTTGGAGATCCCAACATCACACAACGCGCTTTCGACAGTTGCTCCAGCAGATGTTTTTGCGGGTTGTCTTTAAAATCAGTCAAATCAGTCATCTCTATCTCCTTTATCTGTTTCTTACACCAGAATAACGGGAGACGGCCCTCATCCGTTCCGAAAAGCTTTGACTTATTTGCAGGGGGTGAGACAGTCTTAGACGGATTGAAGGGAGAGAGATCATGTCAAAATTTATGAAATATGCCAGCTGGGCGATCGCGATTTATATCACTGTCATTTTTATCGATAGTTTGCGTTTTAAATTTACCGGACACCCGACGCCGGCCCATATTTTCACATCGCTGAAAGAGTGGTCGGGCATTGGTCTGTTTTATCCGGCAGGGCCATGGATCATTGGTTTGGCCGAATTGGCGTCCAGCCTATTGGTCCTTGTCTTTCCGCTGATTTTTACCCTGAGACAATCACCAAGAAATGCGGCTCGTAGTCAATTCCTCGGGGCGCTGATTGCCTTTGGTGTAATGAGTGGCGCGATAGTGTTTCATCTGTTCACGCCGCTGGGTATCAACACCCCAACGCAGTGGAGCCCGGACAGGCAAGAGATCATCTCTGAAGGCCCGCTTCTGTTTGTAATGGCCTGCGGGGTCTGGTTAACATCGCTTCTGTTGATGATTTGGCGTGGCGGTCAAATGAAGGGCGGGACGCAATTTTAAGTGAAAGTCCTCAACTCTGCGTATCAAGCCACGCCTTATAACGCTTGGTCAATTTAGCGGTTTTTACCTGCTGACCGATCAACGCCAAAATAGGGCTTTGTTTGCGTTTAATGGGCAGCCCGTCGCCGAGGCGGTAAAGCTGTTGCTTGGTCATGGCCATGCCCGCCAAAGAGCCGAGGGCCTTATCTTTCCAATTGGCGCGTCCGATTCTGATCGACAATGATGTGTCCGCTTTCCAATCCGCGATGAGTTTGGGATTATAGGCAAAGGCCCGCCCGATGCCGACCATATCGACACCAGCTTCATTTAACGCCATTTCAGCCGTCTCACGTTTCGTGACGCCGCCGGTCACCATGAGTGGCATTTGGGCAGTGCTTGAAATCCGTTTTGCAAAATCAAAGAAGAACAGTTCGCGTTTTTCCGTGGAGCTTTCCACACGGCCATCTTCTGAATTGCCCATCATGGCAGAGCTCTCATAACTCCCGCCGGAAATTTCGACAAAGTCAACAGCCTCAGCATTCAGCCAGTCCACGACTTGCTCTGAGTCCGCAATGTCAAATCCGCCTTTTTGAAAATCCGCACTATTTAATTTCACACCGACAATGAAATCAGAATTCACACGGTCGCGAATGGCACGGATAATCTCAACCAAGAACCGCGCGCGATTTTCCAGCGACCCACCCCACTCATCTTCGCGTAAGTTTGTCAGCGGAGAGAGAAATTGCGCGACTAGATAACCATGGGCGCCGTGAACTTGCACCCCGTCAAATCCCGCGCCCTGTGCGGCTAGCGCTGTCTCTGCAAAGCGGCGGATGAGCCCGCGAATTTCATCACCTGTTAAAGCGCGGGCCTGTGTGAACATCTTGGCGGCTGCGCCGTCTAAATTCACTTTCGTGGCAGAAGCCGAGACAGGCTCGACGCCCATATTAACGAAAATCTGTCGCCCGGGGTGAGAGATTTGCATCACGAATTTTGATCCACCCGCCTGTCCAGTCTTGGCCCAGCGCTCAAATTTTTCACGTAAATTCGGGTCATTCAATGTGCCCGCTTCCAGCACAACACCCCCGGGTCCGGTCATGGCTGTTGGATCGACCATGACATTGCCGGACAAAATAATGCCCGGTCCGGCATCACTCGCAGCGGCCGCATTGGACCACGCTTCATAGAGATTGATGAGGGCCTGCCCCGGCACTTGCCCGGCCTCCGCCATATTTTCTTCCATGGCGGCTTTGCACAAACGGTTCTGAACGGACACGCCATTGGGCAGGGTGAGGGGGGCGAAGAGGGGTGAAGTCATGAGCGGGTTATTCTCAACGGATTAGGACGAATATTATGATCCGTTTATGCCCGTCTCCACGCTTTCCACAAGCCAAATCCGCTGATCGCCAGCCATGCGATTTCGATAATAAAGCTGGGCAAGTTGAAATCATAATAGAGCGAGATAAGGATGAGGATTGCGCCAAGCCCGTTCCCCGCACTATAGCGCCAGCCCTTCGGGTCAATCTTTTCCAATGTGAGTCCCGCAAACGTTATGAGGATCAAGCCCACACCGATCAGGCCGATAATGTCGGGTATTGTTACAGTCTCTAATGTCATGATGTGCGCCATTGGGCGGTTTGGACCAGGGGGTCAAGCCGTGAAGGCTTACGGATTTACCCGCCGCATGGTTAGGTTAATGCGCCCGCCTTTCGGGACGAGGGCGCTTTCGCCGTGATAGATTTTTGAGACGCTGTGATAGCATTGGCGCGACGCCCCGCCCATGACGACAACATCCCCGCTCATCAATTTTATGCCGTGGGTGGGTCCGCCGCGCTTTGGTCCGCCGATGCGAAACATAGCCGGGTCACCGAGGCTGACAGAAACGACAGGTGCGTTGACGGCGAGCTCATCATTATCAATATGCGCGCCCATTTTCGAGCCTTCGCGGTACCAATTAACGAGACAGGCTTCTGGTAGGTCGGGCCAATTCGCGACGTTTTGCCAAAGTTTGACGAGCAGGTCGGGCATGGGGGGCCAAGGCGCATCTGTTTTGGGATGCGTCGCCTGATAGCGATAGCCGCGCTCCCGATCTGTCACCCAGCCCAGCTCGCCAAAATTGCTCATGACCACGGAGAGCGAAGTTCCCGTGCGCGGCATGGTGGGTTGGAAAAAGGGCGCGGTTTGCGTGGCCTGCTTCACACAGGCGATGAGTTCGGCTTGCGCCTGCGCGTCGAAATAATGCGGCAAGTGTTGAAAGCCTGAAGGGGGCGGCGTGGAAATTTTTGGCATAAGGGCTTCTGAGTGAAACGCGGACGCGGCGAAGTCCAGACGCATTTCGTCTCAGCCTTTGATATACCTAACTTAGAATTTAGCTGCGCGGTAAGCCGATTTGTGATTAGCTCACATCATGCGCTTATTTTCTCTATGTATTGTGGCAACCGCACTCATCGCCTGTGCACCCGCCTCGGCCCAGCACAAAACTATCACGGTTTCGGCTGAGGCTCAGCCCCTTGTCACGGCTGCGCGGGACCGATTGAAATCTATCGTCATCTATGATGGTCGTTATATGCGTCTGGATTATCCGGGCGGCGACGTGCCTGCGACCATGGGGGTGTGCACGGATGTGGTCATTCGCAGCCTGCGCAACGCCTATGGGTTTGATCTGCAAAAGGCGGTGCATGAGGATATGAAAGCGGGTTTTGATGCCTATCCAACGATTTGGGGTCTGAGTCGCCCTGATAGAAACATAGATCATCGCCGCGTTCCGAATTTGGAAACCTATTTCAAACGCCAAGGCTTTGCGCAGGCGATCACAAGAGTGGCCGCAGATTATCAACCCGGCGACATTGTCAGCTGGCGCTTGGACGGGAATAGCGGGCGCGGAGGGCTTCCACATATCGGGATCGTCTCAGATCGCCTCGGCGTCACAGGCACCCCGCTTATCATCCACAATATTGGCGGCGGGGTCGAGGAAAGCGACATGCTCTTCGACCATCAAATCACGGGCCATTATCGGGTGAGCTTCAGTTAAGCCAACTACACTAGATTGTATGTGAAACCCAGCTCACTGCGTCTTCACTATCTCTGTGCCTCTGAGTCTAAAAAAACCGCACCTGAACCCTTGCGAGTCTCTTTTGTCCCCCCATATCGGGCGGGAAAGGGGTTTTAGCCGTGCCATTTGGGCGCGCGAAAACCATCAAGCTAATAATATATGCAGGCGCCGCATTTGGGCCTGCCCCCAATTTGGAGCATGATACATGTCTAAAGTGATCGGTATCGACCTCGGCACGACCAACTCTTGTGTTGCGGTCATGGATGGCGATAAGCCACGCGTTATTGAAAATGCTGAAGGTCAGCGCACAACTCCGTCTGTTGTCGCCTTTACAGAAGACGGCGAACGCCTGATTGGAACTCCCGCGAAACGCCAAGCCGTCACAAACCCAGAGCATACATATTTCGCGGTTAAGCGTTTGATCGGTCGCCCCTTCACAGACCCGGCGATTAAGAAGGACGCCAAGCTCGTCCCCTATAAAATCGTCAAAGGTAAAGGCGGCGACGCTTATGTCCAGGGTCGCGATAAAGAGCTCAGCCCGGCTGAAGTCTCTGCCATGACCCTGACAAAGATGAAGGAAACGGCTGAGGACTATCTCGGCGCGGCTGTCACACAGGCCGTGATTACAGTTCCGGCTTACTTTAACGACGCTCAGCGTCAGGCGACAAAAGATGCCGGTAAAATTGCGGGCCTCGAAGTGCTT
>CAZBDT010000018.1:0-4266 GCA_964490745.1 uncultured Algimonas sp.
CCAAGAGGCCGTACTCGCCCGCGATATGGAAGCGGTTCTGTCCAAGCCGGAAATTCTGGAGCTTTACATCAACCGCATCCCTATGGGGCCACGCGTCTTTGGCGTCGAAGCCGCAGCGCAGAAATATTTCGGCAAATCGGCGAGTGATCTGAACCTAGCCGAAGCCGCGATGCTCGCCGGACTGCCTCAAGCGCCGTCGCGTTATAATCCAACTGTGCATTATCAGCGCGCCCTGACGCGTTCGCAGCTCGTGCTCAGCCGCATGATCGCCAATGACATGATCACAGCCGGACAATATCAAGATGCCCTTGATAACCCGCCCGCTCTTGCTGAAGATGCAAAGCCTCTAATCGATCCGGATATTATCGGACATGTTTTCGATATGGTCGCGGAACAAGCTCCGGACCTCGTCAGTGGAGATCAACAAGACCTGATCGTGAAAACAACGATTGATACGGAAAAACAGATTTTGGCTCACCAGACTCTAACAGGCATATTGGATAAATCCGGTAAGCGAAAGAAGGTCGGCGACGGCGCCCTTGTCTCACTCGACAATCAGAACGGTGCGATCCTCGCCCTCGTCGGTGGACGCGATTATAGCGCGTCAAAGTTCAACCGCGCCGCCCAAGCCAATCGCCAACCCGGCTCCAGCTTCAAAACATTCTCCTATGCCGTTGCGCTGGAAAACGGGTTCACACCCGGAACTGTACGAATAGATCAACCCACAACAATCGGCAATTGGTCGCCTGAGAATTATACGCGACGTTATCGTGGCCCCATGACCGTTCGCGAAGCCTTGAAGCTTTCGATAAACACGATTGCCGCGCAAATCACGGCTGAGGTCGGGCCGTCCCAAGTTGCGAGCCTCGCGGGTCGATTTGGCATCAAAAGCAAACTTCGCCCCGAATACTCCCTCGCTCTGGGATCATCGGAAGTGACCTTGCAAGAAATGACACATGCCTATTCTGTTTTTGCGAATGAAGGCCTGTTGCGCCCACAACATCTCATCACCGAGATCAAAGATACGTCGGGCCTGCCAATCTATAAACGCCGCACAGTTGCCGGACGACGTGTGTATCCCGTCCCTTATGCGCGGCAAATGACATCTATGCTGCAAGACGTCGTTGAAACCGGAACGGGTCACGGCGCAAAGCTTGGCAAACGTAAAGCGGCTGGGAAGACAGGCACGTCTCAAGATTATCGCGATGGCTGGTTTATTGGCTTCACATCCCAAATGACCACAGGCGTCTGGCTTGGCAATGACGATAACTCCTCAATGCGGAAAATCACGGGAGGTTTGATGCCTGTCGATATATGGAAAGGCTATATGCGTGAAGCGCATAAAAGTCTTCCCTTTGCAGAATTATCCGCGTCCGATCCGAACATCGATGATGGACGCGCCCAGCAACTCGCGGCCTTTTATGAAGAGATGAGTCTCGCCTTTATTGGTGAACGGGATGCGGCCTCTGGCGCAGGCGCCTCGCCTCAATCAGCGGGACGTTAACTCAATCTGTCCAAGACTTAATCTTGAATTTAGCCCAAGTTAACCATTTCACTGTCATTTGATCTTTGTCATTTTATCAAATTTATTAAGTTTAGTGTCATGAGACTCAAAAGATGGTTGCGGGCTGACACCGCCCTTACAGGATTGATATTCACCGCAGGATTTTGCCTGACGGCCTCGGCCAATACACAAGGCAAATTCGGATCATTCTCTAAAGATGATGGAACCTACTCAGTTCAAACCGTCACCTCTTTAGACGCATGCAAAGCCCTCTGCAAAGCCGACAGTCAGACCTGTCGTGGCACGGTCATTTACCAAGCCGATGTCACGAAGCCGGAGATGGAATGTCGCTTGAATAATGGCTTTGGCGAAAATCCCGCTTTCCCGCGTATTCCGCCTGAAGAGCTGGATTTCGACAAAGCGCTGGCAGAACTTAATGCGTATCGCCAATCTAAAAATTTGCCCGCCCTCACCTATAATGAGCGTTTGAACCGCGCCTCTGAAGTTCACGCTAAAGACCTCGCACAGGCCGGGATCATAAGCCACACAGGCACGGATGGATCGGGACATGGTGACCGCGTACAACGCCAAGGTTATTATTTTTCCATCGCCGGAGAGAATGTTGCCACAGGTCAAATGAGCTGGGACGATGTGTTTGATGCGTGGAAGAAGTCACCGGGTCATAATGAGAACCTGCTGCGCAATGATGTGAGTGAGTTTGGTCTGGCTTTGGTTTATGAACCGACGACAACCTACTCGACCTATTGGGCTATGCTCGTCGCGCATCCACTCGACATCAACTATTCCGCCAAAGCCCAATAAGCGCTAACGCTGCGCACATGAGCAGCACATCAGACATCGTGATTCTCGCAGATTGGGGGAACAGTTCAGGTCGTTTATTCTGCATCAAAGGGACAAAACTCAGACCTGAAATCCTCGCTACGAAACGAGTCGTTGGGGCGAAAGACACATCCGATTGCGCCGGCATTTTCGCAGAGGCTGTTCAGCCTTGGATTGACAGATATGATATATCCGAGGCTCTTTTCTCCGGAGCTGTGACCTCAAATATTGGTTGGTTGACGACAGACTACGCGCCAGCGCCTGCCCAACCTGATGATGTCCTTCGCAAGACACTCACAGATAACGGCCTGACCTGTACTTTCCTCTCAGGCACGTCAGTTACAGAAGGCCCGCTCGGATATTTCGACACGGTCCGCGGAGAAGACATGCAAGCCTTTGGCTGGATGGCACTAACGGGGCTGCGGGACGGAGTCTTGTGCACGCCGGGCACCCACACGAAATGGCTGACGATCAAAGGCGGCGCTATCGTCAGTATCCTGACGGGCGTAACGGGCGAAACGTTTGAAGTCTTGAACAGCCATTCCATCCTCACGCGGGGGTCGGACCAGCCCTCTCACGAAACAGCAGAATTTGATCGGGGTTTGCGGGTCATGAGCGAGACGCCCCGCCCAGCCTTAACGCAGATGTTGATGTCTGTCAGGAACTTACAGCTTTCAGGTGACATGACGGCCACCCGCTCTGCTGATTACCTATCGGGTCTTTTAACGGGTGAAGACTGCGCGGCGGCGCTGGATATCTTACCCAGAGGCCCTATCCACATCATTGGCGATGGCCATGCCGTAAAGCGCTATAAACGCGCCCTGTTGGCTTTGGAGCAAGAGATTGAAAGCCATGACGGACAAACCTGCGTCATCGCAGGCTTGCAATCGCTGAGGTCTTAGAACCGCATAGCTCGAGGGTGTTAGAACCGCATTGCCCGCGCAGCATCAATCGACTGCTTCATCGCGGCGCGGTAGGGCTTTGGCGGGCTGTCATGCTCTAGTATGAAGTGCTCCAAGCCTGAGATGTCATTTAGTGCGAAATAGTCTGAGAATGGAATTTCACCTTCCCCGACATTTACCATGACGGCCGCTTTGATACTGTCAAAATCGAGATTGTTCTTCCATTTAGACACATCGCCTTTCAAATCTTTGACATGGCAAAGTTTGAAACGTCCGGGGTATTTTTTGAACAAGGCCGGAATGTCTTGAACCTCCAAATAGGTCCAAAATAGATCCAGCTCAAAATCGACCACGCCCGGATCAGTTTCATTGAGCAGTATGTCCATTCCAGTCACACCACCGCCCAAATCAAAGAACTCGAATTGATGGTTGTGATAGGCCACCTTATAGCCCTCTTGGATCGCCTGTTTGCCGCGTTCATTCAGAACTGACGCGACAGATTTATAGCCTTCGACCGTTCGCAGACTTTCATCCAGCCACGGGATGATCATATAGTCGACACCGAGGTCTTGCGCGATCTTTGTCGTCTGTGCAAAATTATCGCGAAGCGGCTCATAGCTGTAATGCGTGAACGGCGCGTAGAGCCCGGCATCTTTCACCATATTAATAAGGTCACTTGGACTCCGCTCGGCGAAATTCCGACGATTAAGCTCGACATAGTCATAACCTAATTCTTTGATCATGTTCAGTGTTCCCACCGGATCAGGTTCGAAAATGTCCCGCAATGTATAGGTCTGCAAACCAATCTGATTGAGCTTTCTTTTTCCCACTGCGCCTCCGGCACCGCCACCACAGGCCGCCAGTCCGACAGCGGCTGCACCCGCCCCCATTACAAATCGACGTGAGACCATCACAATTCTCCTCTTTCAATCAAATCGGCAGCATAGTTTGCGGCGCGTGCCGAAAGCGCCATATAGGTTATAGACGGGTTTTGGATGGCAGATGACGTCATACAGGCCC
>CAZBDT010000018.1:4276-25828 GCA_964490745.1 uncultured Algimonas sp.
TTATAAACAGATTTGGAACATCCCAAGCTTGGTTCCATTCATTTAATACGCTCGTTTCGGGGTCGCGACCCATACGCGCCGTTCCCATTTCGTGAATGCGATTTCCGGGCGCGGTCGGCTTGACCTCACTGCGGCGGATGTCGAGGAAGCCTGCCTTCATCAAAATATCAAAAGCATCATCTGAACCCGCCTGAAGTAACGCCAGCTCATTCGGACCGTGGCTCGCCGTCATATGCGGCACAGCCAGCCCCCATTGGTCTTTTGTATTTGAGAGCGTCACGCGATTTTCGGGATTGGGCAAGACTTCCGCATATGTATCAAGCGTTATGCTCCACCCACCCGGTGTCGCTTGTTGTTTTTTATACTCCGCGCCAATCCCTTGAAGATCGGGAGACCAGCTGCCACGACTGGTATAGACCTGAAAGGCAAAGCCGCGCTTATAGTTTTCTGTATAGTCAGGATAATTTCTGTAACGCGGAATATAACCACATGCCGGACGACGCCCGTAATAATAGCGGTCTTCCAGCCCATCAATACTGGCATGAACCTGCGCGCCCGCCACATGATCCATCAAATTACGCCCGACTTGATCTGACCGATTGGCCAGCCCTGTCGGAAAGCTCTCCGACTTTGCATTGAGCAAGATTGTTGCCGTTGGAATGGCGGAGGCATTGAGGAAAACGACTTTGGCCGTATAGGTCTTGGCCGCTTTCGTTACACGATCAATGACCCGTACGCCCGAGACTTTTCCAGTCGCTTCATCATAGACAAGACTATGCACGATAGAGTCGGGCTTGAGCGTCAAATTTCCCGTTTTCCGCGCCGCTGGGAGTGTGGCGGAATTCGAGCTGAAATAGGCGCCAAAGGAACAGCCACGATAGCAGAGATTACGCGCCTGACACGGGCCGCGCCCTAACGCCAAATGTTCCTCTGTCGCGCGTTTCAAATTCGCGACTCGCGCGACCATCAGTGTGCGGTCCGGGAAATACTCGGCCATTTTTGATTTCAAAAGCTCTTCGGCGCAATCCATCTCAAAGGGCGGCAGGAACTTGCCGTCTGGCAATTGGCCGAGGCCTTCCATACTGCCGGATACCCCGACAAATTCTTCGACCTTGTCATACCACGGTTCAATATCCGCATAGCGAATGGGCCAATCCACGCCCACGCCGTCGGCCTTATTCGCGCCGAAATCATGATCTGAAAAGCGAAAGGACATACGCGCCCAAAGCAGTGATCGCCCTCCAACATGATGGCCGCGTAGCCACTCATAGTCTGTCCCGGGCGCAGTCGTATAAGGATATATGCGGTCATTCGCCCAGAGATGTTTCGTGCTTTCAAAGAACACGTAAACGTCTTTCTGGATTTTATAATCGCGATTGGCTTCTTCCGGACGGACGCGATCGAGGAATTTCTTATCCCATGGATCGAGCATGTCCGTGTAGTCCTTGGCCGGGTCAATATCAGGACCGCGTTCCAAGACCAGTGTTTTCAATCCGCGCTCGCAGAGCTCTTTGGCCGACCAGCCGCCGGACATACCAGATCCGACAACAATGGCGTCAAAATCCGCCATTTAAAGCACGCCCTCTTGCAGCAGATCAGCCGCATGATTAGCCGCGCGGGCCGAGAAGGCCATGTAAGTCAAAGACGGGTTTTGCACAGCGGATGAGGCCATGAAGGATCCATCTGTGATGAAGAGGTTCGGAGTATCGTGCGATTGGTTCCAGCCGTTCAGGACTGACGTTTTCGGGTCATGTCCCATGCGGGCCGTTCCCATTTCGTGGATACGCCCCCCAATCCCGTCCATATTGTCTTCCGGCTTTTGCCCTTCGCGAATGTTCTCAAACCCGGCGGAGGTCAGCATCTCAATCGCGTCCTGATGCGCCGCGCGCATCAGGGCTTTGTCATTCTCGCCCAGCTTTATATCAATCACCGCTGTGGGCTGTCCCCATTTATCCGTTTTCGTCGCATGGGCTGTCACGCGATTATCGGGGTTGGGAAGGCACTCACCAAAGGCGTCGAGCGTAATGGACCAATCGCCGGGTGTGCGATTTTTAGCTTTGAACGCTTCGCCAATGCCGGAATGCCAGCCTCCCCAGCCACCACGTCCGGAATAGACCTGATAGCCCCAGCCGCGCTTATAATCTTCCTTACGTTCGCCATAATTTCGGTAGCGCGGGATGTAGGCCCCTATAGGGCGACGCCCAAATGTATATTTATCCTGAAAGCCCCGGACCGTAGCCGTCACCCGTGTCCCACCGAGATGGTCCATGAGATTGCGTCCGACCTGATCAGAGCTGTTGGCGAGGCCGTTTGGCTGCGCTTCGCTGGCAGAGTTCAATAAGATCAAGCTCGTCCCGATTGTCGAGGCATTCAAGAAGACAATACGGGCAGTATAGGTTGTTTTCCCGCCCGTCTGTGTATCAATGACCTTCACGCCTGTGACCCGGTTTGTGGCAGGGTTATGTACGATCTGGCTCACTACCGCATTCGGAATTAGGGTCAGATTGCCCGTACGTTTCGCCGCCGGAAGTGTTGCCGAGACGGAGCTGAAATAAGCGCCATAGCTGCATCCGTGATAGCAATGATTACGCGCTTGGCATTTTCCCCGACCCAGCGCGATCTGCTCATCCGAGAGATGGGTCAGATGCGCAACGCGCCCCATAATCAGGTGACGCCCCGGATATTGCGCTTCCAACTTTGTCTTCAGCTCAGTCTCGACACATGTATGCTCAAAAGCGGGCAAGAAGTGCTTCCCGTCCGGCAGACCCGAAAGGCCGTCACGGTTACCCGCAACGCCGATAAATTTTTCGACATGGTCGTACCAGGGCGCAATGTCGTCATAGCGAACCGGCCAATCCACACCCTCGCCGTCCAACTTATTTTCTTCGAAATCTGCGGGAGATAAGCGGTAGACTGCCCGCCCCCACATCAGGGACCGACCACCAACATGCGCGCCACGACGCCATTTAAATTTTTGCCCGTTCACAACCTCATAAGGCTGCTCTCTATCGGTCATCCAGAAACGGCGTGTGCTTTCTTTCAGGGCATATGTACGGCCCTGAATGAAGAAATCCCGTTTCAGAATCTGTTCTGAAACACTATCAAAATGAGGCTTTTCCCAAGGCTCTAAAAAATCAGAATAGTCGCGAGACGGGTCTGTCGGTTTGCCGCGCTCCAGCACGCAAACCTTTAGACCCCGCTCGCATAATTCCTTGGCGACCCAGCCACCAGAAATACCGGACCCGACGACAATCGCGTCGAAATCCGCCATTTAGATTTCGCCAGCTTTCATCAACTTGGCCGCATGATCCGCTGCACGGGCAGAGAAAGCCATATAGGTGATGGATGGGTTTTGACATCCTGCCGACGTCATGAATGATCCATCTGTGATAAACAGGTTCGGCACGTCCCAGCTCTGATTGAATTTGTTCAAAACTGATGTCTTCGCATCACGACCCATGCGGGCTGTACCCATTTCATGGATGCCGTCACCAGGTGCAGTCCCGATATCTGTTTCCGGATCGGCACCTGTAACATTCACACACCCTGCCTTTTCAAGCATATCCTTCGCATCACGCGCAGCTTGACGGACGAGTTTTAGCTCATTCTCACGGTGTTTGGCATCCAAAATTGGGACAGGGAACCCCCATTTATCGGTCTTGGTTTCGTGTAAGCGAACATGATTTTTAAAATTCGGCAGAATTTCCGCAAAGCCGACAATGCTAACCCACCAAGGGCCAGGCGTTTGGTTGGACGCTTTGTAATCTGAACCAATTCCAGGATTGTTTGCTGATGCATGCCAATTGGCTCGATATGCGCGACCTTGATAGCCGAAGCCGCGAATATAACCGTCACCCTCTTCCGTATGATTACGGAAGCGCGGAATGTAGATACCGTTAGGGCGACGACCATAGTGATACTTATCTTCCATACCCGGCATCATACCTCTGGTCCGCGCACAAATAATGTGGTCCATCAAATTACGACCAACTTGTCCGGAACTGTTCGCTAAACCATTTGGCATCGCGTCAGACTTCGAATTCAACAAGATCATTGATGTTGGAATAGTTGACGCGTTCAAGAAAACTGTTCGTCCCGAAACAGAGACAGCTTCATTTGTCTTCGTATTAACACCTTTAATACCCGTGACGCGTTTTGTCTCCGGATCATACTCTAACTCATGAACCGCAACATCATTCATCAAGGTTAGATTACCCGTGCGTCTAGCGGCCGGTAAAGTTGCAGAGTTAGAGCTGAAGTAAGCGCCATAAGAACATCCACGAGCGCAGTGGTCGCGCACCTGACATGGCCCTCGTCCGAGCTCCATTTGCTCTTTTGTCGGTTGCGTTAGGTTCGCCACGCGACCCGGAATGAGTGTACGTCCCGGGAAATTTTCTTCGATTTTCTTCTTCAATTCTTTTTCGGCACAAGTCAGCTCATGCGGAGGTTGGAAGACGCCATCAGGAATAATATCCAAGCCTTCCATAGACCCTGAAATACCGGCAAAGCGCTCAACATAATCGTACCACGGTTTAATGTCGGCATAACGAACAGGCCAATCGACGCCGATACCGTCTTTCTTATTTGCTTCGAAATCAATTTCAGAGAAACGGTAAGTCTGGCGCCCCCACATGATGGAACGACCACCGGTATGGTGCCCACGACGCCATTTATAGCGCTGCCCCTCGGGGACAATATAGGGATGCTCCTTATCTTTCACCCAATATTGTTTTGTGTAGTTATTGAACGCATAGACTTCGCTCTGGATTGGAAAGTCTTCCTTCGTCTGTTCGCTTTTCCAATCGAGGTGCTCATTCTCCCACGGCTCTTTAAAATCCGTATAGTCTTTTTCGGGTACAATATCGCGGCCGCGTTCGATGACGCAGACTTTAAAGCCTTTCTCGCACATCTCTTTTGCGACCCAGCCTCCGGACATGCCGGAACCAATAACAATTACATCAAAATCAGCCATTAGGTTGCCCATGTTTTAGGAAATTCAGATAAAGGTACACAGCCGCGCCATTCGCCGGGAACCGCTTCATATGCCAGCTCTTCTGTCGCACCCGGCTCACTCATATAATAAGCCCGCGCGATTGTTGTTTTCATACTTTTGTAAAAATCATCAAAGCCAGCTTCTGCATAGGCTCGCGCGTCATATTTGCCGAGCAAATTAGCTTGCTGAGACGCGGTCATATTCGCAAAAGACTGTCCACCTTCACGGATGAAATGTTTTTCAAGTTTATCCAAACCACCGCGCCAATAGCTACGGAAATTATCATCGCCCCACTCTGTGAAGAGCGACTGTATAACTGCGGGCACGCCGGCTTCGACAGCCCCTGCAGTCTCTGTTTTAGGAATAATGGTCTGAGCCACCGCTGATACAAGCGCCATTTCCTTCGCTAAGAGTTTCGGCGCGGAGGAGAGCTTTTTCGGCGCGCTCCCCGCATCTGTTTTCCCTTCACCGACGCAGGCCGCCAAGGCCCCCGCCGCAGAAATAGCAAGGAGGCTTTTAATAGCATCCCGTCTTTGCATCAGCATGAAATCAGTCATTAGCGACCTCCATATCTCCTGAAGTATTTTCAATCATTTTGCGAAGTGCAAACATCACGACGAAGAAACCGATCAGAACGACCGGGAAAAGCACCAGCTTTGACAAGGCCCCCTGCCCGGCTGCAACCTCGACAGCGGTTCCTGTCAGACCTGTTTCTTCAGCTGTCTTACGCGCACTATCGATCCAGCCACCGATAATCGGGTTCCAGATTGTCAGCGCGAACATACCGGCTGCGCCAACCAAGCTCATACCTAAAGCACCGGAGCGCGGCACATATTGTGCTGTCACACCGATCATAGTTGGCCAGAAGTAACATACACCAACCGCGAAGACGATCGCAGACACATAGACCATCGCGCCTGACGCACTACTCATGAGGAATAATCCCAATGTCGTCAAAATGGCGGACATCAACAATACGCCCAGCGGGTTGAGCGCGTGGATAAGCGGTCCGGCGAAATAACGCCCAACGGCCATAATACCCGTAACCATGCCAAGAATAATCATAGCTTGACCCGGAATGCCGCCGAGCTGTGCACCTAAGATGCGATCAACCCATTGCTGTGTTCCCAGCTCGGATGTCGCTGTGATACTCATGATGACCATGAGCACGAGCGCTAGAAACGCGTCGCGGTGGCTTTTCGTCCAACGGAAAACCAACAAATATGTCAGCGCCATCGCGAGCAGCAATGGCAAGATGATCGCACCCGGAAGGCCAGTTACGAGAGCATTTGGTGTTCCGATCAAGATCAACAATCCAAAGACAGCCGCCATCAAAACAATGTTCATAACATCGAGATCAACGGCTTTTTCGACCTTTGGAAGATCAGGGAACGCTGTTGTAAAGACCATGTAACCGTAAATGACTGTCGGCAATAACATGATTGCAATTTGCGGCTGCCAGCCAATGCCCATATTTGTCATGATATATGATACAACGGCACCAATCACGATACCGCCCGGGAACCAGACGTGGAAACGGTTCAACCATTTCGTCTTCTCATCTTTATAGAGATCAGCCACGAGTGGGTTACAAGCCGCTTCAACTGATCCATTTGCGAACCCAATAAAGAAGGTCGAAATAAGAAGACCGAGGAAGCCGCCTGCGAAAATTGTTAGGACCAAACCGAGTAAGTGACCAACAAAGGCCAAAATCATAATCAATCTCGGCCCAAGCTTATTGTAAAGAAAACCAAACAGAACCATCGCCAAAGGGAAGCCGAGGAAGGCCATACTATTGACCCAGCCCAGCTGCGTATCTGACAGCGCGAACTCATCTGAGAGCTGTGTCAAAATACCCGCACGTATCGCGAAGGTCATCGCCGTCACGATGAGCGACAAGCAACTCAGTAAAAACAGCCTGTTCCGATTAATCGTGAAGCCGCCGGCTTCATCCGATGTTACTGCTACCATGGTTTTCCCCTATTTTTTATTTGCCGCAGGTATTCCTGTCAGCGCATTAAACGATTTATGCCAATCCTAACATGCGACGATTACTTTCACTGTCTGCACTACCGCCAGCGAAATCGTCAAATGCTTTATCAGTAACACGAATGATGTGATCCTTGACAAATTGCGCGCCTTCACGTGCACCGTCTTGGTTGTGTTTCAGAGCACATTCCCACTCAACAACGGCCCAACCATCAAAATCATTTGCCGCCATTTTTGAGAAAATGGCTTTAAAATCGATTTGACCATCACCGAGACTGCGGAAACGACCCGGACGATCGACCCAGCCTTGATATCCGCCATAAACCCCTGAGCGACCATTCGGACGAAACTCAGCATCTTTGACGTGGAACATGCGAATACGCTCTTTGTAGATATCGATGAAGTCGAGATAGTCGAGCTGCTGCAAGATAAAGTGAGAGGGATCATATAAGATGTTACAGCGTGGATGGTTATCTACCTGCTCCAAGAACATCTCAAACGTAATGCCGTCATGAATATCTTCACCCGGATGAATTTCATAACAAACATCCACGCCTTCTTCTTCATAGTGATCCAAGATTGGACGCCAGCGACGAGCCAGCTCGGCAAAGCCTTCTTCAACGAGTCCAGCTGGACGCTGTGGCCAAGGATACATAAAGGGCCAAACTAAGGCTCCAGGAAAGCTCACGCTTCTATCTAACCCTAAACGGCGAGAGGCCGTCGCTGCATATTTCACCTGCTGCACCGCCCACTCTTGGCGGTCAGATGGCTTTCCATGGAGATGCGCCGGCGCAAATGCATCGAAAGCTTCATCATAAGCCGGATGAACCGCAACAAGCTGACCTTGGATATGAGTCGAAAGTTCGGTGATTTCCAAACCATATTCCGCGATCCGACCTTTCAGATCATCAGCATATGTTTGGCTTTCCGCACATTGTTTCAAATCCATAACAACAGGATTATCAGATGGCAGTTGCACACCTTCATATCCGGCGTCTTTCATGAATTTACAGGCATTTTCCAGCGTATCAAACGGCGCGTCGCCCATAAACTGGGCAAGAAAAATTCCGGGTCCTTTGAGGGTCTTCATGACTCAATCTCCGTCCATTCTGAATTATTATTAGAGGATCTCAGCAAGGCTTCAACAAAAGCCATACCGCGCACCGCGCCGTCAATACCTGTTGCCACACCGCCTTCATCTCGCAGCGCCAATGCAAATTCGCGGTATACATTCGCAAAGGCTTCCAAATAGCCTTCCGGGTGACCGGGCGGTGTCCGAAAACCAGACTGTGTCTCGGCTGATAAGTAACCATTACCGGCGCGTAGAATTTCTGTTGGCTTATCAAGATAGGTCCGGATCATCGTATTCGGCTCTTCTTGACGCCACTCTAAGCCACCTGTCTCGCCATAAACCCGTATCGAGAGGCTGTTTTCATTACCTACGCAAATCTGACTGGCTGAAAGCGTACCCTTCACACCATCCTCCATGCGGAAAAGGGCCGAGCCGTCATCATCCAATCGACGCCCATCAACGAAGATCGAAAGATCAGCCGCTAGATGCGTCATGCGCTTGCCTGTGATATATTCAGCCAAATTATGCGCGTGGGTTCCGATATCGCCCATACAGCCCGATCCACCTGAGCGCGCAGGATCTGTTCGCCAATCTGCCTGCTTATTATCAACTTCTGTCGCCAACCAGCCCTGTATATATTCAACAAAGACTTTGCGAACTTTGCCGATGCCGCCAGATTCAACGATTGCACGCGCTTCATTTACGAGCGGGTATCCGAGATATGTATGTGTCAGACCATATGCCAATTTTGGGTTTTGAGCGACAATCTCGCGAAGCGCTTTTGCTTCGTCTAGATTCAATGTGGCGGGCTTGTCAGACAAGACATGGAAGCCAGCTTCCAAAGCCGCTTTCGCAACCGGGAAATGCACATGGTTCGGCGTAACGATAGCAACAAACTCCATGCGCTCTGAGTCTGGCAATGCTGCCTCGGCCTTCATCATGGTTTCGAAATCAGAATAACAGCGGCTCGCATCAAGCCCAAGGAACTCACCTGTTCGCGCCGTATTGCCCGCATCGCGAGAAAATGCACCGCAGACCAGTTCTACCTCACCATCTAACCTTGCGGCCCAGCGGTGGACGGCTCCAATGAAAGCCCCTTCTCCGCCGCCAACCATGCCCATACGGACAGGATTCGCAGGACTCGGTTGCGATTTCGATGATGTAGAGCTCATAAGACCATCCCCCTAAATGCTGCCGGATTATTCCGATCTACTGCTAGGCTTAAGCATCAGACGCGCGCGACTGACAACGTTGTCATTAGGTAGACGATTTTAGGGAAGTCATGTCAAGACCAGCAAGTGCTAAACACGCATCAACTTTCTGATAGTCACAATTTCGCGCGTTACGCAATTCGAGTCATAACACAGACGTAACCTACGTCTTCTTGCATCAAACCATAGAGCCGCCTAAGCAAAATCATGACATATAAAGTTTATACTCTTTTTTGCCCAGCTTTACTCATCTTGACGGCGTGCGCCTCAACCCCTGACCCTGCTGAAGTCTGCTCTGCTGAATGGATCACGCCTCGCGCAACAAAAGCCGTCGACAAGATTGAAAAGCGCGCAAAATCATCTTTTCGAACTCTCAGTAAAGTTTCGGAAACATGGGCGTCAGGAAAAACGCCCGGACCATTGCAGATGTTTCAATTCACCCGTGCTTTGGACAAAATGAAAAAAGAACTCACAAGAGGGCAAGGTATTCGCGACCTGAAAATTGTCGCCAAGACCTGTAATGACCCTGAGATCATCAAAGATTCGATGCGTGACCTTCTAGAACGCCAAGGCATGTCAGATGGTTTGATCCAACGCATAGAGGGCAACCCAATATATCAGAGTGTGATTACAAGTATTACTAAACCAGAACCCATCAAACCGAACGGCTAGTTCAGCTTGACGCTCAGAGCGGCTAAATCTAAATCGCGGCCATGACTTACCGTGTCGCAGCCCTATATAAATTCGTATCGTTGCCGGACTACACTTGGCTGCGCGAACCGTTGCAAAACATGTGTGATCTTTTGGGTGTCAAAGGAACACTACTCCTTGCCGAAGAAGGTCTGAATGGGACCATCGCAGGGATCGATTCCGCCATATCGGAGATTATAAAGTTTCTACGTGCTGACCCACGTTTGGCTGATTTAGACGTAAAGTACTCATACGCAGAAGACATGCCCTTTTACCGGATGAAAGTCCGCTTAAAACGTGAAATCGTGACAATGGGTGTAGACGGGGTTGACCCGAACAAGACCGTAGGCACTTATGTTAATCCGTCCGACTGGAATGCCCTCATCAGCGACCCTGACACCATCTTAATCGATACGCGTAATGATTATGAAGTCGGCATAGGTACCTTTCAGGGCGCCGTGAACCCGAATACAAAGACCTTCCGCGAGTTTCCGGATTGGGTCGAAGCCAATCGCGATTCGATCAACAAGCCGAAAGTGGCCATGTTCTGCACAGGCGGGATCAGATGCGAGAAAGCGTCTTCTTTCATGTTGGAAAACGGCTTTGACGATGTTTACCATCTCAAAGGCGGCATTCTGAAATATCTGGAAACACAGCCGCAGTCCGTAAGTCTTTGGGAAGGCGATTGCTTTGTGTTCGACCAGCGCGTCGCCGTCACACACGGCCTTGAAGAATCTGAATATGATCAATGTTTCGCCTGCCGCCGCCCCATTACAGAAAGCGAAAAGCAACGCCCTGAATATGAAAAAGGCGTTTCCTGCCATCACTGCCATGAGGAAATGACAGACACACAAAAGGCCGCTTTTGCAGAGCGACAAAAGCAAATCGCTCTCGCTAAAAAACGCGGAGAAACCCATATTGGACGCAAGGCTGGATAATGCGCCCCCTTCTCTATAGTTTTCGCCGATGTCCTTATGCGATGCGTGCGCGAATGGCGTTACAGGTCGCTGGGACGGACTATGAGCACCGCGAAATTTTGCTGCGCGACAAACCTGCCCATATGCTGGAAATATCGCCCAAAGGCTCTGTTCCGGTCTTTGCTATCGATGGCGAAGTCATTGACGAAAGTCTTGATATTATGAAATGGGCTATGCCCAGGGCGACGTTCCAATCGGACATTATCAAGATGATTGATGGCCCGTTCAAACATCACTTAGATCGTTACAAATACGCCTCCCGATATGACCGTGGCGTAGAACGCGGAGATGTTGACTTATCCCATAGAGTAAAAGCTGTAGACGCACTCAAATTGATAGAAGATCGCTTGGGTGAGGAATCCTATCTCGAAGGTGAAGAAATGGGTCCAACGGATATGGCATCCTTCCCATTTGTTCGGCAATTTGCTGCGGTTGAGCCTGAATGGTGGGCGTCAAATGATGACTTATCCAAAACACGAAACTGGCTCGCACATTGCTTAGAGAGCGAGCTATTTAAAAGCATAATGGAAAAACATCCGCTTTGGATAGCGGGCACCTAACCCCGCTTCGGGATAGATTCGGCTCGGCCTAATAAGTGCCCTTGAGATTTTAGAGCCAAACTGTCGAAATTCAGTGCTTATTCGGGAATAAGTCGGCCACTTATAGGTTATCAACACACCACATCGCTTTTGGGCTTGCGGGAATCACTAATGTTCATAGCTTGGCTATGAAGTTGAAACGATTCACTGGAATAGAATGACTTACGCTGACCAACGCCATATTCGGCCAAGCCCCACCCTTTCGGGTGCCATTGGTATACGGCAAAACCCATTAGAGGTTTTCACACGCATTTGTATCGCCGAAGGCTATGATTATGACCGCGTTGACATCAATGAGTTGCAAATCAGCTTGCCCGGCTTGTGGTGCGAGCACGACGTCTCCATCACATGGAATAACGCTACGGAACAAATTCAAGTCTTTTTGCTTTTTGAAGGAAAAATGCCGGGCGGGCGGTCCGATGATATATGCCGCTTAATGAGCCTCTTAAATGAACGCTTAACCTCCGGTCATTTTGATTATTGGGATAAGAATAGATGTTTGGTCTACCGAGATGCCGCCTCTTTACGCGGCGGCGCAAAGTTGGGAAATGAACAGGCAATGGATATGATTGCCCACGCCTTAGACGCTGCTGAACGCGGATATCCGGCTTGCCAATATGTTATTTGGGCAGGAAAATCACCCGAAGACGCAATGACAAGCGCCCTCGTTGATTTGGCGGCACAACCCTAATGGCCGTAACGCATCTCCTCGTTGGCGCTGGGAAAATGGGCGGAGCCCTGTTAAGCGGATGGCTTGAAGCAGGGCTAGTCACACCCAAAAAACTAGCCATTTTAGACCCGGCCCCCGGCCCACAAGCCATTTATGCCATTGAACGCGGGGGTAAGCATCTTACGCGACCAGAAGATATTCCGAAATCCGTCAAAACAGTCTTACTGGCTATCAAGCCCCAAATGTTTAGCAAACTCGGTAAGGGGTTGGGCGCAGGCCTGGCTCCGGACGCGATGATTATATCCATTTTAGCCGGTACAAGCTTAAGACGCTTGGACGAAGCTTTCGATGGTCGTATTGTCATTCGAGCCATGCCGAACACGCCCGCTGCAATCGGCGCAGGTATTAGCGCGATATATGAAGCCCCGAATGTAGACGCCAAGAAAATTGCTGAGGCTGAAGCACTCTTAAAAGCCGGCGGAGACGTCGTGCGTGTAAACAGTGAAGCGGCGCTTAATGCTGTGACAGCCATTTCAGGCTCGGGTCCCGCCTATATTTTTCACCTTGTAGAAGCCCTTGAAGCGGGAGCCCGAGATTTAGGCCTACCCGATGACGTGGCACAAAAACTTGCCCGGGAAACCGTCATCGGTTCTGCAAAACTACTCGATAAATCCGAGGAGACACCGGAAACGCTGCGTAAAAATGTGACCTCCCCTAATGGTACGACTCAAGCCGCACTAGACGTTTTAATGGGCGAAGACGGTGGACTATCTAAAATGATGATTGCAACAGCGAGAGCGGCATTTGCGCGTGCGAAAGAACTTGGATCTTGACCAGACACTTAAAGCGGTAATTGTAATGTCGCCTTCAAACCGCCCATTTCACTATCAGACAATATAATTGTTCCCCCATGCAGCTGGGCGATATCTTGAGATATGGATAAGCCCAGCCCGATCCCCTCGATGTTTTGGTTTCGAGCTTCATCCAAACGCTGAAACGCCTTGAAGACAGTCTGTCTTTGCTCGGCAGGAATGCCGGGACCATCATCTTCGACTGAAATCAGTAAAAAATCGGACGTATTTTCGACCTTTAGCTCACACCTATTTCCATATTTAAGCGCATTGCTAATGAGGTTCTCAAGACATCGTTTCATCATCAATGGGCGAATAGAAATTTCGCGATCGGAGAAAGGCTCTATCTCTACAGGGCGTGTTTTTATAGTTTCAGAAATAAAATTAGAGAGTTGTATGACTTGCGGTTTTTCGGATCCCATTCCGCGCGCAAAATCGAGATAGCCTGTCAGCATGGCTTCCATCTCATCCACATCCCGCCGTGCGGCTCTTGTGTCTTCCGTATCGTCCTGCATCGCGAGTTGCAATTTCAAGCGCGTCAGTGGCGTTCGTAAATCATGCGAGACCCCGGCCAACATTAACGTTCTTTGTTCAAGGTGACGACGTAGCCTGCGACGCATTTTTAAAAAGCTCTGCCCGGCCATTCTAACTTCTGACGCGCCTCTTGGTTTGTAACCGGAAATGTCTTGTCCCTTACCAAAAGCCGCAGCGGCATTTGCAAGCTCACGGATCGGATCGGACTGGCGTCGGATAAACAATACAGAAACAAGTGATAGGACCACGGTTGCCGTAATCAGCCAAAAAATGAAAACGAATCCCGTTGGCGCAAAAACTCTCTCGCGCGCCGCGATAAAACGTAAAACGCCTTGATCAACCTGAACCCGAATATCAATGTGATTGGGATAACGAGTCGTATCAAACCAAAATGGCCTATCAACAGCTTCTGTAAGACTTCTACGTAACGTCTTGTCTAGATTTGAGAAAAATGCGTTTCGTCTTGCCGTAGGTAGGGTGTCACCCGCGCGTAACACGACCGACAACTCCATATCTGGGCGAAGAAGCTTATCCAGTTTTTTAGCCGTCTCATCTGTTGGTTGCTCGCGAAACAATTGCGTTGCAACAGCCACATCGGCCGCCACAGAATCTGAGAGGCTGGATGTCACGCGTGCCCAGTGAGCATTAAAGAAAAACCAAGCCACAACCATTTGCATGATAACAATCGGCAATATGATAATTAAAAACGCTCGCCAAAAAATAGACTTTGGCAAAATATTTCTAAGTGAGAACATGGCTAATCACACTGCATCAGATACAAGACGATAGCCCTCGCCTCTCACCGTCAGCAGATATTTGGGCTCAGATGAATTATCTTCCAGCTTACGACGCAAACGAGTCATTTGCACATCAACGGCACGTTCGGATTGTGCTTTTATATTCTCTGATAATACATAGCGCGACACAACGCCACCAGCTTGACCCGCCAAGAGCGACAGCAAGGTCTGCTCACCCGTGGTCAACTTAATCTGCTTTCCGTTTTTGCGTAATAATCCTTTTGTCAAATCATAAACATAAGGGCCGAAGACGATCCTATCAGTTGTGAGGTTTTTACCTGTCCGTCTAAATATATTGTCGATCCGTAGCAATAATTCTTCAGGCTCGAATGGCTTAGACAAATAGTCGTCCGCCCCTGATCGTAAACCAGCAATGCGTTGATCAGCTTCACCCAACGCTGTCAGCAATATGATGGGGACATCATGGTGTCGGCGTAACCCGCGCGTCAATGTGAGCCCGTCTTCACCCGGCATCATGATATCAACGATGAGGAGATCATATTTCAATCCCTGCATCTTTAATCGTGCTTCATCCGCACCATTTGCAGTGCTGGCCCGATAGCCTTGCTTCGTGAGATAACGCGACAAAAGCTCTCTAATCCGATCATCATCATCTATAATCAGAATATGCGTATCGGCACGGTCAAGAAAGGTCGTAATCATCTATAAATTGCCCTGCATAACCGTATTTTTTGCGATGACTTTTCCGTCATAGAATATAAATGACGTGTAACAGAGGTGTTGGCAAGACGTCTGCACGTCACCGCTTGATTCAAAGAGGAAACATCATGATCGAAAAAGCCTATCATGACCGCGATGGAGAAATATGGTTGGATGGAGAATTCGTGGACTGGCGCGAAACTAAAATACACGTCCTGACACATTCCCTACATTATGGTTCCTGCGTCTTCGAAGGAAATAGGGCCTATGAAGGTAAAATCTTCCGGCTAACAGACCACAGCAAGCGCCTAATGAAATCGGCGGAGCTTTTGGGCTATGAAATTCCCTATACGCTAGAGCAGATCGACCAAGCCTGTCTGGACACATTAGAGAAAACTGGCTTGAAAGATGCTTACCTGCGCCCCTTCGCTTGGCGTGGGTCAAATATGATGGGCGTTGCCTCGAAAAACAATCAAATTCACTTCGGCGTCGCCGCTTGGCACTGGGGCAGCTATTTTGAAGACAAAATGAAAGGTATTCGCCTTTGCATTTCAGATTGGATTCGCCCTGATCCACGTTCTGCCCCCTGTAAATCTAAAGCAGCCGGCCTCTATATGATTTGCACGCTCGCGAAAGATAAAGCCCAAGCCACGGGTTGGGATGATGCATTGATGTTTGATTATAAAGGTCGCGTCGCCGAATGTACGGGTGCGCATATCTTTTTTGTGCGTAATGGCGAAATTCACACACCAACAAATGATATTTTGTTGGAAGGTATCACCCATGACACCGTCATTCGCTTGGCCGAAAAACGCGGTTATAAAGTCCACAAACGCGACATCCATCCATCCGAAATGCCACATTTCGACGAGTGTTTCGTTGTGGGTACGGCGGCGGAGGTAACTCCGGTGCGCGAAATAGACGGAAACCACTATACAGTCGGCGAAGTCTGTCATGCCTTGGCGTCAGATTATGATGCTTGCGTCCGGGGTAAAATCGATATCGGCGTTTAATTTGCAGAACTGGTGTGGTCAGAGATAATCACCCAGTCGCCATCGACCTTTTTCATATGCAGCGTGAACAAGCCGTTAGGCGTATCACTGTCTCGCACGAGCGTCCATTGCCCAAAAACGAGGCCGTCATCTTCATCAAGCACGGTCACGTCCTGAATATCAAATCGTAGCTCCCCCATGGCAGCTCTATCCGAATAACGCGCTTTATATCGCGACAAGGTGGGCGCCCAACCCGTTGTAATATTGCCTCCTGACGCAAAGCGAAGTTCATCGTCCCGCAGATAGCCTTCCATAAAGCCGTCAATGTCGCCAGCATTCCAAGCAGCTTGTTGACGCATCAAAACTGAACGCAATTCCAAAGGTGCATCTAACTTTACAGTTTTAGATGTCTTTGGGGCAATCATGTAGCCCACAGAGAGACCTAAAGCGGTTCCAGTGATTCCGCCTAAAACAGCAAAAATAAGAAGATTTCTTGGGTTCTTCATCATGCGGCCAACTCTCTTTTACGACGATTATGCAATCCCAATATACGTCCCACTGACGACGCTATCTCAGATCGATTAAGTGTATAAAGATGGAAGTGGTCAACACCGCGATCCCTCAGCTCAGCCGTTAATTCCGCCGCCAGCGTTGCGGTCAGCATATCCCGCGTGACCGGATCATCATCCAACCCCTCAAACAAGCCTGCATACCAATCCGGCACTGCAACACCGCACATTTTAGACATACGCGCCAAGCCTTTAAAATTTGGCTGTAACATCAAGCCCGGTACAATCGGAATATCGATACCGGCATCCAACACGCGGTCTTGAAAGCGCCAAAAAATGTCAGGCGAGAAGAAAAATTGGGTAATAGCGCGCGTTGCACCCGCATCGACTTTTCGCTTCAAATTATCGATTTCCACAGACCAATTCGCACTTTCCGGATGTTGTTCGGGATAAGCGGAAACGGAGATTTCGAAATCCGCTATTTTCTTCAATCCTTCAGTCAGATCATTGGCATAGGCATACCCACCAGGATGAGGTCGATACGTCTCTCCAATACCGTCTGATGGATCCCCCCGCAGAGCCACAATATGCCGAACGCCGGCTTCCCAATAGTCTCTCGCGACTTGATCGATCTCTTCCCGCGTCGCGTCGACACAGGTAAGATGCGCAGCAGGCGCAAAATCTGTCTCTTCGACCATACGCGCAACGGTTCTATGCGTTCTCTCTCGCGTTGAGCCACCTGCACCATAAGTCACAGATACGAAGTCAGGCGAAAGCGGCCCTAGCTTTTCAATCGACGCCCAAAGCTTATCTTCCATTTTCTGGTTTTTGGGTGGGAAGAATTCAAAGCTGACTTTCAGGTCAGGACTCTCTGCAGATGCGCGTGCGATAGCGCCTACGGGTGCATTAGGATCACGAAGAGGGAGACGGGCATTCATAATTTATCCTGTCGCGGAAAGCGTGGTTTTCGTTTTGAGGGCATGCCAAATTTTGACATCTGGTGTATTCGGGTCTGATGCGGGCAGTGTTTTTATTTGAGTGATTTCAAAACCCGTTTCAGACAAGAATGCGTCGACATCTTGGTCGCTAAATCCAAGTCGTCTATGCGCGTAATTTTCACGATAATTTTCAAATTCATGCGTGGCGAAATCTGTTATCAGTAGTTGCCCGCCCTCATTCAGTAACCTAGCGGCCTCTCGAATCGCCCGCACAGGCTCTTCGAGGAAATGCAGTACCTGATGCAAAGTTACCAAATCGGCTGCACCGTCTTTTAACGGGGCATCTTGAAGGTCAGCTTGTTGGACGGAAATATGGGTGAAGGTGTCATCAGACAATGTATGGCGCGCGACACGTAGCATTTCCACACTATCATCGATACCGACACCGCTGCGAATATGAGGAGCAAAAAGCTTCAACATACGCCCCGTACCCGTGCCTAAGTCCACCATGCGGGAGAAGCCTTGATCCGTAACAAGTTCTAAAAGCGCTAGCTCAATATCGGCCTGTGGAAGATATTCATGGCCCAATTGATCATGATCATTCGCGACAGATGCGAAAAACGCTTCAGCCAAACGTGATCGATCTGCTCGCACTTTTTTCAAACTTTCAGAATCCATAACGAGTTGAGCATCATTTTCATTCAGCGCAGCAAGCGCTGCGGAGAGAATGGCGGAATTTTCCGACTGTCCTCTTTTCAACCGCGAGAAAACCCAACTGCCTTCACGCAAACGTTCCACAATACCGACCTGTTCGAGGGATTTTATATACTGTGTGACGCGAGGCTGCGACAGCCCAAGGATTTGAACGAGCTCGCTCACGGTTAGCTCACCCTGTCTTAAAAGCGCTAAGATACGCAGGCGGTCCGGGTGACCGAGTGTTTTCAAATATGTCGCAATGGCGTCCATAAGTGCGACATAAACCAATAATAAAAGAATGTATATAAAAAAAACTTTATATGAATTATCTAGCAAATTTTGATAGCAATCGAATATATGCCACCTGATAACTATTTGAATTCTCCGTGACTTCCCAACTATTGATCGGCCATCCTTCATTAAAGTCTGCATATGATTTTGCCGGAGGCTGACCGCTCGGCGGAGCCTTTATCGGAATTTTACACATTTTCGCGCCATATCCACCACAGACAGTCTTACAGCATTCATCCCTAGAATAACTATCATTCGGCCCACCGACCAAAAAACCCGGAGCGGGCCCTATTTTTGACCTCCCGACGACATCATATTTTGAGCCATCTTTAAACCAGGCATGATAAAATTGGGTAACAGAATTTTCCGCCCCATAACGCCCCATATTTGATAAATACACTTTGTTGAGCGGGTTAACCCCATGAATATAATGCAAGTAACCAGCGGCTGCATTCAGGTACTCAATCCTGGAACGGGGCCCAACGCCCCCAACGATAGCTTGAGTATAAATAGCACCACGACGTGATTTTGTAGCGTTACTTCCCCACCAATACCCGTCAACAAATGAAAGATATGGATCTTCTTGGTCTCTAATTGTTGGCCATCCGTTATAAGCATTCAAAATGTTGGTTTCATATTCACGTTTAATTCGCGCGGCAAGTTTTGGAGGCGTGCCGGGCTGACGCGCATAAAATAAAAGATCAAATGCCATCATACCTTCGAAACCATCAGGCGTATTCGCCTGCATCGGTTTTATCTCATTATATAGACGTTCAATCACCCGATCGAAATAAAGATCACCGTGCAGCGCTTTCATTTGTATGGCTGCGATCAGAACTTTCTTTGCCAATCGGTCCGCCTCAACCTCTTGTTGGCCTGCCGCCAATCCTTCCGAATTTGAACGCGGGTCATTATTGTAAAATTTCACCTTGGGATTCGACTCAAACCATTGCCAAGCTTTATCCGCACGAGAGGCATACCGATTAGCGTCTTGCGTAAAACCCGCGGCCCCATAAACCCGTGCAGCCATGGCAAAAGCGCCCGCGGACGTAACGGTTGCAGAGCTATTCGGTGGACCATAACGGCTCGGCTCTTTCGCGGCAGAGGGAGGAGAAGCCTGCCCTAGACCCATCACAGAGAGCATAGCCCCATCTTCATTTTGCATCCTTTCAAGCCAATCCAGACCCCATTTCACTTCATCCAATATATCGGGAATACCATTGCCTGACTCAGGTATATTAAAATCATCCGTCCAAATACTCGGATTTTCTATATAAGCTCCCAACAGCCATGTTACATAATTTGCAGTCCAACTCGTATATTTATTATAATCGCCTGCATCATACCAACCGCCACGTAGGTCTCTCTGGGTCGACGGGTCATTCATGCGGCTGAATAATCGAGCCTGTGTATCTTGGCCGTTGCGCAAGTGGCTGGCTTTATCCGCCCATAGCCCCGCGAATTGAGCTGTTTTTTCAAACCCCGCGCGTTGAAGATACATCGTTTTGAAGGCAGCTTTTAAAACGGGCTTATAAACCGAAGGTGAAATATCAAAAGCGTAGCTGTCTATGTTTTTAGTGACGTCACGAATGACATAACGTCCGGGCGCTCGAACTTCCGAAAAATCAAAATGCCAAATGCGATCACCGGACATTTCGTCAGTCCGACCATTTTTCCAAGCCACTGGCCTCCCTGTATAAACAATCTGCCCAGACCTTACATTAACGACAGCATAGCGTTGACTCGGTGAAAACGACTGCCGCTCATCGAAACCAAGCTGTGGGTCCTTAATGACGGCGATTTTTTCCAGTGCCGGAAGGTATCCAAACTGATCTACAATAATAGGCGGCGTTTGGGCAGATGCGATCTCTGTACCTTGGGAACAGGCCAATAATATGAGCGCTGAAAATAGGGTTAGATATTTTTTCATGCCTATACAGGACAAGAAAGGGTAGGCCCTTGTCAAGTCCCGACAATCAAACTGTCATTACCGATCAAATTTTACGAATTTGAGTTTTTTCGGCATATCCGCATCCGGACCAAGGCGACGCTTCTTGTCTTCGATATAATCTGCAAAGTTGCCTTCAAACCATTCAACATGGCTGTCACCCTCATAGGCGAGGATGTGCGTGGCGACGCGATCGAGGAAGAAGCGATCATGGGAAATAACCACGGCACAGCCCGGGAATTTCTCTAATGCGACTTCGAGTGATGCCAAAGTCTCACGGTCTAAATCGTTTGTTGGTTCATCGAGGAGGAGCAAGTTCGCAGGACGCGTTAGCATTTTCGCCAAATTTACGCGGTTTCGCTCACCACCGGAGAGCTGCCCAACATTTTTCTGTTGGTCTGTACCCTTAAAGTTAAAGGCCCCAACATAAGCGCGGGACGGCACTTCGCGTTTACCCATTTGAATAATGTCTAAACCATCCGAAATGGCTTCCCAGACATTCTTGCCCGGGTCGAGGGCCGCACGGTTTTGATCGACATAACCAAGTTCAACCGTTTCACCCGTTTTGAAAGTACCTTCATCCGGTTTTTCTTCACCCGTTATCATTTTGAAAAGTGTCGTTTTACCCGCTCCGTTTGGACCGATAACACCAACAATACCACCTCGCGGCAGTTTAAAGGACAAGTCTTTGATCAGAAGTTTGTCACCAAAGCCTTTAGAGACATTATTCGCTTCGACTACAATATTGCCGAGGCGTTCGCCCATCGGAATACGGATTTCCGCGTGGGACACGACTTCATTCTCGGCTTCATCACGCAGCTTTTCATAGGCGTTGATACGGGCTTTTGACTTTGACTGGCGGGCCTTTGGATTGGACCGAATCCATTCCAATTCGCGTTTTAGTGCTTTTGTCTTGGAGTCTGCCTCGCGACCTTCCTGATCCATTCGCTTGCCTTTGGCTTCCAACCAAGAAGAGTAATTCCCCTCATGCGGATAAGCGCGGCCACGATCAATCTCCAAGGTCCAATTTGTGATATTGTCGAGGAAGTAGCGATCATGGGTAATCAGGATGATCGCGCCGTTATAATTGACAAGATAGTTTTCCAGCCAAGCAACTGTTTCCGCGTCCAAATGG
>CAZBDT010000018.1:25838-27032 GCA_964490745.1 uncultured Algimonas sp.
TGGTTGGTCGGCTCATCGAGCAATAAAAGATCAGGCTTTGATAGCAATAATTGGCAAAGCGCCACACGACGGGATTCACCGCCCGATAGGGAAGTCACGCCACTATCCTTTGGCGGGCAACGCAAAGCCTGCATGGCCATTTCGATTTTAGAATCAATGTCCCACGCATCGCGACCATCGACCTGCTCTTGCAGAGACGTCATCTGCTCCATCAATTCGTCAGAATATTCTTCCGCCATATCCATGGCCGCTTTATTATAAGCGTCAAAAATCTGCTTATCTTCACAGCCTTGAATAACATTTTCCCAAACCGTTTTTTCAGGATCAAGCTTTGGCTCTTGCGGTAAGTAGCCAACCTTCACGCCTTCGGCGGCCCAATGTTCGCCCGTGACTTCCGTATCGACACCCGCCATGACTTTCATCAATGTCGATTTACCGGCACCGTTCACACCAATCAGGCCGATTTTCGCATCCGGGTAGAATGATAAATGGACATTATCAAGAATGGTCTTATTGCCGAATTTCTTCGTCAGACCTTGCATGTGATAGCAAAATTGGCGGGCCATAGCGTGCTCTTCAAATCAGGGTAAATTATCTGAGCGCGATATGCGGCGAGCGGCCTAAAATTGCAAGGGCTAGTCTTCAGTCGGAAGCGGCTTCTGCGTCCAAGCGATGTAGGTAATTGGGAGAAACAACATAAAGATTGCGACATTCATCAATGTAAGAATAACGCCTGCAATCGTGAAGAAAGGTGTTTGAAAATCATACCCTAAAGCCGTGAAGACAATCAAACCTACAATAATCGCGAATATATGCCCTATTAAAACAGCTTTGTAGGAGAAGTTCTTCGCATTTTGTATGGTCTCTCGTTCACGCTCATCTAAATAGCGATTGCGACCATATAGTCGGTTATAGATTCTATCTCCGCTTAGTGGAATACAGCTCGCGAGAAGTAATGTCATAATGATTGCATTAAGTGGCTTATTAAAACCGTCTGATAAATTAAACATCTCGATTATACAAAATAAGGGGAAACCAGTCAGAGCTAGGATTGAAAACAACCGCAGTCTTTTCAACGCTCTCGGTGTTAAAGCGTAATTGTTCTGGCGACATTTTTTTACTGATAGACTAACCATCTTGAACTCCTTATTTTGCCGTACGTTTGGCGGCTAATTCTTGTGATAGTGTTTTGAA
>CAZBDT010000019.1:0-4487 GCA_964490745.1 uncultured Algimonas sp.
TGATGAGGTCGGGAGTTCAATTCTCCCTCGCGGCACCAGGCTCTATAATGGCGTTATCATCTTAACTGAATTAGTCGTTAGTTTCATTGAAATGCCTCCTTAGGCACAAACAGTTTCCATTATTATGTTCCATTCGGTCTGAGCCCGATGCCTGGTTTTCAGAATTATATTTCTGGAGATTAAGATGGCCGTTCAAAACCTACTTCAAACTGCGCACGACAAAGTCCTCTACAGTAAGGCGGTTTCTCACAGTGCGTATGCCGAAATGTCCTGAGAGGTAGGGCGAGTCATCTTTCACATCAAAAATTAAAATTCCATCGCGATAGAAACGCTGCCGGTGTCCTTCCGAGATTATACGAATCTGGTAGGGGCGGTTTCCTTCTATCAGGAACCGTGGATCGGTCAGATCATGTTCAGGCCTTAACGGCCGTTTTCCTGTCTGACCTATATACCTTCGGAACCGCGTGCGTGTGTTATGATGTCCACCCACCCCGACATAATAAAGCTCGAGACAGTCATACTCTCCAAAGCGTCCGGTACGCATTAGATCTTTGTCGAACAGATCTGTCTCAACTACTGAACGCGCCATCCAAAATTGATTCAGATCACTGACACGGTCATGAGGGCCACCATCATCAATGGCTGTTAAGATGTAAGAAATTTCTACCGGGGCTTGTAACTTTGGTTTGAACCAAATCGTAGCACCGCCGGGTGCAGTCACAGTCATTTTACCATGTTTAGCCGATATAATAGCGTGATCTTCGGTTTCGGCCACCCAAAGTTCAAGGTCTTCTGAGATCGAATTCACGCCAAAAATAATCTGGCCTTGGGCCTGATTATATCCCAATTTTGAGGAATGCTCCTCATATGCCGTGACAGTCTCTTTTGTAGGGTTAGTCGCCACATCAGGATTTAGATCGGTTGATCGTCCGCAAGATTGAGCCGTAAGTAAAAAACATAGACAAGTGGCACTCAAACCTATGAGTCTCATAGGAATTTTGTAAGGTCTGTGATTTCCAGTCATTATTCTACTCACGGTACTTAGCGGCTTGATAATGGGTGTGAGTAGGCGTCTGTCAAGGCGATAAGATCAACACGATTCTACCTTGAATTCTGACCTGCGCCGCAAAAATAACCAGTTACAATCTTAGGTCAGATGAGATGAAAATGTATGGCCAAACCAAATTAAATTATGCGGCAAAAGAAAATAACTCCCTTGCGGTACCAGCTTCCCCAAACCTCGAACCAGAAAAATTTCTGCCCAGAAGTTTAACCTGATTTTCGCTTTTTCATGAAACATAGTGATATAGTGTACGACTTTAGGCTGGCCAATTATGATAGATCCTTCATCAGATTTCGCATCGGAACCCCAAATCCCGGTTTCAAGTCTTCAAGCCCTGCAATTTGAGTGGCTGTCGCGCGCCGGGCGTTTGTCTGGAGCGGCATCCCTGGTCGTGGGAACCGATTTAGAGATAAAATTTTACGACAAAAAGATCGCCCGTATTTTAGAACTGGACACGGACCGTAATTTCACGGGTACAAACTTACTCGAAATTGCTGAGCAACTCGCAATTAGAGGTGATTTTGGCCCGGGTGATCCGAACATATTTGTAGAGCTGGTAAGGTCCGAATTCACGAAAAAAGTCCAACCCCACGAAACCTCCCATCGCGTCATAAACTTTTTAACACCTTCTGGCCGTCGAATTCAGTTCAGGCAGGATATAGAGGAAGATGGCCTTTACATACTCAGTTGCCGGGACGTGACGAAAGAATATGTTGAAAAACATGCCTTGAAAGTTGCGCTGGATAGTAGCCACTCAGGATATGTTATCTTTGATTTGGAAACGCAATCTTTTGAACGCCATGGTGATTTTTCCAAACACCATAAAGGTAATGTCTTCGCAAATAAACTTGGCAATGACGATTTAAAAAATATTATTCACTCGGATGATTACGCCAAACTGAGATCGATTTGGTTGAAAGCCCATAAAGCAAAAGAACCGTGGTCGGGCACTTTTCGAATGAAGGACGATCAGGCGGATACAGTTTGGATCAAAGTACAAGCCACACCACAAATTTCTGAATCAGGAAGAGTGACCGGATATATTTTCTTTTACTCAGAAGTGACCGCTCAGCTTCGCGTTCAGAATGAGCTGAGAAAAGCGATTGAAAAATCTGAACAGCTTCTGAGTGCGAAAAACGCATTTCTTGGGCGCCTCTCCCATGAAATACGCACACCGATGAACGCCGTTGTCGGCATTGCAGATGCTTTAATTCACCACGACAAAAATCCGAAAATTCTTCCGAAACTCAAACTTATCCAATCTTCGGCGGAGAAGATCATACGTATTGTCGATGAAAGCCTAGAGCATACCAAGCTTGCCGAAGCCAAAATACAGTTACACCCGCAACCTGCTTCACCGCGTGAAGCGGTCGAATCTGTATGTGCATTGTGGGAACAGAAAGCGATCGAGAACAGCATTCATCTTCAATGTCAAATTGGCCCGGATGTACCTGACACCATTATATTTGACTCCCATAGATATGAGCAATGCTTAAACAATCTCATATCGAATGCAGTAAAGTTCTCACCTGCGGGTAAAGTTCAGGTCGTCCTAACAACCCTTGAGAAAAAAGGTCAAAAAAATCTTGTCGCCGTTGTTAAAGATACCGGAATCGGCATGAACCAAGACCAGCTCGGCAAATTATTCGACGCCTATATCCAAGCAGATAAAACCATTTCGGGACGATTTGGCGGAACAGGTCTCGGCATGAATATCACGAAACAGGTTATCGAGCTCATGGGTGGACAAATCACGGCTAAATCTGAAATTGGCAAAGGTACTGTCATAGCTCTGACGCTACCTATACAGGCAGAACGCCGTGAAGAGGATCGCAGAAAAAACACTAGCAATATCCTCGTTGAAGATATGTTAGAGAGTGCTGTGCCACCGGCTTCTGAATATTCAGAATTCAAAGTTCTTGTCGTTGATGATAATGCGACCAATCATTTGGTCGTATCCTCTCTCCTAGGTTCATTAGTGAAAAAAATTGACGTCGCCGAAAACGGCGTTGAGGCAATCAAGGCCTTAGACGAGGCTGAGTCTAATAATGATCAGTATGATTTTGTCCTTATGGACATTCATATGCCTATTATGGACGGCATTGAGGCCACATTAGCTATTCGAGGGTCTCAAAAAGCTTATACAGATATCGCGATCATCGCGCTTACGGCTGACCCGCAATATCAACAACGACGCTTATGTAAAAATATCGGTATGGATGATGCTCTGGCAAAACCTATAAAACTGACTGAGGTATTAGGTGCAATTGATCGTGTTTTTTCAAAACGAAACGCATCAAACCTTGCAGCGTAACCTAATTTTAAGCCATAGGAGCCTCAGAAAGTGAGTGCCTCTTATGTCTTTTCAGAAATATATTTTTTGCGGAATATTAGCCGTAACAATCACCACGGGATGTGACGAAAAGCAAACCACGACTGACGCAACCAGTAATTTTGCTCGCGCATGGTGTATATCCGGCGGCCCTATTTATACGGCAAATGATGACAATCCCTCGATTGAAGCCGTTGCTATTCGCCAAGGTATCATTACCTATGCCGGAGTAGATACTGGCAGTTGGTGTAAGGACTTTGCTGGGGGCAATTCTAAAATCATCGATTTGAAAGGGTCCGCCGCCTACCCTGGATTTACAGATGCGCATGGACATTTGCTCGGTATTGGCTTGCGAGAAATGACATTGAATCTCGAAGGCACGAAATCAATTGAAGACTTAAGATCCAAGCTTGCAACAGTCGTTGCGAATACGCCTGAGGGAGAATCCATTTACGGACGCGGCTGGATCGAAACCCACTGGCCTGAAGGACGATTTCCTAACCGCGCTGACTTGGATGCAGTCACAACGACACATCCCGTAATTTTAGAGCGTGCAGATGGGCACGCCAGTGTGGTCAACTCATTAGCCCTCCAAGAAGCAAACATCACAACAGAAACAGAAAACCCATTTGGTGGCGCGATCAATCGAGATGCGTCCGGTGTAGCCACGGGTATGTTGATCGATAATGCGGCGGGGCTCGTCCAACATTTAATGCCCGAATTAACAGAAGACAGGAAAAGAGAGGCCTATATACGCGGCGCCAAATTATATGCAGCGCGCGGATGGACGAATATACATTCTATGTCTGTCGACCCCGCCGATATACAATTGTTAAACAGCTTGGCCCGCAACAAAAAAATCAAAATACGCGTTTACAATTCTCTTGATTTACTTCCGTCAAGGACCAAACCGCTAGCCAATATTAACCAAATGAAAAATGTTCAAAACTCGCTTGTGACGACACGGGCCATTAAGCTTTACGCAGATGGCGCTTTAGGATCACGCGGAGCCGCTTTACTTGCCCCTTACTCTGATGACGAAAAAAACTCTGGTCTGATGCTCCTAAAAGAAGACTCGGCAAAAGCCATATT
>CAZBDT010000019.1:4497-7788 GCA_964490745.1 uncultured Algimonas sp.
AACGGGCCGCAGGGCAACACACATGCGATCGGAGATCGTGCCAATCGCATGGTTTTGAATTGGTATGAGGAGGCCTTTAAGCGTGTTCCGCCCGCTCAACGCGCTGAAAAAGATCCACGATGGAGGATCGAGCATTCACAAATTATCGAACCTGGCGATATTGATAGGTTTGTAGAATTAGGCGTCATTCCGTCTATGCAACCCAGCCATGCCATTGGCGATTTGCATTTTGCGCCTGCCCGCTTGGGATCAAACCGATTAGAAGGCGCATATGCTTGGCGTGCTTTGATTGATAGCGGTTCTATCATTGCAGGCGGCTCAGACGCTCCGGTCGAAGTTGGAGACCCGCGGATTGAATTTTATGCGGCAACACAGCGCAAAGATATAAAGGGATATAACAATCCGGACTGGCGACCCGCACAGAAAGTCACAGCGCAGGAAGCCCTCAAAATGTTCACAATCTGGCCTGCTTATGCGGCCTTCCAAGAGGATGAAACAGGCTCTATCGAAGTTGGAAAAAAAGCAGACATTACGGTCTTTGGCACCGATATCATGACGGCTGATGGTCCAGATATTCTAACGTCAGAACCTCTTCTCACAATGGTCGGCGGAAGATTGGCCTTTGATGGCCGTTAATCTCTAAAGTTCTTAAATTGAACAGGTTGTTCCAAGCCCATAGATTTAATAAACTGCATGGTGGCCTGAAGGTCATCACGCTTTTTACCAGAGACGCGTAGTTCTTCACCTTGAATGGCGACTTGGACCTTCATCTTTTCGCCTTTAATAGCTTTCACAACCTTCTTGGCTGTTTCCTTATCAATGCCCTCTTTGACCGTAATACGTTGACGAACAGCCATACCCGTCGCTTTTTACTCTTTACCGTAGTCCAACTGCCCGGGCTCAATTCCGCGCTTTGACAGATTGCCGCGCAAGATTTCTTGAACTTGTTTGAGCTTTAACTCGTCATCAGCAAAGATCGTCAATCCACCATCTTTGACCTCAACCGTCGATTTTGACCCTTTAAAATCATAGCGTGTTGAAATTTCACGCGTGACATTCTGAACGGCATTATCAACCTCAGCGAGATTAACCTCAGAGACGACATCGAAGGAAGGCATGAATAACTCCTGATTTAGTTTTGCAAGCCTCTATGGCCGTGGCTCTGAAACCTTTCAAGATTTCAGACTACGATTTTAAGGATATGACCGAAACATATATCTTAGCCTCAATCCAAATATGAAATTGACACGGCTATACCCCGCAATAATTGCGAGGATAACCATTACTCATCAACTTTGAAGAAGGACCGACGCTACACCTTTTGATTTGTGTAGGCTCGCAACTCTTTGCGCGCAACCTGCATGCGGTGAACTGCATCAGGACCATCGGCGAAGCGAAGGGTGCGCATAGCTGCATACATACCAGCCAAAGGCGTGTCCTGACTGATGCCTGTTCCGCCAAACATCTGCATGGCTTCGTCAATGACTTTCAATGCGACATTAGGCGCAGCCACTTTAATCTGGGAAATCCAAGGTGCAGCCGCACGCGGGTCGCCTTGATCCATCATCCAAGCGGCTTTGAGACAGAGTAAGCGCGTCTGCTCAATCTGAATACGACAATCCGCGATGATGTCATAATTGGCACCCAATTTCGCGAGCGGGCGGCCAAAGGCTGTTCTGGAAACCGCACGACGACACATAAGCTCCATAGCCCGTTCAGCTTGACCAATCGCGCGCATACAATGGTGAATCCGGCCCGGCCCAAGACGACCTTGGCTAACTTCAAATCCTCGCCCTTCGCCTATCAATAGAGCATCTGCCGGCACGCGGACATTTTCAAAACGGAGGTGAAGATGACCATGTGGCGCGTCGTCATTACCAAAGACCTGCATGGCACGCAGTTTTGTTATACCCGGCGTATCAGCAGGCACGACAAACATTGAATGTTGTTGATGACGTCCAGCACCGCCGTCCCGTGGAGCCGTACGCGCCATTAGGATGTAAACTTTACAGCGGTGATCACCTGCCCCTGATGACCAATATTTCTCCCCATTGAAAACCCATTCATCGCCGTCTTTCACAGCTGAAAAATCGAGATTTGTGGCGTCAGACGATGCCACATCAGGTTCTGTCATGAGATAGGCGGAGCGCACTTTTCCTTCGAGCATCGGCTTTAACCAACGTTCTTTATGTTCCTCTGTCCCATATTTTTCGAAGACTTCCATGTTTCCGGTGTCAGGTGCGGAGCAGTTGAAAACTTCTGGTGCGAGATGCGACCAGCCCATTTCTTCGGCCAGATAGGCATACTCAACAGTCGACAATCCATATCCTTTGTCAGACGCGGTGAGACCAGTTTTAGTAAGCCAGAAATTCCAAAGATTCTGTTCGCGGGCCTTGGACTTTAATCCTTCCAAAATCTCCATTTGACGCGGTGTGTGCATCCAGCGATCTTCCGCTTCATGGGTCTCTTTGTGCCATTCATTTTCAATAGGAATAACGTCATTACGGACGATCTCTCTGACCGCATTACATAGTTTTTCGACGCGATCCGTACGGCCTAAATCCATTTTCCCCATTATACCTCTCCTGTTTGTATTTTTTCTCGTGCAGTTTCGGCTAATGCCATCACCATTTGACCATAACTCTTAAACCGTTCATCTTGGGTAGCCCCGCTGATATAACGGAAATAAATTTGCTGGATAATGACGCAGAGACGCCAAATGCCGTAAACATAGTAATAGGCCATATCTGACACATCATAGCCGGTTCGGTCCGCATAAAATTTCAGAATTTCCTGACGTGTCATCATGCCGGGATTGTTACTGGGCTGACGAATGGTGAGCTGCATATGCGGCGGGTCGTTAGCCTGCACCCAATAAGCGAGGGTATTGCCGAGGTCCATGAGAGGATCGCCAAGCGCCGAAATTTCCCAGTCAATAATAGCAGAAATTTTTGTGGGATCATTTGGATCGAGAATACAATTATCTATACGGTAATCCCCATGAAGAACGCCCACATTGCCGGAGTCTTCCGGCATGTTTTCTTCTAACCACGCTTGAATATCTTCATAATGCGGCACGTCATCTGTGAGAACTTTGTTCCAACGACGGTTCCAGCCTTTGATTTGACGCTCAACATAACCCTCAGGCTTACCGAAATCTGATAAACCCGCAGCTTCGACATCCAATGTATGCAGATCGCATAGCTTCGAGAAAAACTCTTCGCAGAGCGCACGGTTCTCAGTCTCGCCCCAATTCCAGTCTTTTGGAATACGATGCAAGATATGACCATA
>CAZBDT010000019.1:7798-9298 GCA_964490745.1 uncultured Algimonas sp.
CCAATATGGCTCTCATCATCCGTGTAATATAAAACGGGCGGGACAGCCGAAAAAAAAGGCCGCAAATCCCTCATGATACGGTATTCCCGAAACATATCATGACCGCCTTTTGGAATTCTACCAAATGGTGGGCGACGTAGGACGAGTCTTCTGTCTGGATAATCCACCGCATAAGTTAGGTTAGACGCACCGCTTGGATATTGCGTCACCTTCGCTTCACCAGATAGGCCAGAAATCGCCGCTTTTAATAGTGGGTCTATGACAGCCATGTCCAAGGCTTCGCCGGAACGAACTTCAATGGTAGGATTTTTATCTGCCATGATTAAATCACAGCTCCCGCATCAACGACCATACCCTGCCCCGTGAAATAGCTGCTCGCATCACTCGCCATATAAAGAACCGCGCCCACCATTTCGTCTGGCTGAGCCATTCTGGATATTGCCAAATTCGCATCCATGAATTTCTGAATGCCCGGCGCATTTTTAAGTGCGGAGGCTAATTTCGTATCAGTAAAACCAGGAAGCAAAGCATTCACGCGAATACCCTGATTTCCATATTCCTTTGCCATGCCTTTGGTCATCGCGATCAAAGCGGCTTTTGTCATTCCGTAAATAACACGACCTTGCGCAGGTTGAATACCGTCAATGGACGCCACATTCACGATAGAGCCTTTGCCATTTTTCAACATCAATGGAATGGCTGTTGATGACAGGTAATAAGGCCCTTTCACATTTACATCAAAGGTCTTGTCATAAGCGCCTTCAGGCGCTTCATGAGCAGCGCCCATATAGGGATTGGTCGCACCGTTATTCACGAGAATATCCAAACGTCCATATTTATCAGCAATCATATCGATCACTTTACTATGATGAGAAAGCTCGCCCAAATGAAGTTCGGCACTTATGGCTTCACCACCAGCCTCCCTAATGGCCTCTGCGACCTTTTCACAATCAGCCTGTTTTCGACTGGAACAAATGACCGTCGCGCCGTGTTGGGCAAACCCATGTGCGATAGCCTCGCCAATCCCGCGAGATGCCCCCGCAATGAGGGCCACGCGCCCTGTTAAATCAAAACGTTGAGACATATGTTCTACCCTCGGCCTTTAAATGCGCGCCCGACCTTTTCCTTGAGCTTTCGCATTCCCGCAAGATATGCGTCAGGGTGCATAGCACGATTGATAAAATATTTTTTCACGACGGGATGAGAAAAGACCATAAATTCATCGGCCTCAATGGCTGCCTTTAGCGCATTCGCGACATCTTTCGGTTCCAATAGACCATCTTGGGAGTTTTCCGCCATAGGCATGCCTTTAGTCATATTGGACCTGACATATTGAGGACAAATACAATTTGCTTTTACGCCCTGATCGCCATGCTCAATCGCGATACTCTCCGCAAAACTTACGGCTGCATGTTTAGTACAGGAATAAGACGCGCTGCCGATCTGGTTCAGCAATCCAGCGGCCGAAGCCGTAATCACGAAACGTCCAGTACCACGCTC
>CAZBDT010000019.1:9308-24248 GCA_964490745.1 uncultured Algimonas sp.
GACCCATTTTGGCATGAGGTCACGCGCCGCATAAACAGAGCCCATAACATTGACCTGCCAAGCCATTTCCCAGCTCTCATTGCTCGCCCCGGCCACAAAGCGACCATTTCCTGAACCAATACCGGCATTGGATACGAATATATCAATTTCGCCATGTGCATTTATGACATCATTGATGAGTGTTTTCACGGATGACTCTTTCGAAACATCACACTCATAAGCGAATGCACCTATTGCAGCCGCGGTATCGCTGGGTTTAGAAAGATCGCTAATGGCGACTATTGCCCCCTCAGCGATAAACATTTCAGCGATCCCACGGCCTATGCCGCCTGAAGCACCGGTAATACATACAACTTTATTTTTGAACATCCTATTTGTTTAGACCGCTACATCTCTTGTTCAAGACACAATTTTGAATGTTCTCATATACCTTTTGATGTGTAAGATATGAAAGCTATGAGGGAAATTTAGGATGTCAAACATCAGAAGCGATAGTGCTTTAGCTGATACCGAAATAAACAAAGCTGTCTCGGGCGATAGCTTACTTTCCCGTGACGATATACCGGATGAGAACCAGCGCAAACTGTGCTTTTCCTGCGCAACAGCTTTAACTGGCTTATATTGCCATAATTGCGGTCAAAAGAACGACGATTACCGGCGCTCGATTTGGTCACTTTTCATAGAAACTTTTACATCCATTTTCTCATTAGAAAACAGAATGTGGCGTACTTGCTTTAAGCTGATTACGAAACCCGGATATGTTTCGCGTGAATTTTCAGATGGTAAGAGAACGAGTTGGACCTCTCCCGTACGCATTTATCTTGCGCTTTCAATTTTATTATTTGGGTATATGGGTCTGACTGAAACGCATATTTTTAGTATCAGAACTGATATTGTCGCGAAATCTGATAAAAATTTAGACGTTCAAACGCTCCCTGATACGGACATTAAGCTCGTCCCTGAATTTGGTTTTTTTAAACGTCAATCGGAACTCGACCGCGAAAACGCTAAGACAGATTTTGATCGCGTTTCACGCCTCATGATGGGTACGGAAAGGCAGGCCTTCGACTTTGAAGGCGACTTATCAATCTTTGGTCAAGCACCGTCAAATAAACTCCTGAAGTCTAGCGGTTCATGGCCAATAAACAGTGAAGATCAATCAATGGAGGCCTCAAGGAACCAGGCATTAGTAACATATAAGAATAAATTCGATGACCTTATCGACCAATATAATGACATCCTGTCCGCCACTCAAACGCCCCATACGATCATTGATAGGCTTTTTGAAGCGGATCAGAAAGGCACCGAATTAGACCTAAGTAATGAGCTCCCACTTGGTGACGACTCAAATACAGGTCTACAAGAAAAGCTTCTTATCCTAGAAAAAGAGTTCAATAATCTTGGGATCGGGCGAGATAAAATTCATGAATTGCCGGTGAAGATGAAAACTGATCTCGGTGTAAGTTTAGGCGAAGGCAATATATTTGGTTTGACCGTTTCCGAGACTGATACACAAAAACTCGTGATGACTATTTTACGCAATCCAGTCTTGTTAAATGAAGGGATCTCTACATACCTCCCCAGAATAATGTTTCTCATGATGCCCTTTGCAGCCATACTCGGACTTGTCTTTATCAGAGGAAAGAAAACCGCATTGCTTTACGATCATTTGGTTCATGCAACTTACATACATGCCGTTACATTCGCATTCTTACTTTTGCTTATTCTGCTTTCTCAATTAACGCCATTAACCGGAATGTATAAAGTTTTTCTAATCGGTGTAGCGGTTTACCTACCACTGAGCGCTAAAAACATGTTCAAGAGGAGTTGGCTGAAAACTATCTTTGCAAGTTACAGTATCGCCTTCCTCTATAGCATGGCGATGTTCTTAATCATCGTCACGCTTACAGCGATTTCTGTTGTAAATGCCGCAACGAGCGCTTTAGCATGATTTAAATTTACTTTGTTGGCTTTGGCGCTCTATCCCCGAACCACCAAAGTGTAGCCGCCGTTGCAGCAAATACGGCAGCTTCTGCTATCGCATCATTTTGCGTTTGGAGAAAAATGCCTGCGGTTATCAACCAAAGTAAAACCGTTAAAGCGGGTCGAACTAATCGCAAAACATTAATGACCCATTTGCTGGCAACGCCAATAGAGGCTTCTGCCTTTATAGAGGCCTCTAATCCAGCCCACGATCCGGCTTGAGCCGCCATTGCCATCTCAAATTCCGTTTCCTGAGCCCTCGCTTTGATATTTAAGGCGTGGAGCTTGTATTCATGTACCCACTTCGCTCTCTCATGGGCTTGCTTATCTCGGCGCTCAAATATGCCGGCCACGCGCCCTAGGGCCGTTCCAACAATACCAAAAACGCCGCCTGCGGCCGCGTCTAGTCCCAGACTGATTAAATCTGCCATAACTGCTTTGCTTTCTCACTGAACCACCAATGTCGTGGTCGCCCAAGGTCTATATGAAGGAATGTGGCGTAAAATCCGAACCCCGTGAAACCGGCGCGCTCACAAGCTCTGTAGAGAGCTATTTTATCATGGTTATGTACAGAGATATCCGCTGCCAAACTTAGATGCTGCGAGAATGGAGCACCGCCCACATATGCGTTGTGCAACCGACACCGATGTCCGGATAGAATATGAAAGGGTTTCCCAACATCATTACGGGCACTTTGAAGACGATCAAAAAACTCTGGCCAATGATAGGTTTCACCGCAATGACGGCACGCAAACTCATAAAGCTGAAAATCGGGCCAATGCCAATTTTGGGTATGTTTTAACTCGTCCACATATTGAAAATATACTTGTTTCGCATTTCATGGACGTAATAAAAAAGCCCGCCATATAGACGGGCTTTTCACTAACTTTTATTCTGGAAAGTCTTAGGTGAACAATCCTAATTTACGCGCTTTCTTAGCTGCGAGGTAGTAGAAAGTGACGCGGCTCTTAAAACGCTCGCCTTTCATATCCTGACAGACCTCTTTCACGAGTTCCATCTGACCAGATTGCTTCTGGAGTTTCTTTGTTACGTAACCATCAGCAACAGTTTTCAGTTCTGCTTCATCAGAGCATGCCACTAAAGACCCATCACGTGTTCTGAGTGCAATACCGCAATATTTAACAATGCCTTGAACCACCGGCTTACGCGCCTTCGGATCGTACTTCTTCACATTAGTATAATATTTTTCAAATGCGGCATCGGCGTCACTCATTTTTTTGGACGTCCGTGTGGAGCCTTTCTTAGGTCCTGGCTTTTGACGAGGCTTACCCGATGCAGTTAGCGCACCGCGTTTAGTACCCGGCTTTGGCCCAGGTTTCTTACGACCAGCGGACGCTTTAGTAGCAGTTGCTGTATTTGATTTCGCTAAGCCTTTGGCCTGCTTGATCCACTCATCGCGGTCGATTCGACCTGGGAAGGAGTCAATCACGCCTTCAACCATCGTCACGTCTTTCTTTTTCCAAGCCGCGATTTGGCGGAAGTAATAGATACCTTTACCATTCAGATCTTTTTCAAACTTTGGCCCGATACCTTTTATGAGTTTCAAATCATCGGGCGCGCCATCCGTCGGCCCATCGGTGTAAAGCACCTTAGGCTTTGGCGCTGCTTTAGCTTTTGGCTTCGGAGCCGTCTTCGCCTTAGGTTTCGGTGAAGCTTTGGATTTAGCAGGCGCTTTCTTAGCGACAGGTTTTGGAGCCTCCGCAACTTGGCTCTCGAGATACTTAACACGTGCCGCCAGGTAACGATTACGCCACTCTAGTGCATATGTATCATCATCAGACGCATCCTTTGACGCAGCCGCAGCCGCTGGAGCAGCCGTTACCGCAGCACCTGCGGCGGCTGCCGCTGCTGCTGTCGCTAGCTTGCCTTTAAGACCAGAAATCTCGGTATCTCTAGTCGTTACTCGACCTTCGAGTTCCTGAATGCGAGCACGTAAGCTATCAGCCTCAGCGCGGAGCGCAGCTTCACCCTCTACGGAAAGGTCGCCTTCAACTTTTTTGCCACGGGAAAACAACCATCCCAAAAAGAGACCAAGAAGCCCTAGTAACAATAAGGGCAATAATAAGAAACATAAAACAAATGCGATAATATTAGACATTGGATACTCCTATTGAGCCTGTGTTACTGTGAAGGTTATGCGCCGATTTTGTGCGCGACCTTCGCGAGTGTCATTCGTTGCGCGGGGGTTTGTTTCACCAAACCCTACCGCTGTTAATCGGTCAGCTTCGACCTGTTGATCTGTGAGATAGTTTTTTACAGTCGCAGCGCGCGCTTCGGATAAACGCTGATTATAACCAGCATCTCCTACGCTGTCGGTATGACCGCCTATTTCGACACGGAAACTTGGGCATCGATTGGCTGCCGCTGCGATCTCATTTAAAAGATCAAAGCTCGCCGCGCCAGTGATGTTAGCCGCGCCAGTTGCAAACTGAATGCGCTTGTTTGATTTCACATTTTCAAAAAGTTTTTGACAAACGGCAACTGAATCGATGTTGCCCCTGGCCGGCACAACAGGTTCAGGAACGTCAATATCTAATCTAAAGCCTTTTGCATATTGACCAGGCAAGCTTAGACCGGCCTGATTAATTTTACTACGAGTAGCCTCATTAGCCGCTGTGCCTTTAAGAAGCCCGCTATAATTTTCTTGTGAAAACGTACCTTTATCCAAATCGGCTAGCTTTGACATGTAGCTTTTAGTTACATCTAAAAACTTTTCATCAGGTGCGCCAGACGCAACCCGAATTTTACGGTCAATAACTTTCGTGTTAAAAATCCTATTTGCGGCTAGAATTAAATCTGCCTTTGCAGTCTCTGATGGAACATACCCATTAACCGTTACATTTCCTTCAACCGTCTTCGTGGCGTTAAATGTATATGGCGTTTGCACTGGGATGGATTCAAAAGACATCTCGTCGTTCACAACATGCCAACGGCGTTTGTTTTTACAGGCTGAACACTCTGTGTTTTCAGCAACCTTCAACGCACCGGCCTTCGCGGTCTCGCTGGCAGCCACACCAGATAGTGTGGCCACATTACCGGACATATCAACTTCGATATTATTATAACCGTTATTATCCAAAGCGACTCTAATGTCGCGCTCCATACTGTCAATTTTCGACATTCCGAAAATCCAGCCTAGAATGAGTGACGCTATAGCTAAAAGTAGCACAGCCCCGAACCATTTTGATGACATGGGCAATTTCCCTCCAAAAATGAAATGAAGCAATATGAATCAATTCATTTCACGCGCTTAGGGGATTATTCATCTGCTTGCAATGAAAAGCTATGCATAATTAGTTACAAACAGATCTTAGTCAGATAACATTCATGTAATTATTTAACTCAATTTAGACGCAAGTCTCCCGCAAGCCTCATCAAATTCAGACTTTAGCTCCGCAATTACATCAGCGACAGGCGGGGCCGCATGAACAGAACCAACGCCTTGCCCTGCTCCCCAAATATCCTTCCAAGCCTTCGCATCTGTATTTCCGCCGGAACCAAAATTCATTGTCGACTTATCGGCCTCCGGCAAATTATCCGGATCTAGTCCAGCTTTTTCAATTGAGCCTCTTAAATAGTTACCATGAACACCTGTGAAGAGAGACGAGTAAACAATATCTTCGCCTGAGCTATCGACGATTTCGTTTTTATAATCTTCCTCAGCATTTGCTTCGGCAGTCGCAATAAATCGCGTACCTATGTAAGCCATGTCTGCCCCCATCGCCAAAGAGGCAGCAATAGCGCCGCCTGTCGCAATGGAGCCAGACAAAAGTAGAGGGCCGTCAAAAAATTGACGAATTTCAGGAATTAAAGCGAAAGGAGACAAACGTCCCGCATGTCCCCCCGCACCCGAGCAAACTGCGATCAATCCATCAGCTCCCATGGAAAGCGCTTTCTTCGAATGACGTATATTAGTGACGTCATGCAGGATAATCCCACCATAAGAATGCGTCGCATCATAGACCATCTGGTTTGCTTGCAGAGAGGTTATGATAATTGGAACCTCATGCTTCACACAAACTTCCATATCTTCTTGCAGTCGGTTGTTTGATGGATGACAAATTTGATTCACACCAAAAGGCGCCACTTTTTTATCCGGATTGGCTTTTTGGTATTCCTCAAGTTCTAATTTTATTCGCACAATCCATTTTTCAAGCGTGCCTGATGGACGTGCATTCAATGCAGGGAAAGTGCCGATGACCCCGGCTTTACATTGTGCGATGACCAATTCAGGTCCGGAAACAATAAACATGGGCGACCCTATTACAGGCAGCGGCAAGTCTTGGAGGATGGGTGGTAGTGACATCTAATTATCCTTATTATCTCTGTAATTCGAATCTGAATTGGCTGTAATCCAGGCCATCGCTGCAAAAGCAGCCGTGTTTTTCGCCATTTCATTTGGGTCAATTTTATCAAACGTATCGTCATGCGTATGATGCAAGTCAAAGTAATCGGTTCCATCTTGCTGCAAACGCATGGCTGGAACACCTTCTCTCTTAATTGGGCCAATATCTGGACCACCTGTTGTATCTTTTCTGACAAGCGGGATATTTAAGAGGTCGGCTAGGGCTTGCATATCATCACGACCTTCATCCCAATAATACTGAACCTCGTAGGGCGCAACAGCTCCAAAGTCTGACTCCGTTGCCATCATATGGTTTGGAAGCTCATCCATATATTTGTCTCGATAAGCAAATCCGCCAAGAAGCCCAATCTCCTCTGCGCCGTATGCAACAACGCGAATCGTTCTCTTTGGTTTTAACCCAGATTCAATGATGACTTGCGCCGCTCCGGCTGATATCCCAATACCTGCACCATCATCGATTGCACCTGTTCCGAGGTCCCAACTATCTAGATGCCCACTAATTAAGACAATTTCTTCCGGTTTGTCTGTACCAATTATTTCACCAATCACATTCCCCGAAGGACGCTGACCTGTATCGATTGGAGATAGCTTTAGTTTGACAACAACCTTTTCGCCGCGTTTGAATATCCGTTCCATCTGATCCGCATCGGGGCTGGACATAGCGGCGATAGGAATTTTTGGGAAATCTGGCGCATATCGCATCCCACCTGTATGCGGAAAGCGATGACTATCCGTTCCGACTGATCTAATCAAAACAGCAATGGCACCATGTTTAGCCGCTTCCGATGCGCCTATTCGCCGTTTCATACCAGCTGGACCATATGTTGCACCGTCAGGGGCCTTAGCCATACGACCATCAATAAATGCAATCTTTCCCGTTAGATCTTCTGTCGTAGCTTGAAGTGCATCTAATTCGGAAAAATAAACAACTTCTGCCTCAACACCATTAGAAGGCGTTGCAACAGAATAGCCTAGTGTCGTGATTTCTAATTTCTGCGGATAAGGCGACACGATGTAGGCCGACTCGTCTCCCCGCTCCCATCCGGGAATTGTAAATGGCTCAACCCGCACATTTTCCAAGCCGATATCTTTGAATTTATTTACGGCCCAATCTCGTGCCCGCGCTTCAGCCTCTGTTCCCGCCAAGCGCTGCCCGACCTCTGTGGTTAAGCTCTCTGTGATGTCATAACCTTGTGTGCCCGCTAAAGCCGTCTCAATCAGCTTAGAGGCTTGTTTGGCGTGCTCATTCATTTGCGTATCGGTTGTGACAACGGGATCAATCACGGTGTCTGTTCGCGAATCAACGCTCTCAACATCAGCAACACATGCCGCAAGCGATAGGGCTGCTGCAATTATAACGGGGTAACGCATAAGATTTTGCCTCATTCTGTGTTTCTTACGTACGGCATAGACAGTAGCGATTGCACCATTGCAATATCCAATTATGAATGGGAGGAAAAACCGCACATAGTTCGGAGGACTAAATGACTTATTCAAAACCAACAAACCTAGCTTTGTCACTACTTGCCACAACCGCTTTCTTGCTTGGTTGCACAGCCGAAAGCCCCGTTAAAAAAAGCGGTGACCTGAGCGCATCCTCTTCAGCTGCAGATTTGAGCCGTCGAATCGAGCGTCTTGCAAGCGATGAATTTCAAGGTCGAGCCCCCTCTACACCGGGCGGAAGAGCGGCCTCTCAATATATTGCAGATGAAATGGCTGCGGCTGGTCTGTCTCCTATGGGGGAAAACGGGACGTTCTTTCAATCTGTCGGATTAACAGCTACAACAGTTCTTCCAACATCAACCATGTCAATAAGCGATGGCGGAACATTAGTTGTGGACGGGAACGCAACTGAAAATGCAGTTTTTTGGACAAAGCGTTTGACTGAAACTGTCTCTGTTGAAGACAGCGAACTCATATTTGTCGGATATGGCGTTAACGCTCCAGAGTATGGCTGGAATGACTATGAAGGTTTGAACGTCAAAGGCAAAACAGTTGTGATGCTCGTGAATGACCCCGGCTTCGCAACAAAAGACGACGCCCTCTTCAAAGGCAACGCTATGACCTATTATGGTCGTTGGACATATAAATATGAAGAAGCAGCGCGACAGGGCGCGGCAGCGGCTATAGTAATACATGAGACCGAGCCTGCCAGCTATGGTTGGGACGTCGTGTCAGGGTCTTGGACCGGGGAGCAATATGATCTTGTGCGGCCAGACGGGGGCGCTTCTCGCGTGGCGCTGGAAGGTTGGATCACGAAGGATCAGGCCGAAAATATGTTTGCTCAGGCTAATCTTGATTTCGGAAAAGTGAAATCTGACGCTGCCGTAAAAGGCTTTAAGCCCGTCCCACTCTCGAATCTAAAGCTGAATGCTACCATTAATCAGGCTGTTAAGACTACAACGTCCAGAAATGTGGCAGGCGGAATTAAGGGAACAACTAATCCGGACGAATACGTCCTATATATGGCGCATTGGGACCATCTCGGTATGAGTGAAGACGTTGAAGGTGATGACAAGATTTTCAACGGTGCCGTCGACAACGCAACTGGCACAGCTGCCATAATCGAAGTCGCTGAAGCCATGGTCGAACGCGGTGCGCCAGAAAGGTCAGTCATATTTGTCGCCGTCACGGCGGAAGAGTCAGGACTTTTAGGGTCAGCTTTTTATGGTGAGAAACCGCTCGTTCCACTCGCTCAAACTGTCGGTGGTATAAATATTGACGCCATGCTTCCAGTCGGAAAAACGAAGGACATGAAGGTAATAGGCTTCGGTTCCAGTGAATTAGAGGACTTGCTTAAAAAACAGCTCGACAAACGCGGCATGTATGTTGTGCCGGATGATAAGCCCGAGGCTGGATATTTTTACCGTTCCGATCATATTAGCCTTGCCAAACTCGGTGTGCCAATGCTCTATGCCGATCCGGGAAACAACCATGTGACGAATGGCCTGACCTATGGTGAAAAATTCGCGAAAGAATACACAGCAGAACGTTATCATAAGCCTGGTGATGAATATGATAATAGCTGGGACCTCTCAGGTATAGTTCAGGCCACGGACATTATGCTCGACATGGGCTATGATCTCGCAAATTCCGATCAATGGCCAAACTGGTATGAAGGCGCAGAATTCCGTGGCCTCAGAGATGAGATGCTTAAAGGCAAATAGGATATAGCTGTGCAAACGGTCATCTGTATGAAATGGGGGACGCGCTACGGCGCGGACTTCGTCAATCGGTTGAATGCTGCTATTCAGCGCAATACTTTGCGCGAAACTCAGCTCGTTTGCCTAACAGATGACCCGTCTGGAATAGATGATGCTGTTAGGTGCGAAGCGATACCAGACATAAATCTACCGAATGATTTGATTTTAACCCCGTGGCGGAAGTTAGTTCTCTGGCAAGACGGGTTGGTCGGGCTTTCTGGCGATGTTTTGTTTTTGGATTTGGACCTCGTGATTACTGGCAATCTCGATGAGATGTTCGACTTTGAGCCGGGTCGGTTTTGCGTCATTGAAAACTGGACGCAGCTAGGTCAAGCCATTGGAAATACGTCCTGTTTTCGCTGGCGCATTGGAACCCATACATATATTTTTGAGAAGTTGGAGACAGAACAAGAACGCATTCTTTCAACATATCGTATTGAGCAAGTTTATATCTCTCGTGAAGTTAACGATATGGTGTTCTGGCCGTCTGCTTGGTGTGCCAGTTTTAAACATAGCCTGTTGCCTAAATGGCCGCTCAATTTCTTTAAAACACCTCGACTGCCGGCTGACACAAAAATTGTTGCTTTCACAGGTAAGCCGGACCAAGACGAAGCTTTGATGGGCAGATGGCCCGTTAAATCCGCCTGGAAAAAACTCTATAAACACGTACGGCCTACGCCTTGGATAGCAGATCACTGGTGAGTATCGGCCTTTCAATATTATCTTGGCGCGGAGCAGACGCCCTTCGCCCAACTCTCGAAAGTTATCAAAGGGCTGGCTTGTTCGATCTCTTTGATGAGGCCCAGATTTATCTCCCTGATCCGGATAAAGATGTTTTGGACATTGCTTCAAAATTTGACGTTGAGACAGTAACATCACCCGAAAATCTAGGCATAATGGGAAATATGATTGCCGCCGCCGAACGGCTCTCAACCGACTATATTTTGATGTTAGAAAATGACTGCCCTCTGATTGAGCCATTAGATGAAGTCAAAAGACAACTGAAAACCTCCATCTCACTTTTGCAGCGCGAAAATGTTGTCATGTCACGCCTTCGCAGTGTCAGAGAACCCGGACAGGCCTTTACAGGATTAAAAAAATATCGTCGCCTCTATGATGGAACTCTACAGTCATTTTTCGTGAGGCATTTTCGCCCTGACCACCATCGTCGCCTCTCCGGTTATGCCCTATACGATGGAAAAGGCTCAATTGAACGCCATTCAGAGCACTTTGAACATCTTGGTAACGAAACATATCTTGTTGATGCTGCGATTATGCCTTGGACCAATCAATCCATTTTGATTAATCGTGAACTTTTCTTAAATAAAATCATACCTATAGCCCAATCTGTTAAAACCAAACGTCATGCAAACAATCTCCCCAACCTTGAAATAGAAATGAATAAGAGCCGAAAATGGCACCGCTCGGGTTGGAAAATCGTCTGCGGACCGGGGCTTTTCACCCATGAACGTATTGGTGACCGCGGCTATACTTAAAACAAGCTAACGAGACACGCGAACTGCAATCACATTTTCGTCCTTTACGGGAATTTAGTAGGACTTTGCTAAATAAAGTCGATACATAATTACAAATCCTCATTACCACTTTTGGGAGCCCCCATGACCGGCATCAAATCGGCATTCAAATTTGCCAGCATCACGACAGTCGGCGCCATATCGGCGCTTGTTTTGGGAGCAGAAGCCTTCGCAACAGAAAACCAAAAACCGAATGTTACAGCGGGTAGCGAGTATGATGCCGCCGCCAAATTTCGACAGCTGGATCATGTTTTGCCATCTCCGAATGTGTATCGCAGCGCATCGGGTGCCCCTGGCCCAGCTTACTGGCAACAACGCGCAAGTCACACCATGGACATCCGCTTGGATGAAGATGAGCGGCGTATTTATGCCGAAAGCGATATTGAATACACAAACAATTCTCCTGACACGTTGAACTATATTTGGCTCGCACTTGATCAAAATCGCTTCAAGGACGGCTCTCTTGAACGTCGCTCTGCAACAGCTTCGGCAGTCGGGTCTCGCCGTGGTGACGGAGCCGGAGGTGACGACAGTTACTCTTTCTTCGCCCTTCGCAAAGAGCAAGCCTTTGAAGACCGCGAATATGGCTTCGAATTCAACGCGATCATGAATGAAGATGGCGACGCCCTTCCCTATACGATCAATGACTCTATGATGAGGATTGATTTGGAAGAACCACTTGAATCTGGCGAGTCCATCGTCATCCAGGTCGATTGGGAACACAACATATTGGACGAAGTCGCCATTGGTGGTCGCGGCGGTTACGAGTACTTCGAAGAAGATGACAATTACATCTTCGGCATGGCCCAATGGTTCCCTCGCTTGGCCTCTTATACCGATTACACGGGCTGGCAGAACAAACAGTTTTTGGGCCGTGGTGAATTTACGCTCGAATTTGGTGATTATGAAGTCAATTTGACGGTCCCAAGTGATCATATCGTTTCGGCGACAGGCGAGCTCCAAAACCCGCGCGATGTTCTGACCGCCAAGCAGCGCAGGCGTTTAGCTGATGCGGGAACAGAAAAACCGATCTATATCGTTACGCCCGAAGAAGCTGAGGAGAACGAAAAGACCAAGGCTAAAGGCGAGAAGACCTGGAGGTTTAAAGCGGAAAACGTGCGTGATTTCGCGTGGTCCTCTTCGCGTAAATATATTTGGGACGCGATGAAGTTCGAACAGGATGATGAAGACATTCCTGAAGTTCTCGCCATGTCTTTCTTCCCGAAAGAGGCAGACCCTATCTGGTCACAATATTCGACACAGGCTGTTGTCCACACAATGGACGTTTATAACCGTTTTGCTTTCAACTACCCTTATCCGACCGCTCAATCGGTGAACACATGGGAACGCGGCGGAATGGAATATCCGATGATCACCTTTAACGGGTATCGTCCATCTGAAGATGAAAAATCCGGCGAGACCGTTTACTCCCGCAATATCAAATATGGTCTGATTGGCGTGATTATTCACGAGATCGGACACATCTACTTCCCGATGGTCGTAAATAGCGATGAGCGTCGCTACACTTGGATGGATGAAGGTATCAACTCCTTCCTCGAATATCTGGCTGAATATGAGTGGGAAGAGAATTTCCCGATCAGTCGCGGAACACAAAATCCACTCGACGTGATTCCGAGCTATATGACGAGCTCCAACCAAGTTCCGATCATGACACAGTCTGACAGCGTCTTGCAATTTGGGCCGAATGCTTATTCCAAGCCTGCCGCCTCGCTGATCGTTCTGCGCGAAACCGTCATGGGGCGCGAATTGTTTGATTTTGCGTTCCGGGAATATGCAACACGCTGGAAGTTTAAACGCCCAACGCCTGCCGATTTCTTCCGGACGATGGAGGATGCTTCTGCGGTCGATCTGGATTGGTTCTGGCGTGGTTGGTATTACGGAACGGACCACGTTGACATGGCGATTACAAGTGTTCGCGAATATCAAATTTCGACAAATGATCCGGATATCGAAAAGGATATTGAGCGCGAAGAGTATCAGCGTAATCGTCCGGAAAATATTTCTCAAATCCGCAACCGCGAAGAAGGCATGACAACACGCCTGAAACGCTATTCTGATCTTGAAGACTTCTATAATGTGAATGATAAATTCACGGTCACAAATGCAGACCGGAATAGGTTCAAGAAATTTTATGACGGCCTCGAAGATTGGGAACGCAAAGCCTATGACCGGGCTATGGAAGACGGGAAATATCTCTATTTCGTGGATTTTGAAAATATTGGCGGTCTGATCTCTCCGCTTCCTGTGACGATTGAATTTGAAAACGGATCGACTGAAGAAATGATGATCCCCGCCGAAATCTGGCGTCGAAATTCTGAGAAAGTGACAAAGCTCTTTTCGTTGGATAACCGTGCGGTCAGTTTCAAACTGGATGTTCAACATCAAACGGCCGATGCGGATTTCTCGAACAATTCTTACCCGCAAACCATCGCTCAAAGCCGGATTGAATTATATAAATCCAATCGCTCGTCTTCTTCCATGATGGCTGATATGTTGCGCGAACTTCATTCCGAGAAGTCTAAGAGCGAAGCCATGGACTCAAAATCCGTCCCTATGGGAGAGGCGAAAGAGTCCGAGGCGGACATGACCGAAATGCAGAAAGAAGATGAGAAGACATCCGAAACAATGTCTGCTGACAAAGACGCCGATGAAAAAGAGAGTAAGAAATCCTCTCTCCGTCGCACCTTAGAGCGTATGTTGGAGCGTAAATAAGTGATCTTACGTCGTCTGTTTTTTCTGGCAGCGTTTTGCGCTGCCAGTTTCTGCTTTAGTCTCCAAAGCCTTGCCCATGATGCCCCGCGAGTCGAAACGGTTGTCACGCTTGATAACACAGGCGAAGTTGAGGTGACGCACACACTCCAACTCTCGGCTGCGCAACGTTTGCTTTTTAAAGCGGGGATCATCGATAAAAATGACATGTCAGGGCTGAGAGCACGTGCGCAGGCCGCACTTTATAGCGCTGAAAGGTTTGAACTCATGGCAGACGGCAAAGCTGTCCCCCTCGAAATTCTTGGCGCGGAGCTTGGTGGCGGCCATCTCTATATTTACCAAACCGGTTCATTAAATGCTCTTCCCGAAACATGGTCAGCCAAGAACTCAATCCTTCGCGATCTCAGCCCGAGATTTGATAATATCATCAATGTCCCAACTGAGGATGGAATTCGGACAATTGTTTTCAGTGGGTCAGATTTTGACGCCATAGAGTTCCCGAGCTGACCACGAATTGTGACTTGAAATTGCCTAAGGCCCGACGCATCAAAGCGTCATGATAACTGTACACCATCTCAATAACTCCCGTTCACAACGCATTCTCTGGCTGCTTGAGGAAATGGGTACGCCTTATGAAATTAAGCACTATCAACGAGACCCTGAGACCAACCGCGCACCCGCCGAATTGAAAGCGGTCCACCAACTCGGAAAAAGTCCGGTGATTGAGGATGGTGATCTTATCGTCGCCGAAACAGGGGCGGTCATTGTTTACCTTCTCGATAAATTTGGGAACGGGACGCTCCGCCCGGAAAAAGGCACGCAGGAATATGTGGATTATGTTCACTTCCTTCATTTTGCAGAAGGTTCTGCCATGCTGCCCCTTCTGCTTTCGCTTTATACAAGCTATCTTGGTGATGCTGCCGCGCCAATCCAGCCGATGATCATGAAAGAGATAAAGGGCATTTTGGATTATTGTGAGTACCATTTGATTAGCAAAGATTGGTTCGCAGGCAATAATCTAACCGGTGCCGATATTCAAATGATTTTCCCGTTAGAAGCCGCCAAAGCCCGCGGACGTTTAAAAGGCTATGACGCCTGTAAT
>CAZBDT010000019.1:24258-26967 GCA_964490745.1 uncultured Algimonas sp.
CGCCCCGCCTATCTCCGCGCGCTCGAAAAGGGTGGCGACTATGCCTACGGACCCAAATAAGATGAAGACATTAATTAGGCTGCTCGGTTGGTTATTAGTAATTCAAGTTGCATTTCATGTCGTTTTTTACATTCTTGGAGGAATGGAGCAGGGATTAAATGGTTTAGGTGCCATATTTGATGCAGACCTCGTAAGACTAACAGCTGGTCTAACAGCGATTTATCTGTGTCGTGGACACGCGATGGAGCAATAAAATGAAAGCCGCTGTTTTCCACCTTGCCGCGCCAATTAAAGACAAAGAGGCGACACGCGAATTTTACGGTGACCTCCTTGGCTGCGCGCAAGGGCGCGAGGCTGAGAAATGGATTGATTTCGATTTCTTCGGTCATCAGGTCAGTTTCCATTTAGCTGATATGGGCCAGTCTAATGAGCCAACGAATAGTGTGGACGGAAAACAAGTTCCCGTCCGTCATTTCGGCGCTGTACTGGGCTGGGATGACTGGCATTCACTCTCGGAAAAACTCCGCAAAGCCGGGACGGAGTTTATTATTGAGCCCTATATCCGGTTCAAAGGCGAAACAGGCGAACAAGCCACAATGTTTTTCCTCGACCCGAGTGGCAATGCGCTGGAGTTTAAAAGCTTCAAAGATGAAAGTCAGATTTTCGTATCGTAACCAAAAGCACTCTCGAAACCTTCTTCTCCCTTTAGGGAGAAGGTGGCGCGAAGCGTCGGATGAGGGTGTATAATAATAATCTGTCCACCCTCATCCGCCTAAACGTTTCTACGAAACGCTCAGGCACCTTCTCCCTTGAGGGAGAAGAGGAGTCTTTCTCTATCTCCCTTCCGCCCCAATAACCGCAAAATTAAGCACTGGCGTCACATCGCGAACAAAACTCACAACCAGATCAACCACCCCATCACCCTTCCATTCATTGCGTTTCATAGGACGGCTCACTGCGAAGTTTTTCATTCTTAATGCCCAAGCCAGCTCATGCTCAGCATGTTGATTATATCCTCGCGGCATATTTTTCAGCATTTCCGTCTGATCAAATTGAAGCCCTGCCTCACCCAATCCTTCAACAATGTCGGAAAATTTTGTCGGACTTTTTAAAATCTGATCTCTAATCGACCCCATCCTTTTAGCATTCAATCCCCAAGATCCTGCCCCCAATCGTCCGCCCGATGGGTCCAGCCGCAAATAGACCAAACCGCCCTGCTCATTTTTATTGCCGGACCGCGTCAACGTCCCGCTAATATGGTAATTATAAGGGTCCTTATTCTTAGAGAACCGTACATCCCGATTCAGTCGAAACATGGTTTGCTTCCCACCCGATAGACGGATGGAATGATCAGATAATTCCTGCGTCACACAGGTCAGCAGAAAGGCAAACGGGGCCTGACAATGCTCGGCAATCTCCGCCTTATGGGCGTGAAACCACTCGCGATTATTATTATCGCGAAGTTGCTCCAAGAGCTTAAAGGACTTTGCCGAAAACCCGATGGACACGTTAGAGATCAAGTGTCGGGTTGATCAGGAACTTCTCACCCGTTTTCTTCGCATTATAGCGTCGCACAATATTCGCATCGAGCGCCTCAGAGAGCGAGATTTCATCGGTGTAATGGCTGGCAAAAGTGGTGTGCAGCTCGTCCGCGACCCGCTTGCGAAGACGCACAGCCATTTCCATCCCAGCTTTGGCGAGGAAATTTGGCAGCAGCCATCCACCCACGCCCCAAGCCATACCATAAGCGCGGTTAAGGACAGTCGGCGTGAAATCCAAGCTGCCATAGAGATAGACCTGCTTATGCGCGACAGAGCCGTAGATGGAGTAGGCCCCCGGCGTGCGGGCCGCAGCGGCTTCCATGGCGAGGAGGATTTTCGACGCCATATCGCCGCCGCCAATCGCGTCAAAACCAAGCGTCGCGCCCGTCTCATGGATGGCATCCGTCAGCTGCATCTGGAAATCCTCATCGCTGGAATTGACGATATATTTCGCGCCCAAGTCTTTGAGGATATCGACCTGCTCGGATTTGCGGACGATATTGACGATATCCACGCCATCCGCTTGGCAAATCCGGTTCAGCATTTGCCCTAAATTCGACGCCGCCGCCGTGTGCACGATCGCCGTATGCTCCTCACCGCGCATCGTCTCGACAAAGCAAAGCGCCGTCAGCGGATTGACGAAGCAGGATGCCCCGTCCCGCGCAGAGGCGGTCTCAGGCAGTGGCAGAGCCGTCATGGCTGGCACAGCGCGATATCCCGCATACATGCCGCCCCCCATCACGGCGACGCGCTTGCCCATCAGCGATTGGGCATAGTCATCAGACCCAGCAGCAACGACGGTTCCGGCACCTTCATTTCCAACAGGAAGATCTTGCCCTAAACGGCCTTTCATGCGAGCCAAACCACCTGGTGCGAGCGGTGCGCGCAAGACGCGGTCTGCGCCCTCGCCTTCACTCGTCGCTTTGGACATATCGGCCCAGCCAAACATGACACCGTGATCTGATGGGTTGATAGGCGTCGCCTCGACCTTCACCACGATCTCATGATCTTTCGGGGTCGGCATCTCGCGCTCGACAAGTTTCATTTCCAAACCCTCCGCCGTAACGGTGGAAAGCATTTGGTGATATGTGGTCATGGGACAGCCCTGTTTTATTTATCTCCTTCACGTGGTGGAATGAACGCCAACAGAGGTCAAGCCATGACAGGC
>CAZBDT010000020.1:0-10551 GCA_964490745.1 uncultured Algimonas sp.
GGAAATCCTGGACAGTCGCGGTAATCCCACTTTGGAAGTCGACATCACGCTGAGTGATGGCGCCTTTGGTCGTGCGGCTGTTCCGTCAGGTGCCTCTACCGGCGCCCACGAAGCGGTTGAGCTTCGTGATGGCGACAAATCCCGCTATCTCGGTAAAGGCGTCCGCCAAGCCGTTCTCAACGTCAACACGGAAATCGCGGATGAGATCGAAGGTCTCGATGCGGAAAATCAGCGCGGGATCGACGCGATCCTGATCGCGCTGGACGGCACAGAGAATAAAGGCCGTCTGGGTGCAAATGCGATGCTCGGTGTGTCTTTGGCGCTAGCCAAGGCTGTCGCGGATAGTCAGCAAGTGCCGCTCTACCGCTATGTTGGCGGGGCCAATGCGCATATTCTTCCCGTGCCGATGATGAACATCATCAATGGCGGCGAGCACGCAGACAATCCAATTGATGTGCAAGAATTTATGATCATGCCTGTGGGTGCGGAAAGTTTCTCGGAAGCGCTGCGTTGTGGGGCAGAAGTCTTCCACGCGCTGAAAGGCAAGTTGAAGGCCGATGGTCACAATACCAATGTTGGGGATGAGGGTGGTTTCGCGCCAAATCTTGATGGTTCTAAGCACGCACTCGACTATATCATGGCGGCGATTGAAGCGGCGGGTTACACGCCGGGCGAAGACGTCTTCCTCGCTATGGATGTGGCGTCGACAGAGTTTTACAAGGACGGCAAATATGAGCTGAAAGGTGAGGGCAAGTCTCTGACCTCCGCTGAATTTGTCGATTATCTCGAAGATCTCGTCGATAATTATCCGATCATCTCTATCGAAGACGGTATGGATGAAGATGATTGGGACGGTTGGGTTGCCCTGAACAAGCGAATTGGCGGGAAGTGCCAGCTCGTCGGGGATGATCTCTTCGTGACGAATCCGAAGCGATTGAAGACGGGTATTGAAAAGGCGGCTGCGAACTCGATCTTGGTTAAAGTGAATCAGATCGGGACATTGTCCGAGACATTGGAAGCCGTGGATATGGCCCATCGCGCAGGCTTTACTGCTGTGATGTCCCATCGTTCAGGTGAAACATCGGATACGACGATTGCTGATCTTGCGGTCGCGACGAATTGCGGGCAGATCAAGACGGGCTCGCTTGCGCGCTCTGATCGTCTCGCGAAATATAATCAGCTCCTGCGCATTGAAGAACAGCTTGGTGAAATGGCCGTTTATGCAGGTCGCTCCGTCATGCCGAAGGGCAGAGGGTAGACTCTCGCAGGGCCAAGCTTTGAATGCGTTTTTCGGCTCAAAATATCGGTGAGTGTTAACGCAACACTAACCATAATATCTGAGGGTCGTGGCTATGCTTCGCGTCCCGCATATCGATTTAAAGCACCGCGCTCCGGCTCTGGGATTGCTGGCGCTTTATGCCTATTTGGCCTTTCACGCCTTTTCCGGCTCGCAAGGTGTTTTGTCTTGGATGAGCTATGCTGACCAGGCGGATGATTTACGCGACAAATTGGCTGTCGCGGAAGCCCGGCATCAGGCCTTACAGAAGCAGGTGGATGCCCTGTCGAGTGAGAGTTTGGATTTAGACGCGCTCGACATCGCCGCTCGCAAAGATTTGTTCGTTTCGGATACGAAGGAAGTGACGATTTGGCTTGACCCTTAGGCTATAACTGAACAAAAGCCTCACACATAAAAAGTGTATTTATTTCACATATGAAATAAGGGCCCAAAATGGCAAAAAAAACTGCGAAGAAATCTGAACCTAAGGCGGCGAAAGATGAAATGCTCGGTTATTACCGAGATATGCTTCTGATCAGGCGGTTCGAGGAAAAGGCCGGACAGCTTTACGGCATGGGTCAAATCGCAGGTTTCTGCCATCTCTATATCGGACAAGAAGCTGTTGTCACGGGCTGCCGCGCTGCCATGAAAGAAGGTGATCAGATGATCACAGCCTATCGTGATCATGCGCACATGCTCGCCTGCGGGATGAGTTCTCGCGGTATTATGGCTGAGCTAACAGGACGTGAGGGCGGCTATTCCCGCGGCAAAGGCGGCTCTATGCATATGTTCAGTACGGAAAAGAAATTTTACGGCGGTCACGGTATCGTCGGCGCACAGGTTCCGATCGGAGCAGGGCTAGGCTTTGCGAATAAATATCTGGACAATGGCGCAGTAAGCCTCGCTTTCTTCGGTGACGGAGCGTCAAACCAAGGGCAAGTATACGAGACATTTAACATGGCAAAGCTTTGGGATTTGCCAGTCGTCTTTATTATCGAGAACAACCAATATGCGATGGGGACGTCAGTAGAACGGTCTTCTGCAGAAACCGAGCTGTATAAGCGGGGAATCAGTTTTGAGATCGAAGGTATTCAGGTCGACGGCATGAATGTCCTGGAAGTCCGCGATGCGGCGAAAAAAGCGATCAAGCATGCGCGCGACGGGAAAGGTCCAATGATTTTGGAAATGAAAACCTATCGCTATCGCGGCCACTCTATGTCTGACCCGGCAAAATACCGCACACGCGATGAAGTCACAAAAACACGTAGCGAGCGTGACCCCATAGATTGGGCCCGCGCAATCATCCTCGATAAAAAATGGGCGGATGAGGCTGAGCTGAAAGCGATTGATAAAGAGATCAAAGAGATCGTCAAAGACGCGGCTGACTTCTCGTTAGAAAGCCCTGAACCGCATCCGGATGAGCTCTGGACAGATGTTTTGCTTCCGGTTGAGGCGTAATTGACAATAGAGCTGAAATATCTCGTCTGGAGTGTCGCACTCTTTTTCGTCATGATCTTGGCGCAAGCTGTTGGGGCTGTGTTCTCTAAGAAAGCTTCTCTAGGGGAGCTAGTTGGCGCGCGTGATGATCTGCCAGCCAGTGGTCTGTCCCCACTACATGGGCGGACGCGTCGTGCGCAATATAACATGATCGAAGCCATGTGCATGTTTGTGCCGTTGGTTTTGGTTGCGGCTGTGACAAACAGTTTTTCTTCGCTGACTGCACTGGGTGCAGCTGTGTTTTTCTGGGGGCGCGTTGCATTCGCCCCATTATATTGGTTTGGCGTACCTTGGGTACGCACGCTGGCATGGGCTGTGTCCATTGTCGGTATTCTTATGATCCTTTGGGAGCTCTTGTTCTAATGGCTATCGATATTCAAATGCCCGCGCTTTCTCCGACAATGGAGGAAGGCACACTGTCAAAATGGCTGGTTAAAGAAGGCGATGAAGTCTCTTCAGGAGATGTTCTGGCGGAGATTGAGACTGACAAAGCAACGATGGAAGTTGAGTCGATTGATGAAGGTATCGTCGGGAAGATTATTGTTGCAGCGGGCACAGATAATGTGAAAGTTGGTGCGGTTATCCTGCAATTGCTCGAAGATGGCGAAACCGCTGATGATCTTGGGTCGCCTGCTGCAGCGCCTGCATCCATACCACAAGACGATGCGTTCAAAACTAAAACAGCTTCCGCGACATCTAATGCTCCGGCGAAAGCCGTAGTCGCAAACGATCCCGATATCCCGACCAATATCAAATTAGTCGAGACAACAGTACGTGACGCGCTTCGTGATGCCATGGCGGAAGAGATGCGCCGTGATGAAACGGTCTTTGTCATGGGTGAAGAGGTCGCCGAATATCAAGGGGCTTACAAAGTCACACGTGAACTGCTGCAAGAATTTGGTGAGCGTCGCGTCATAGATACGCCCATTACAGAACATGGGTTCGCCGGTATTGGTGTTGGTGCAGCGATGGGCGGATTGAAGCCTATTGTTGAATTCATGACGTGGAACTTTGCCATGCAAGCCATTGATCATATTATCAATTCTGCGGCGAAGACGCTTTATATGTCGGGTGGTCAGATGCGCTGCCCAATTGTCTTCCGTGGTCCGAATGGTGCAGCGTCTCGTGTGGGCGCGCAGCATTCACAAGATTATAGCTCTTGGTATTCACATGTGCCGGGGCTCAAAGTCGTTGCGCCTTATGACTCGGCGGATGCCAAAGGTTTGCTGAAAGCGGCTATTCGCGATCCGAACCCGGTTGTCTTCCTCGAACATGAATTGATGTATGGCGAATCTTTCGATGTGCCGGATATGGATGATTTCCTGATTCCGATTGGGAAAGCTAAAGTCCGCCGGGAGGGGTCTGATGTGACGATCGTCTCCCATTCTCGCATGGTGGGTCGCGCACTTGAAGCCGCTGAAATCTTGGCGGAGGAGGGCATTAACGCCGAAGTCATCGATCTGCGCAGTTTGCGTCCTCTTGATACCGATACAGTTATAGAGAGCGTGAAGAAAACTAATCGTTTAGTTTGCGCCGAAGAAGGCTGGGGACAATCAGGTGTTGGCGCTGAAATCGCTGCCGTGGTTGTCAAAGATGCGTTCGATTATCTGGACGCCCCGCCAGAGCGCGTTTTTCAAGCGGATGTACCGCTCCCTTATGCGGCGAATTTGGAGGCTTTAAGCTTGCCAGGAACAGAAGATGTTGTCAAAGCCGCCAAACAGGCGTGTTACAAAAACTAATAAAAGGTCAATTTTGCATGATCGTAAATTCTAAATCTGCTCGTCACTTATCACAAATCTGTCTCGCGGCATTTCTTTTCATAGCGCCCGGTTGCAGTGAAGGTTCAGGCGGGAAGGCATTCAGATCTGAGAGTACTAATTCGCTCGTTAAGGCTTCAGAAACGTCCAAAGCTGAAATAAAGAGCGCGATATTTGATCAATATTTATTGGGTCAGAAGCTACAATCTGCGGAGACAATACAAAAAGCGTTTAATCCAGATTCCGTTATGTTGTATTCTTATAAAGATAAGTCTGAAAACTACCGTCTTGAGCGCTCATTAGATATGCATGCAACAGCGAAGGAATGGGCAGAGCAGTCAAGTCCAGACTTGGATCTCAGTAAATTCGAAATTCTTTCGCTTGATATAGTTGACGACCGAATAGCGGTTGCGACGCTTAAGGTTGAAGAGAGGGTTTTTGATGCACTGACCCTCGTGAAAGAAGGCGATGAATGGAAAATCGCTTCCAAAGTTTACATACTACAGTAGAAATATTCGCTATGCCTATTGAAATCCTCATGCCCGCGCTTTCCCCAACTATGGAAGAAGGCACATTATCGAAATGGCTGGTCGCTGAAGGTGACACTGTGTCCTCCGGCGACGTTATGGCGGAGATTGAGACGGATAAAGCCACCATGGAAGTAGAGGCTGTTGAAGAGGGAAAGATAGCGAAAATTCTTGTCGATGCGGGGACGGATGGGGTTAAGGTTAACGCACCTATCGCGATCTTACTGGAAGATGATGAGGATGAGTCGGCGCTAGAAGGGTATAAAGCTGGGGCGGCGAAATCTGAAAGTGCAGCGCCGAAAGCCGATAATGTTGCAGACAAGGGTTATGGTCGTGGTCAGCAGGAAGCTCCCGCAGAGTCTGCAAAGGCTGATACGTCACCTAAGCCGCCTGCTAACTCAGGAGATCGGATTAAAGCGTCTCCACTCGCGAAACGCCTCGCTAAGGAGGCGGGCATTGAATTGACTGACGTTACAGGTTCAGGTCCAAATGGCCGTATCGTCAAAGCTGATATCGAAAGCTATACCCCGTCCGCAAAAGCGGCTCCGCAAGCCGCGGCACAAGCGGCTGCACCGCAAACGACCTCTACAGAAGTTGGAGCTGTGCGTTCTGGTGGCGCAGACTATCTCGCTAAATTGGGCGTCGAAGCCGGAACGTATGATCTGGAACCGTTAACGGGCATGAGAAAAGTCGTAGCGCGACGTCTCTCCGATTCTAATAATAATGTGCCAGATTTCCCACTCACTGTGGATTGTGAAATTGATGCGCTTCTTGCCATGCGTAAGGAACTTAATAGCCAAGCTCCAGAAGGTGTGAAGGTCTCCGTTAATGATATGTTGATACGGGCCTCTGCCTTGGCGCTGAAACATGTTCCTGCCGCAAATGCGAGCTTTACGCCTGACGGTATTGCCTATCACAAAAACGCCGACGTAGCTGTCGCTGTCGCGCTTGACGGTGGGTTGATTACACCAATTGTACGTCAGGCTGAGAATAAAGGACTGTCAACGATCTCAGTCGAGATGAAAGACTTGGCAGGCCGCGCGCGTGAAATGAAGCTCAAACCGCAAGAATATCAAGGCGGTACATTCAGTATTTCAAACCTCGGTATGATGGGAATCAAATCTTTCGGCTCCATCATTAATGAGCCGCATGGGATGATCTTATCGGTCGGAGCAGGCGGTCCACGCCCTGTTGTGAAAGATGGCGAATTGGCCATTGCGACAGTCATGACAGTCACATTGACCTGTGATCATCGTGTCGTCGACGGCGCGTTGGGGGCAGAGTGGCTCGGTGTCTTCAAACGCTATGTGGAATCGCCCATCACGATGATGCTCTAAGCTGCTCTCCTCTCAGGGGAGGCCATTGGCGTTAGGCTTGCATATATGGTAAAGAAAACCTGAATAAGGAGTTTGCCATGTTGACCAGAGCGATTCTGACCGGTGGGGTTTTATCAATTCTAGCTGGTTCCATTGTCTATTTCGGTACAGAAGGCGCAGATGCGCTAGAAACGGACATGCGCGAAAATCTGCGCGAGGAAGCGACTGAATTAGCTGGTGGCACTGATACCATCAAAGCGGTTGAGGTTCATCCGCATGATAATGAAGCAGAGATAAAGGTAAACGAACCCAAGGACAAAGAACCTAAGGAAAAGGCAGAAGAGCCAAAGAAAAAATGGCTGGATCAGTATCTGAAACAATCCAAAGAGGACTCTAGCTCTGATGAAAATTTAAAAGAGCTTGAGGTTGTTATTGATCAACCTTCCGACGTCATGTTTGATCAAAATCCTAAGGTCGTTGTGACTGACGAACAAGAGCCTATAGTTGCGATTGCACAAGATAGTGCGTCCGAAACAGATCAAGTCAAGGTTGATACGGATTCGGTGACAGAGTTGCGTCCGGCCTCAAAGCCCGAACTTTCACCAGAACTTGACGTCGAAGTCGAGCTGGATGTCCAGCATGATCCAGCCCTAGAGAAAAAAGAGAAAGTGCGTGTCATAACACGAACCGTTCGAGAGAACGCCGACGCGGAATCTGAAGGTGCGTATATCGTATCTGAACAGTCGCGTGTTGAAACGATCAATATCGATGATTTGGATATTGAGGCCTTAAATCTTGACGGTGAAATTGATGTCGAAATGCTCAAGGCTCAGCTCGGTATTGAGGATAAGCGCAATATTGAGGTTCGTGTCATCAAAAGAGAAATGACCGAAAATCCGTCCCTCATTAATCTGGATAAAAAATCCAAACTAACTATCGATTATGACTTTATTCTTACGGAAGCTAAAAAATTGATGGTTACAGATATGCGTAATCAAGCCGTCCTCGAAATTGTAGATTATGCCATTGATAATGGTGACATTGTTCAAGCGGCAGACCTTGTCGACGAACTTTCGACGCCAGAGCTTCGTGATACAGCGCGCGCACGAATAGGAACTGGTCTCGCAAGAGTCGGAAATCCAGACGCCGCATTTGCTGTTTTAGAGGCCTTAGAAATTGATGAATTGGCCGCACCCATTCGGCTTGAAATCATAACGGCTCTAATGGCGACGAAAGCTGAGCGTCAATTACAGTAATTTGACGGATTTGTTTCAATCAGGTCTTGATTTGAGGTTCAAATCCTAGCTGTTTTAGGGCATAACCTTCTCGTAATTTTGCGAGAGAATAGTTCATGTCCGAAACATCCTTTGACGTTGTCGTAATTGGTTCTGGTCCCGGTGGTTATGTGACGGCCATTCGGGCTGCTCAGCTAGGTATGAAAACAGCGATTGTTGAAAAAGCGGACCTCGGCGGCGTGTGTTTGAACTGGGGATGTATCCCAACCAAAGCTTTGCTACGCTCAGCAGAAGTTTTTCACAATATGCAACATGCCGAGAATTATGGATTGAGTGCGAAGCCAAGCTTTGATCTCGCGAAGATCGTCAAACGGTCTCGAAATATTGCCGGACAACTTTCAAGCGGCATCAAACATCTGATGAAGAAAAATAAGATCACTGTTATCCCGGGCTTCGCAACTCTGACAGATGGCAAGCCTGCGCCTAAAGTTAATGTTGATGGTAAAGCCTATTCCGCAAAACATGTAATCCTTGCCACGGGCGCGCGGGCACGGACAATTCCGCAAGCCGGATTGGAGCCGGATGGAAAATTCATCTGGACAGCTCGGGAGGCTATGACGCCTGACACTATTCCAGATAAATTGCTTGTTATTGGTTCAGGCGCAATCGGGATGGAATTTGCCAGCTTTTTCAGTGCTTTCGGTGCAGACACGACGGTTGTTGAAATGGTTGATCGTATCTTGCCGGCTGAAGATGAAGAAATTTCGCAAATGGCGCGTAAGTCGTTTGAAAAGCGTGGCGTGACTATCAAAACAAAGACGCAAGTGAGGTCAGTCAAGACGGACGCTAAAGGTGTTACGGCCGTTCTAACGACGGATGGCAAAGATGAGACGCTAAAATTTGACCGCGTCATATTGGCCATTGGTATTGTCGGAAATACTGAGGATATGGGCCTTGAAAAACTCGGTGTGAAAATTGATCGCAGCCATATTGAAGTCGATGAATTTAGCTTCACCGGCGTACCGGGCCTCTATGCTATTGGCGATGTGACGACGCCGCCATGGCTGGCACACAAAGCGTCTCATGAAGGGATTATCTGTATTGAAAAGATTGCGGGCATGAACCCTCATCCTCTCAACGCAAATGCGATTCCGGGATGTACCTATTGTCATCCACAAATCGCCAGCGTCGGTCACACCGAGGCGCAAGCCAAGGCTGCGGGTTATGATGTTAAAGTGGGGCGTTTTCCTTATGTTGGAAACGGGAAAGCCATTGCGCTCGGAGAGCCAGAAGGGCTGATCAAAACCGTTTTTGATGCAAAAACTGGTGAGTTACTCGGCGCGCATATGATCGGCGCCGAAGTGACTGAACTGATTCAAGGTTACACCATTGCGCAGAAGCTAGAGACGACTGAGCATGAGCTCATGGAAACGGTATTCCCGCACCCAACACTCTCGGAAATGATGCATGAGGCCGTGTTGGATGCTTATGATCGGACGATCCATTTTTAGCGGATTAATCCAGCAACAGCTCTTGGCGTGATGTTCTTGGGTTAATTCCGATGTTACGTAACCAATTGGCAAAGCGTGTTTTGCTCCGCAAAGCAGGCTTTTCGATTACATACCAACTTAACGCAGCTAGTATGATAGTCGGTGGGACGGAGAGGGTGAAAAGTTCGAACACGCTCAGGTCTGGCAGCCAGTAAAAAATTAGTTGAAGAACACACCAATGATAGATGTAGATACCATATGACAGATCTGGGATACGCTGCATCCAATCAAATTTTGGCAAACGCATATAGGCAATCCGGAAAATCACCCAAGCTAAAATCATATTCATAATGACTTCGACGACTGGAGTTTCCCGTGTGAGAAAGCTCAATACGATCAATGCCGCAAAGGTAATCCAAGAGAACTTTAGCCGCTCACGATAGGCACAAATTGTGGCACCAAGACCATATGCAATCCCGAACCGAAAAAGGTTTTCGACTGTCGCTGGCAGGTTGTCGAATAATCCAAAACGACTCCCAATGAGCCACCCAATGGAAGGGAGGACAAATTGTAGAAGAACCATCCATTTTTTGCGGAGTAACCCCAACGAAAATACCGCTAGAGTGCCTATGTAAGCAATAACTTCGTATCGAAGGGTCCAAAGCGTACCGGAACCAAGTTGTTCTCCATTTGCTTCAAAAATGCGTGGCATGGACATGTCAGTATCAAAAAATGTCAGGACTTTGAGCGGTTGAAGAAACCAATCGGGGTCCGTGAAAAAGTCGCTCAGGGACGCCTTCGTAGCAAGTGGACCGATTATGAACATCACAAAGAGCACATGAACAATTAATGCCGGGAAAATCCTGAGCGCTCGGGCTGAAACAAAACTTGGTGTGTCACCTCGATACACCATCGATTTTGTTACTAGAAAGCCAGATGCAATGAAAAAGAGATTTACCGCCAGGTAGCTGAAAGTGTAATGATGAAAAACATGTGGTTCCGTTCCGGCCTCACGTAAGCCGATAACAAATGCGTGCCCCAAAACGACGAGAGAAGCAAAGAGCAGACGCAAGGGTGTAAAGAAATTATCGTGTCCTTCTCGGAATTCGAAACTCCCAGAGAGTGGTTGTTTTTGCATTGACGCTATATTCATTATGATGTCTCGCTCGTCCTAAAAGGCCTAATTTTGACTGCAAGCAGACAGAATTCTCTTCATTTTAAAAGATACTGATTAATATGAAGCAAATTTCGTGCCGAATGTCGGAGCGGTTAGAGTTCAACTACTTTTGAATTACTTACAGAGAGAGACAAAAATTCGGGTTGAACCCATCATGCAAAGAGACCATTTAGCCTTTATGGCAACATTAATTGATATGAGTTCTGACCGCGTTCGGCACCCTGAGAAAGCCCATAAGCCGGATACAGAGGTTTTACGCAAACCGAAATGGATTCG
>CAZBDT010000020.1:10651-26932 GCA_964490745.1 uncultured Algimonas sp.
ATCACGTCAGTCGACCGTGATGACCTTGCTGATGGGGGTGCCCAGCATTTTGTTGATGTTATCAATGCAATACGTGCGAAATCCCCAAAAACGACAATCGAAATTTTGACTCCCGATTTTTTACGAAAGGGCGATGCGCCGAACAAGGTGATTGATGCCCGACCTGATGTTTTCAATCACAATCTTGAAACTGTGCCGCGCCTTTATTTGAAAATTCGACCGGGTGCGAGATATTATCATTCTTTGCGTTTGCTGGAGCGCGTAAAGGAACGCGACCCATCTCAATTTACGAAATCTGGCTTGATGGTCGGATTGGGTGAGACGAAAGAAGAAATTATGCAGGTCATGGATGACATGCGATCGGCTGGTGTCGATTTTCTGACGATTGGGCAGTACCTTCAGCCAACGCGTAAGCATGCTAAACTTGAGAGATTTGTTACGCCAGAAGAGTTCAAGTCCTATGAGACAATCGCTCGTGCAAAAGGCTTTCTGATGGTCTCAGCGAGCCCGCTGACCAGATCATCATATCATGCGGATAGTGATTTTGCGCAATTACGGGAGGCTCGAGATGCACAATTGGGAAAATAATTATGCCTAAAGCACACCTCGTTCGACGTATACGTAATGCGCCTGAAGATTTATTTGATCTCGTATCTGACGTAGAAAATTACCCCGATTTTATAAATTTAATCTCAGTCCTCAGGATTACCAAGGTTTTATCGGACACTGAGTTCGAGGCGGAAGCCGTGGTGTCTTATAAAATGCTTCGCGAGACCTTTAGATCTCATATCATTGCCGATCGCGAGGCTCTTAAAATTGAGGTGAAAAAAGCCGAAAAGGGCGGTGCTGTGAAATCATTGTTGAACAGGTGGCGGTTTTATCGGCTGAAAGACGGTTCAACTCTTGTTGATGTCGTGGTTGATGTCCGCTTAAAGGCGCGACCATTAGAGTTTCTATTACGCGATAAATTTGAAAAGGCGTCTATTCACATCGTCAATCTCTTCGAAACTCGGGCAAGTCAGAATTATCCGCGCATCGGTGAAAAGGATTATGATTGGAAGCCAGAAATGAAAAGTCTGGGTTTAGGCTAAATAGCTATTCTAATTCATAGCTTTAAGTAACGTTTTTAGTGCAGCAAGGCATGTGTAGTCTCTGACTTTATTTCGAGTCAGGTCTGGGAATCTGTGTAGTTTTGCGCTGACGTTATTGCGATGTGCGAGGCCGATCCAAACGGTTCCAACTGGTTTTTCTATGCTTCCACCGCCCGGTCCCGCAACACCCGTCACGGAAACAGCCATGTCGACATTCAGTCGCTCTCGACATCCTTTTGCCATTTGTATCGCTACAACCTCGCTAACGGCGCCGAGTTCGTCTAATGCGGCTTGTTCTACGCCAAGCTGATCGGTTTTGACTGAATTATGATAGGCGATAATACCGCCATGGAAGACAGTGGAACTGCCAGGCGTGGCTGTGATTGCGGCTCCTATTAATCCGCCCGTGCAACTTTCTGCTGTTGCCACTGTGGTCTCTGTTTTCAAACCAGTCGCGACCAAAGTTTCAGATAGTTTAAATATTTCTGCTAATAGATTTTTACTCATCTATCAAACCTAACGGTTGCTGTGGCTTGAGCAGCTAGACCTTCTCCGCGCCCAATGAATCCCAACTTTTCTGTCGTCGTGGCTTTGACGCTCACGCGCGAAAGAGGAAGATTGCAGATTTCTGATACGCGCCGTCGCATGGCTTCACGATGCGGTTTAATTTTAGGTTTCTCACATATTAGCGTGACGTCGACATGTTGCAGTTTTCCTTCACGTTGAGAGAGTTCATCAATTGCGAATTTAAGAAACTTATCTGAAGACGCACCTTTCCATTGTGGATCAGATGGTGGGAAATGATCGCCAATATCCCCGTAACACATGGCGCCCAATATGGCATCGGTTAAGGCGTGCAAGCCTGCGTCTGCATCTGAGTGACCTGAAAGCGTATATCCGCATTCAATTGGCACACCGCAAAGCCAAAGCGGCTCTTCTGAGTTCATATCAAATTGATGCACGTCAAAGCCTGAGCCTGTTGCGATATATGTCGAATCCATCATGCGTCCTGCTTTGCCGAAATCTTCGGGGTAGGTCACTTTAAAATTATCCGGATCACCTTCGGTAAAGGTCAAACTCATACCGGCGACATACGCGATAGCTATATCGTCTGCAAAGCTTTTTGATTGAGCATGATCTGAAAATGCCTGACATATTTTATTGTAACGAAACGCTTGTGGCGTTTGCACCCGGCGCAATTGATTTCTATCTACAGCATCGCCCTCTAACGTCTTCAAAGCATCAGCGATAGGCAAGGCAGGCGCCGCGCCTTCTGACGAATCGAGAGCGATGTTCAGGTCCGATATTATTTGTGCGGTTACAAATGGACGGGCGGCATCATGGATAAAGACGCGCTCAATTCCAAGATTCATGAGAGAAGTGAGGCCGTTTTGCACAGATTCTGTGCGTGTTTCGCCGCCTATTGTCGTAATACCGGATAGACCGAGCGTTTCAAGTTCATTGTCTATCCAGATGTCATCTATGCTAACAACAACACGTATTTCGGTAAAATCATGCGCAAGTTGTAGATTTGACAGCGTGTGAAACAAAAGTGTTTTGCCACCGATTAACTCATATTGTTTCGGAATGGCTGTTTTGGCACGAGTGCCTTTTCCGGCTGCGACTAAAATAAGTGCGGTGCGTGTCATTTGTGATCCGATTTCCGGTGAATTATTGTGCGCCACCTGAGAAGCGACTAAGTATAAGTCATGGCAAACCCTGTTCATATCGGCAAGCATACATTGCGATCCAATGTGTTGGTCGCGCCCATGTCTGGTGTGACCGATCTTCCTTTTCGGAAGGTGTTACAACGCTTTGAGCCGGGGATGGTTGTGTCTGAAATGGTTGCAAGTGAAAGATTGGCGGCTGGTGATGCGGAAAACCTTGCCAAGGCGTCCGGGCAGGGCGTTATTGAGCCGCTCTCTATTCAGCTTGTTGGCCGCGATCCTTATTGGATGGCTGAAGGCGCGAAAGCCTGCGAAGCGGCAGGCGCGGAAATAATTGACATTAATATGGGCTGTCCCGCACGAAAGGTAACCGGGGCACTCTCGGGCTCTGCGCTCATGAGAGAGCCTAAATTGGCGCTGCAGATTATCAGTTCAGTTGTCGAGGCCGTAAATGTTCCGGTTACATTGAAAATGCGACTGGGCTGGGATGATGAGAGTTTAAATGCGCCTGAAATTGCGACGGCTGCAGAAAATTTAGGCGTAGTTATGTTCGTTGTTCATGGTCGCACGCGGTGCCAGTTTTATAAAGGGAAGGCGGATTGGGAAGCGGTGAAGCCTGTCGTTGACGCAGTGACCGCTCCCGTTTTTGTAAATGGGGATATATATGACGGCTCTGACGCTCTGACTGCATTGTCTTTATCCGGAGCCGCTGGCGTGATGGTAGGGCGTTCATTGATTGGACGGCCTTGGGATATTACGGAAATTCGCTCAGCCGTGGATGGGAGTTCTCCGATTGAGATAAACCCTTTAGAAAAAGCGGACGTTGCCGTCGCGCATTATCGGGATATTTTAGAGTTTTATCCGACGGCTAAAGGCATTCGTTTCGCTCGAAAGCATCTTGCGGGATATTGCGATCAAGCAGGTCTTTCATCTCATGATCCACTGCGTCAGCGAATATGTCAGGGACTTGATCCGGCTGATGTCGTTGAAGCCTTAAGAGCAGCATTTTTAAAGAGGGCGGAAGCCGCATGACTGGGACGCTCTTACCGCTGGTGGATGATTGGCCGTTTCCGCTCTTTCAATTGAACGAGTCCGACGACGTAGTTTGGGCTAATCAGGCCGCACAGGAATGGCTTGGGGTTTCATTACGCAGGTTTGAAGGGCGCAATGTCTGGACAATTTTCGAAACTGATCCTGACACACGCGCCATTGCTATGAAAGCGCGAGGAAAAAATAGTCCGGTTACAACGCGTCATATTGTCGTGAAACCCTTCGAAACCTCTGAAGATGGACGCTTGGCGCATATAACCGCCTATCCTGCCGCTGATGGAGTGGGTCTATCAGTCTGGTTTGTTGGCCCTGAACCACGGTCCAGTAAAATGGGTGGGCAAGTCGTCACGGGTATGGGACGAATGATTGCCCATGAACTCAAAAATCCATTGGCCGGGATTAAAGGGGCGGCCCAACTTTTGCGTGACGATGTAGAGAGTGAGGAGGGACAGGCACTCATCGACTTAATTGGTTCAGAAATTGACCGTATTCGCCGTTTGGCCGACAGAATGGAAAAACTGGGTGATCCGGACCATATTGGATCAGAGCGCGTCAATATTCATGAAATATTGAGACAGGCACGGCGCGTTATTCAATCAGCAAATCCTGATATTGTGTTTAATGAACGTTATGATCCGTCTTTACCACATGCCTATGGTGATCCTGATACGCTTATGCAAGCGCTCTTAAATCTAATTAAAAATGCAGCCGATAGTGCCGGGGATACCGGAGAAATTCGTCTCGAAACAACATTTAGAACGGGTGTAAGAAGTGGGACATCGTCACGCATGCTGCCTGTTGAAATCCGAGTGATTGATAACGGTCCGGGAATTCCCAAGGATATGATGTCCCAGATATTCCAGCCCTTTGTGACAACAAAACCAGAAGGGCAGGGGCTCGGTCTTGCATTAGTGTCGAAAGTCGCGGCTGCGCATGAAGGACTTGTTGAGGTTCAATCTGTTCCGGGTCGAACTGTTTTTTCTTTACTACTTCCTGCTCCAGGTGAGGCTGAATAATGAAATATGAAGTCTTACTCGCCGATGATGATGACAGTGTAAGGCTTGTACTCCACAAGGCACTTACGCGGGCCGGACATACAGTTCGAGCGACGGATAATGCGGATACACTCGTCAAATGGGCCGAATCTGGACAAGGCGATATTGTTGTAACGGATGTCATGATGGGCGGTCGTGAAGTCTTTGAAAGCCTGCCACGGCTCACCGAAGCTCGCCCAAAATTACCCATAATTATTATCAGTGCTAATAATACGGTGAATACTGCTTTGAAATCGGGCCAACACAAGGTTTTCGAATATGTACCAAAACCGTTTGATTTAGACGATGTCACGAATGCCGTGGCGCGTGCGGGGCAATCCGTAAACCCTCGGAAAACACGCACGAATGCCGAAAATAGACGGCTGCCAATGATTGGTCGAAGTGCCGTGATGCAGCCTGTGTTTAGGGCCGTATCAAGATTCGCCGCCGGTAATCTGCCTGTCCTCATTCGTGGGGCGGTTGGTTCAGGTAAGGATCTTGTCGCACGTCTTTTGCATGATGGTGGGCCTCGCGCGGAGAGGCCTTTTTTAAGGACGTCAGATTTTGAAAATACCTCTCTGACTCTTCAAAAAGTCAATGGCGGGGATATTTACATAGATGAAATTGGCGAGTTGTCGATGCAGCAGCAAGAAAGGCTCTTGGCGTTGATGAATGAGGCCGAGATGATTCCTGCGGCTCGTCGACCGCGCGTTATTTCCGCCACGCGTAAAGATTTGCGTGATTTAGTTGAAAAAGGTACATTCCGTGATGACTTATTATTTCGGATTAATGTTGCCGAGATAAAAATACCAAATTTGGCTGAACGTGATAGGGACACCTATGAATTAGCCGAGGCATTTTTAGCGCAAGCGTCAATGGACCAGACACGTAGATTTGAAGCTGATGCATTAGATATTTTGCATCGCCATAAATGGACAGGCAACGTGCGTGAGCTTGAGAATTTGGTGCGCAGGCTAGCTGTGTTATATTCCGACGACGTCATTACAGCCGATATGGTTTTGCAGGAATTTTCGAAAGATTTACCGCCCGTCGAAAAAGCGGACATCATTCATAACCGACTTGAAGATCAACTAGAGGATGCCTGTAGGACTCTTCTTGATGCAGACAGGGCAGATGAGGATTCAGCCTACACTGTTGCCTTAGCGTGGGTCGAGCGCCCACTTATTATAGAGGCTTTGAGATTGACTGGTGGGAATCGTGCTAAAGCTGCGGATAAGCTTGGCATTCATAGGAACACATTGCGAACGCGACTTAAATCTCTGGATATAACTTAATCCAAGGCACCGACAAAAGCTGTTGATTCTACGCAACACTGCGATATGAAAGCAACAGTACAGGAGTCTTAGGGGAAATATTCTGAATTATCAGTCAGAACTACCGCCAAAACATGAGGCTAACTTGCAAGAAATACCGCTTGTGAGAAAAGGACCTCGTATTGCCCAATCTGCTCTGTTTGCCACGCTATTCATGGCGGCAATTTTTTTGACGATCTTGGGCGCTTTGCTATCTTATTCTGAGGACGTTGATCGAATAGATCAGGCTTGGGATATTCTTCGCTTTAATCTTATTATTATTGTTGTACTGGCGATCTATCTCGCCCACCGTGTTTGGACGACAGTGTTCTCATCCTCACGAGGTCAAGCGGCTCCCTTGCTTCACAAGCGGTTCGTCATGATCTTTTCTCTAGCTGCGCTCATACCGGCCGTTCTCGTGGGCGGTTTTTCAACGTCTCTATTGTCGCAAAATCTATCCGGCATATTTGGTGAGCGTGTTCGCGGAAATATGGAGGAAGCCCGCCAAATTTTGGACGGTTACGTCTCGCAAGAATTTGAGAGTCTTGGAGAAGATCTTGAGGAATTACGCGTCGGTATCGCTCGCGGTCGGACAGATTTTGGTGCACGCATTTCGTTTACGGCCGAACTATTACGGGAAGCCCAAACCCGTGATTTGGACTCTGTATATATACTTAGAGATGATGGGTTTGTTTTAACACGCGTCGAAACTCCAGAGGCTCCAGATATTAGAATACCCGAAGTAGAAGTTTTAGATAGTTTGCAAGGGGATGATATCGCGTTTCAAAAGCGTACAGATATTGATTACCTCATCGCGCTGTCTAAGCTTTCAGACGCACCGACCTCTTACCTCTATGTCGGTAAACTTTTACGCTCGGATAATCAGGTTTTATCTTCAATATCTGGTATTGAATCTGCGGCCTCTCAAATTGCTCGCTTTAATGAAAATCAAGCGCAAATGAATCAAATTTTCTATTTGACGCTGTTAGATAGTGCACTTCTGATTTTGATGGCTGCAATCTGGTTAGGGCTATCACTGGCGAACCGCATTATTGATCCGTTATCTGGACTTATTAATGCCGCTGAACGCGTACGTGCAGGAGATATGGGGGCGAGAGTTTCAGTAACCGGGCAGTGGGGAGAAATTTCTGATTTGGGCTCTGCATTTAATCGGATGACAACCCAATTAGAAACCCAACGCGACGAACTTGTGCGTGAACATGATCTGTCCGAACAAAGGCGGCAATTTTCGGAAGCCGTCTTGTCAGGTGTACGGGCGGGCGTCATAGGCCTCACGCAGCAAGGCAAGATTACGCTCTATAATGACGCGGCTAAAAAATTACTGGAAGATAGGGGCGACGGTATCGTCGGTCAGCCATTATCGAGTGTATTGGCAGAATTTGCGCCAACATTCGCTAAAGCTCGTGAGGCTATTACGTCTAATGCAGAAGATCAGGTGACTGTGGATATGGCGGGTGGGAGTCGTATTTTCGATCTCCATGTATCCGCTTATATGGGGGCACGTAATGACACGGGCTGGGTTTTAACCTTTGATGATATGACGCGTTTAGTTTCTGCACAACGCCATTCCGCTTGGCGTGAAGTGGCACGACGCATTGCGCATGAGATCAAAAACCCGCTCACGCCCATTCAACTATCCGCAGAACGCTTGGCGCGTAAATATACTGATGAAATTAAATCTGATCGTCAAACATTCCAAAATTGTACGCAGACCATCATTCGCCAAGTTGGCAGTCTTGAGCAGATGGTAGATGAGTTTTCGGCTTTTGCACGCATGCCGTCTCCCGAACTGACTATTACGGACATCGTCGGTGTATTAGAAGATACTATATTTGCACAGGGTGTAAGTTTTCCAGAAATTCAATTTCGAAGAAAAGGTCGGTGGCCGAAAAGTAAATTTGTTCGCGGTGATGAAAGACTCCTCGTTCAGGCTTTCACAAACGTTTTAAAGAACGCAGGTGAGGCCGTGCAGCGTAAAATGGAAGCTGGTGTCTCAAGTCGTTTTCGTGGGGAAGTCAGAATTGAAGTTATGGATACGGAGTCTGATTTAGAAATTCATTTTACGGATAATGGGCCAGGGTGGCCCTTTAAAGATGTGGATCGGCTGATGGAGCCATATGTAACAACACGAGATGGGGGCACAGGCTTAGGTCTCGCGATCGTGAAACGCATTGTCGAGGATCACGGCGGACAACTGAAATTAGAAGCCCGCGAGGATGCACAAGGCGCGCGGGCAATTATACACCTTCCCCAAGACTACGATTTTAGGGGTATCATTGAGATTAAACAAAGCGAGGTCTTATGACATCTGATGTTTTGATTGTTGAAGACGAAGACGATATTCGCGCTATGATTTCCGGTATTTTAGAAGATGAAGGTTATCAAGTGCGTGAGACGGCAACGTCCCAAGATGCACTTGAGGCCGTCAAAATGCGTAAACCGAGCTTAGTCGTGTTGGATGTCTGGCTTAAGGGCTCGAAAATGGATGGCATTGAGTTATTAGCAGCTTTAAAATCGCGTTATAAGAACTTGCCCGTCATTGTAATTTCGGGTCATGGAACGGTCGAAACTGCGGTCTCAGCAATCCGCAAAGGCGCTTTTGATTATATTGTCAAACCCTTCAAAGCTGAAAAACTGCTTATAACTGCTATACGTGCTTTAGAGAATGCGAGGCTTCGTCAGGAGAATGAGGAATTAAAAGGGAAAACACAAACAGTCGATAAGCTCGTTGGAACTTCCGCTTCCATCGCTCAGCTTCGCCAGAAAATTGGACGTATTGCGGCGACGAATTCTCGCGTGTTAATTACGGGGGCTTCGGGCACGGGTAAAGAATTGTTAGCGCGATTGCTACACAGTCAATCTAATCGATCAAATGGTCCTTTCAAGGCCGTCAACGCGGCTTCGATGGTGCCCGAGCGCGTGGAAGAGGAGCTGTTCGGTGTTGAGGCGACTGGTCCGGATGTTCCTCAAAAGACAGGTCTTTTAGAGCGAGCGCATAACGGTACCCTATATCTGGATGAAGTCGCAGATATGCCTTTGGAAACTCAAGGGAAACTCCTTCGCTTATTGGTTGAACAGCGCTTTAACCGTGTGGGCGGATTAGATGATGTTCAGGTCGATGTTCGGGTCATTACCAGTTCCTCGCGCGATCTGATAAAAGATGTTTCAATGGGTAAATTTCGGGAGGATTTGTATCATAGGTTAAACGTCATGCCCCTTCATGCGCCAAAACTGTCTGAGCGTAGAGAGGATATCCCGGCTTTAGTTGAGCATTTTATCGGAGAATTAGCGGCGTCGACGGGACTGCCAGCTCGAAAGATTGGCGATGATGCAATGGCGGCGCTACAGGCACATGATTGGCCAGGCAATGTGCGTCAATTGCGAAATAATGTTGAACGCCTCCTGATTTTGGCGACTGGGGAACCAACGCAACCCATTACGCTGGCAACTCTACCGAAAGAAGTGTCAGTGGTTAGGTCCGGCAATAACTCACAAGACAATGATAAGATTATAGCCATGCCTCTTCGTGATGCACGTGAACATTTTGAGCGCGAATATTTGCAAGCGCAAATTGACCGTTTTGGCGGTAATATTTCACGCACAGCGAACTTCGTCGGAATGGAGCGTTCGGCCTTGCATCGCAAACTCAAGTCGCTAGGTTTAGGGACGACTGGGCGGGACGGTTAATCCGCTGTAGCTAGGATTCTCGCATGCGGGTCATAATTTGTGGTGCAGGACGCGTTGGTTATGGGCTGGCATCCCGCCTGTCGTTGGAACGCAATACTGTTACCATCATTGATACATCGCCAGAGCTCATACGATACATTACAACTGAACTTGATGTTCAGGGTATTGTTGGTCATGGCAGCCATCCTGACGTCTTGGTCCGAGCAGGTGTGCAAGATTGTGATATGATTATCGCCGTGACCTATGCGGATGAAGTCAACATGATGGCGTGTCAGGTTGCGCATTCACTCTTTAACGTTCCGACAAAAGTTGCACGCGTACGCGCTCAAAGCTATCTCGACAGCCAATGGAATGATTTGTATTCCCGAAAAAATATGCCAATTGATATCATTATCTCTCCAGAGATAGAGATTGGTAAGTCTATTTTACGTCGATTAAATACGCCGGGCGCCTTCAACGTTGTTCCATTTGGGGATGGCGCAGTGCAAATGCTCGGTGTTGAAATCCAAGACGATTGCCCGGTCATCCAGACACCCATACGACAGATCCCCGATTTGTTCACCGGGCTTCATGCGGCAGTTGTTGGCATTGAACGTGACGGCGAATTATTTGCGCCAACTCCAGATGACCCGTTGGAGGTTGGAGATAGGGCCTATATTGTTACGCAATCTGCCCATTCCACACGACTTATGGAAGTCCTGGGATCGCATCAGGCCCAAGCGCGCCACATTGTTATTATTGGTGGCGGGAATATTGGAACCTATGTTGCAGAAAAGCTGGAAGGTCAGTCTGGCATGCGGGTTCGTGTCATAGAACGCGATAAGGCGCGGGCTGAAAAAGCTGCTGAGCAATTGAGCCGTACCGTTATTCTCAATGGTGATGCTATGTCATCTGAAATCCAAGAGGAGGCCGGTGTTCCGAATGCGGAAATGGTGATTGCCCTGACAGATAATGATAGCGTAAATATTTTGTCTACCGTGCAGGCTAAAAAACTAGGCGCGAAAGCGACAATCAGTCTTATAAATGAAGTGTCTATGCAGGAAATGCAATCGGAGCTGGGTATTGATATGATTATTGATCCCCGAGCTTCTACAATATCCTCGATTTTACGGCACGTCAGACGTGGACGTATTCTGGAAGTCTACGCATTAGATCAAGGCGGTGCAGAGGTGATAGAGGGCGAAATCTTGGATACGTCCCCAATGGCGGGGAAAAAGTTAAGTGATGTCGCTATGGGTGAAGGTATCGCTGTGGGAGCCATTATTGCAGATGGTGATGTTTTGCCGCCATCTCCATCCCATATATTGCGTCCCGGAAACCGCGTCGTTCTTATGGCTGAAAAAGGCGCATTGGACAGGATTGTCTCAATGTTCCGTGTGTCATCCGATTATTACTAAGCTTTTATGTCGATCAATCGTATCTTGTTTTGGATCGGGCGGACGCTTCTCCTTTGCACAGCCTTATTCGGAGTGAGTTCGCTCGTCGCATTATTTGCGCGTGACTTTTCCGGCGCTATACACATGGCTTCATTCGGCATCAGTGTCGGTGTTTTTGGCTACCTCCTTATCATGTTGTCAGAGGGTTTTGACTCGAGAGAGACGAAATCAGAAGCTCTGCTGTTTTTGATATTATTTTGGCTTCTGATGCCAGCCATACTTAGTTTGCCATTTCGTTATATGGGGGCAAGCCCAACGATATTAGCGGCTTATTTTGAAAGTGTTTCTGCCTTTACCACAACAGGTGCGTCCAGCCTTAATCCGGATGAGTTATCGCCTATACTTTTGTTTTGGCGTTCTTTGGTTCAATGGATTGGCGGCGTAAGTGTTGCAACTTTTGCAGTGGTGATTTTGGCTGCGGTAAATCAGACGGGTACGGGCGTTCATAAATCAATGTTATTTACATTGCAGGGGGGGAAGCTCTTTAACCGATTGAGTAAAATTGGAACGCTTGTCGCAGGAGTTTATCTGTTCTTGGCGCTAATTGGATTCATTCTCATGACTCTTGGAGGGACCTCTACATTTGATGCGCTTTGCCTTGCTTTAAGTGGTGTAAGTACGGGGGGGCTGACTCCGAGAGCTGGCCCTTTACAACTTTATGTGCCGCCCTTTGCAGCAACTGTACTGGCGATACTATGCGTGTTTGGAGCAATGAATTTGGCCGTTATCTGGGATATGTTGCGACTACGCAAAGCTAGAAGTGTAGCTCGTTTGATTTTGAACGTTGAACATAGAGCGCTTTTCGTAATCCTCTTCATCTTGGTTTTGATCGGAGTTTTATTTTCGGGCTTGTCGAGTTTTGGCGACCTTATTCTCGACAGCGCATTTTTTGTAAGTTCTGCAGGTTTTCAATATCAGGTTATCAGTCTTGATCTCATTCCTCCCGTTATTTTAATTACATTTGCATTGACAGGTGGTTCAGCGCTTTCGACTGCGGGCGGTGTCAAACTCATTCGTATATTGTTGTTGTTCAGGCATTTGGGCACCGAATTGTCCCGCCTGTCTCATCCGTCACGCGTTATACCGGTTTCTTTCAGAAATCGTATCATTCCGGACAGTGCCTTCTTATCCATTTGGATGTATTTTTTCGCTTATACTCTGGCCTTTGGCGTGGGCATAGCGGCGTTTGGTGTTGTTGGGCTGGGCTTGGATGACGCGATCGCTTCATCAGCTGCGAGTCTGTCAAATGTTGGGCCTTTACTAGGGCTAACATTACCCGAATCAGGATTGACTTATGCGCAATTCACAAATGGCCAAATGAGTGTCAGCATCGTCTTAATGCTTCTGGGACGGATGGAGGTTTTGGCGGCTCTGGCGCTTATCCTGCCTAATTTCTGGAAGCCCTAGCATCCTTTGCGACAATTTAACATATTCGAAGGATTTGGTGCTTGAAAAGGCTGGATTGCTAAGACATGAGATGGCGAAGGCCGTAGCGGGGCAATGCTTCTGACCTCATGCTGTAGTCGAAATAAAAATATTAAAGGAGCGCGCTATGTCTGATCGCAATCAAAATCTTCAAGACACTTTTCTAAACACCGTCAGAAAGACAAAAACACCGCTGACTATTTTCTTGGTGAATGGTGTTAAGTTGCAAGGTGTTGTCACGTGGTTTGATAATTTCTGTGTTTTGTTGCGTCGTGATGGTCAGGTCCAACTGGTCTATAAACATGCAATATCAACGATCATGCCAGGTGGCCCTGTTATACTTCATGATCCCGTTGACGAAGATTAAGGCAGTTTAGGCCCAAATGGTTGAACACGTCGTAAAGCGCGATCGTGCGCTTGTTGCGCACCCTAGATTTGCCGATAATCGGGCCTCTGATGCTGAGTATGATCTAGATGAGGCCAAAGGCTTGGCTGAAGCCTTGGGCGTTGATCCTATTTCTGCGCGTATTGTTCCAATCCGTGACATCCGCAGCTCCAACTTCTTCGGAGGGGGGCAGATCGACGATATGGCGTCTGCTATTGCAGGTGAAGAGCTTTCCTTACTGATTGTGAATGCCTCCCTGACTCCCGTTCAACAGCGTAACCTCGAGCGGATATTGAAGGTCAAAGTGATTGACCGTACGGGTCTTATCCTCGAAATTTTTGGCCTGCGTGCCGCGACGAAAGAGGGTCGGCTACAAGTTGAATTAGCGCGCCTCGGCTATGAGCGTTCGCGTCTTGTACGGACTTGGACCCATTTGGAGCGGCAACGCGGTGGGACGGGCGGTCTTGCCGGTCCGGGCGAGACCCAAATTGAAAGTGATCGCCGCGTTCTTAATGACAAGATGACCCGTCTAAAGCGGAAATTAGACGGCGTTCGCCGGACGCGCGGGTTACAACGTAAATCCAGACAACGCGCGCCGGAGCGGGTCGTTGCGCTAGTCGGCTACACAAATGCTGGAAAGTCGACCTTATTTAACAAGATCACGAAGGGCGGTGTTTTAGCGAAAGATATGTTATTTGCCACGCTGGATACAACACATCGCGTCTTACCGCTTCCCAGTGGGCAAACAGCTGTCCTGTCGGATACTGTCGGGTTTATCTCGGATTTGCCGACATCACTTATAACAGCTTTCCGTGCGACGCTTGAAGAGGTCAAAGAAGCTGACCTTCTGATTCATGTCCGCGATATGTCAGATCCACTGGCAGAACGCCGCCGCGAAGAGGTGATGGATGTGTTGGATCAGATCGAAGCCGGACCCGAACATAGTCAGGCGATTATTGAGGTGTGGAATAAAACCGATCTCTTAAATGAGGATCAAGCCAGACATTTGTCAGAGCGTGCATCAGCCTCGCGGACTTATGCGGATATGATTGACGCCTTTGAAATTTCATGTCTGACCGGGGAAGGCATTCCGGATTTAGAGCGCGGTATTGAAGAAGTCCTGACACGAAATGATCATATTTTAAATATATGCGTGACACCTGCCTTTTTCTCGGCGCGAGCTTGGCTCCATCAAAACGGTCAAGTTCTTCGTGACGAGCCGGGTGAGGGCGGCGTTGCGACAATGCAGGTGCGCCTTTCAGAGTCTGATGCAGGGAAATTCTTGGCCCGCTATAAAGAGCTGATCGTAAATTAAAGCCCATCCTGTTTGGCCGCTTGCCAAAGAGCTTCCATCTCATCGAGTGACAGTGCCTCTAAACTCGGGTCAGCCATGTCTTCTACCGCATTGAAACGTCGCGTGAATTTTGTGTTCGCATTCCTGAGTGCCGCTTCAGGCTCGACCTTGAGTTTGCGAGCGAGGTTGACGACTGAGAACAGCAAGTCTCCGATCTCGGATTCTATCTCTGCCTGATTCTGCGTCGTAACGGCTTGGCTGACTTCTTCTATTTCCTCTCGTAATTTTTCAATCGGACCTTCGATGTCCGGCCAATCAAAGCCACGCTTAGCAGCACGTTTCTGAAGTTTTTCGGCACGCATCAAAGCGGGGAGTGACAGGGCTACACCGTCCAATGTTCTCTCTTGCCCATCATTTTTTCGCTCAGCGGCTTTGATCTCATCCCAATCAGGCTTTTCCGTCCCCTCAAAAACATGAGGATGACGACGAACCATCTTCTCGACCAAACCATCGCATACATCTGTAAAGTCAAACGCGTCTATTTCAGACGCCAATTTAGAATGGAACAAGACTTGGAAAAGGAGATCGCCAAGTTCGTTTTTCAGGTCCGCCATATCCTTGCGTTCAATGGCGTCCATGACTTCATAGCTTTCCTCAACTGTGTAGGGCGCTATTGTTTCAAAGCTCTGCTGGCTATCCCATGGGCATTCCGCGCGAAGGAGGTCCATAAGTGTGGTGATACGCTCATATGGCGTGGGGCCTAGATCCGTCATCGTCTGGGTTTCCGCAACGTCAAGATGACTAAGGTTCCGAGTGTCAAAAGCGAAATGCCATAAGCAGACAAGATGAAGACCGTGTTTTTCCCAAAATCAATCATGAGCTGACGTCCTCCAATTTTACTGTCGCTGGACGTGTTTGTTGGGCGCGTTGTTGTTTCAATGTGGCCAGTTCGGCCTCTGTCCCTCTGAGCGCGAACCAAGCCAAGAGGAAGGTATAGGCCAATGTCATGAGGAGGAGAGGTGTTAGTAATTCTATTGGCAATCCAGGTGCACCAGGCTCTGAAATAGTTGCAGGCTGATGCAGCGTATTCCACCAATTCACGGAAAACTTGATGATCGGTAGGTTTAGCGCCCCCACCATTGCCAAGATAGCCGCGAGACGAGAGGCCTGTCGGCGGTCTGCGGTAATGTTCCAAATCGCCATATAAGCAATATATATGAAGAGCAGCACCAAAACCGACGTCATGCGGCCATCCCATTGCCACCACGTTCCCCACGCAGGTCGTCCCCATAAACTACCCGTGACGAGTGCCAGAAATGTAAAGGCAGCCCCGGGTAAGGCGAGGGAGCGTGCGACACTATCGGCTAGATTATGCCGCCACACGAAACTGATCAGACTGGCAAATGCGATCCCTGCATAAGCGGTCATGGCGCACCATGACGCCGGAACATGGACATACATCATGCGGACAGCCTCTCCATGTTCCACTGCTGGAGGGGATAGGAAGAGCGCATAGATAAGGCCGACACTCATAAAGCCCAAGGCTAACCATCCACTGATGGGCGTTGCAAAGCGAGAGAACCGCAGAAACCGTGCGGGATTGGCGAGATATGAGAGTATTCGCATTTAGCGATCCGTATTAACTGAAAGTGCCGCAGCTATTGCGGGTATAGATAAGGCTAAAGCCAGTAAGGACAAGCCAAGAAGAGCGCGAAATTCTACCGCAGCCCATCCTGCATTGACGTAATTTTGTGATGCAGCGACGCCGAAGATTAAGAGTGGTACTAGAAGCGGCGCGCTTATGAAGATAGCAAGAAAGCCGCCTTTGCCGCGCAGGCCTGTCAAGGCGCCCGCCAACGCGATAAAGGCTGATAGGCC
>CAZBDT010000021.1:0-241 GCA_964490745.1 uncultured Algimonas sp.
GACGCGCATCTGAAACAAATTGAAGAAGCCGAAGCGCGCGATCACCGTCGCTTGGGGCGTCAGCTGGAGCTGTTCCATTTCCAAGAAGAGGCGCAGGGCCAAGCCTTTTGGCATCCAAATGGCTGGACGCTCTACACAACACTCATGGCCTATATGGCGCGGCGTCAGCGCGAATATGGCTATAATGAAATTAAGACGCCGCAGCTCATGGACCGCAAGTTCTGGGAAGCCTCAGGCCATT
>CAZBDT010000021.1:251-26704 GCA_964490745.1 uncultured Algimonas sp.
CCGATGAACTGCCCGTGTCATATTCAGGTCTTTAACCAAGGTCAGAAATCCTATCGCGATCTGCCTGTGCGTTTCGCGGAATTTGGTTCCTGTCACCGTTACGAGCCGTCTGGCGCGCTGCATGGGCTGATGCGGGTGCGGGGCTTTGTGCAGGATGACGGGCATATTTTCTGTACGCTGGAGCAGGTCACGGATGAGGTGAAGGGCTTCACGGAATTGCTGAAATCGGTCTATGCCGATCTCGGCTTTGACGATGTGAAGGTGAAATTCTCCACCCGTCCGGATATGCGGGTTGGATCGGATGAATATTGGGATAATGCCGAAGCGGCGCTGAAAGCGGCGGCCGATGCGTCGGGCCTGGAAGTCGAACTCAATGAAGGCGACGGTGCTTTTTACGGGCCAAAGCTGGACTTTGTGCTGCGCGACGCGATTGGCCGGGAATGGCAGGCGGGGACGATCCAGCTCGACCCAAATATGCCGGAACGCCTTAATGCATCCTATATCGGGGAAGATGATAAGAAACATGCGCCGGTCATGTTGCACCGCGCCGTCTTGGGTTCCTTCGAGCGTTTTCTCGGTATCTTGATCGAAAACTATGCCGGGAAATTCCCGCTCTGGCTCTCGCCTGTGCAAGTCGTTGTCGCGACAATTACGTCAGATGCGGATGACTATGCCGCAGAGGTCGTGGCCAAGTTGAAAGCGGCCGGACTTCGTGCAGAGCTGGATGTGCGTAATGAGAAGATCAATTACAAAATCCGCGAGCTCTCTGCCGACCGTAAAATTCCGGTGATTGCCGTCGTCGGGCGTAAGGAAATGGAAGAGGATAAACTCGCCATTCGCCGTTTGGGCTCACGCGATCAGACGATCTTGAGCGTTGAAGAAGCGCTTTCAACCCTGACTGATGAAGCGACCCCGCCCGATCAGCGGCGGGGATAATCCCTTGAGATCGTTATTGGTCAAAGGCCTGGATAGGGTCGGGCAGGTTTGGCTCTGGCTGACAGTCATATTGATGCCAATCTTGGCAATCGCTGGCGGCAAAGGGTTTCAAGTTGCTGGATTGTTGATCGGATTATTCGGTTTGCTTGTTTGCGTGATGGATCGCCGCCTGCCGCAATATCTAAAATCGCTTTGGCCTGTTTTTCTCTTAGCCTTCTTAAGTTGGGCATGGCTTTCGACGCTTTGGAGCCCCAAGGATTCAGATTTTTGGGGCGGGCACGCCTCTATTCTATTTGGTTTGGTTTTCACCTTACTTTTCATTCCTGTTATATGTTTGAATCTGCCTGAAACGCTTAAAAAAGCTCTAGTTTGGGCGGTGATATCAGTGGGACTTTGTGGTGTTCTGGTGATGTTGATTGATTCAGCCAGTAACTATGCCTTGTCGCTTATGGGGGATCCCCTCAGATTAGGGGAAGATCCGATTAAACGGCGTGGTGACGCGGAAATGAATCTAGGGCGTGGCCAAGTCAGTTACGCATTACTGCTATGGCCGGTTGCAGCTTTAATAATGCTTCGCATTAAACGCGGATGGGCGGTGGCCCTGGCGGCCTTTATGGGGCTTTCAATCTCGGCTTATCTCAATAACCTATCGGTCATACTTCCAGCGATTATATTGGCAGGTGTATTTGCCGGACTGGCTTATCAGAGGCCGAAACTCGGCATTATGCTCGCGTTCTTTTTCGCGATTACAACCATCGCCCTCGCGCCACTTGTGGGAATACTCTCGTCACTTGCAGATGTTGAGTTGATGCGCAAACTCCCTCTATCATGGGAACACCGACTGCGCATGTGGGCCTATAGTTGGGAATTGATCCCCAAAGCTCCCTTATTCGGACATGGTTTTGATGCCTCGCGGGCTTATGAAGAGCTCACATTTCGGGCACCTGATGGTCGCGATATTGTTGTGATGTCAATGCATCCCCACAATATCGGTCTACATATCTGGTTGGAAACAGGACTTGTGGGTGTCTTATTATCAGTCGGTTTTTTAATGAGCTTGATGAAAATAGTACTTAAGATGTGTGAGACGCCCCTTCAGGCAGTTTTCACAACAGGTTTAATCGTATCAACGGCAGCATGTGGCACTGTCACTGTTGGCGTTTGGCAGCATTGGTGGTGGGCATTAATTGCTATTGCTGCTAGTTTATTGTGCCTTTCATCACAAAGTCGGCAAAATTCAACCTGCGTTCTGTAAACCTACTAATAATTAAGGCTAAATTTCCTTTACACTTATGTTAAATTGCGACTACAGGATGAGTAAGTGAGTATTACTCATGGGGCGCATAGAGTTGGGAATACACGATGATCGTCACGATGCCGATCGGTGGTGGCAAAACTACCAAAGAAGACGAGAGTGAAGTTTCTCAGCCACCTCAAGCGGCGAGAAAACGGCCTGTAAGTGTTATTATGGTCTCCTATATGACGGGACCCGCGCTTATGGAGGCGATAACAGCGGTGCTCGCTGATCGCGACATACATGAGCTTATCGTTGTTGATAATGGAAATACAGAGAACGCACGCGCAAGATTATCTCAACTCACGGCGAAACGAACACGCGTCCGATTTTTACAAGGCCATGGAAATATTGGATTTGCGCGGGGATGTAATTATGGCGCTAAGTTAGCAACCGGGCATTATTTGTTGTTTTTAAATCCTGATGCCGTCATTGCGAAGGGCGCTGCGCGTCAATTGGCAAATGCAGGCGATAGCCTCATAGAGCCTTGGATAACGGGTGGTTTGCTCCGTGATGAAAAAGGGCAAGAGCAACGCGGTGCCCGTCGCCGCGCGCTGACGCCTCTATCTGCGCTTGTTGGTTTCTTACCGATTTTAGAATTTATTCCGGGGCTTCGGTCAATTCATCGCGAAACAGACCCCCTGCCTACACATCCTGTACTGATTGATACCATTTCAGGGGCTTGCTTAATGACGGATCGTCCTAGCTTTGAAAAAATGGGCGGGTTTGACGAACGCTATTTCTTACATGTTGAAGACATCGAAATTTGCCGCAGGGCGCGACAAATGGGCGGAGAGGTCGGCTTTGTTCCCGGAGCAACCGTCATGCATTACGGATCAACATCCAGAGTGCCCCGCATTTGGATCGAAAAAGAAAAACTAAAAGGCTTCCTCCGCTATTTCTGGAATTATAAGCCCGGGCTCACATCCAAAGTGCTGACAATTCTTGCTGCCCCTTTTATGGCAGGTGCCATATTGGGGCGCGCTTATGTTCTGTCTTTTAGAGCGGCGCTGTCTGGAGCGGCCCCTCACAAGGCACCTCCTTCAAAATAACTAGCGTAAGCGGTGCGCCCTTGGAGTAATTGAAACCTTTGACTGGGTTAGATGCTGCAATACAGCGGCCACGTTTCCTCGCAGATTTTGCTAAAACCTTACTTAAAGGAATCGTTTCTTCACGGCGCGTGTTGAGAATGACAAGGCTCCCATCAGATAAGCTCACATCTTCAGCTTTAAGATTTATGTCCTTGCCTATGTGATAGACAAGGCTCGGTTCTGAAAATTGTGGACTATGAATGAATTCACTGTCAGTGTCAGGTGCAAAACGTTCCAGTTCAACGGCAAGGCGTTCAGATGTGTTTAGCTCGGTGAGGTTTGGTAAGATATAACCATAAGTGCCCAGCATCGCGATGATTGAGGATAAGAGTGCGCTGTAAAGAGATAAGGGTAGCTTCCTCATCCAAAGGCTGACGCCTGCTAAGAGCGCACAAATCCATGAAGCACCGCAAATAACATAGACGAATAAAGATGATTGCGCGTTACCGTAGAGATTTTGTGCGATGACCAATCCGCCTAACAGAACGCTCGACACCAAGATAAATATCACACCGCCAAAAATTCGTGATTTTAAAAAACCAGTTAACTGTTCCATGGCGATGATGGAGACGCCGATCATCAGACACAAAGCCGGGAATATCGGTAAGCCATAATGCGGCAGTTTTGTCGGCATAATTTCAATCAAAATCCAAAAGGGAACAGCCCAACAGAGTGAAAATTTCATGGACCTTATGATTGGGTTTTCTTGAGCAGACTTTACCGAGCTTATCGCATAGGACAGGCCTGGAATGAGAAACAGACTTGCAGGCCAAAGCGTGAGCCATATGGCGGCGGAATGAGAGCCCGGCGGTGCACCATGACCTTCTTGGCCGGATATGACCTTGCCGCCGAAATCTTGACCTAAGCTCTCTATAAAAAATGCGCCGTCAGTGATAACGAACATTGCGATGGCCCATGGCAGCCAAATCAGAATGAAAATGGCTATAGCACCCCAACTCAACAAAGGTCGTGCCCATCTTAAGTTTCGGTCCCATATCCAAAGGGTGAATAAGGATAAGATCGCTAACACAGGACCAATAGGGCCCTTGATTATGATAGATAGGCCTAGCGCGATCCAAAAAGCCCAAACTTCGATTTTGCCGGGACCACTTCGCAAACGCCCAAGGCTGGCAAACATAATCGTCGTCGATGCGCAGAGCAAAGCATCTGTTTTTGCAACATGCCCTTCGAAAACGAAGATGAGAGACGTTGCGAGAAGGACGCAGGCAATAAAGCCTGCCTTTCGCCCGACCATGCGCAGGCTGCCCCAATATAGCGCCAAAACTGTGATAAGCGCAGCGAGAACTGACGGGAGGCGCTGCACCCATATTCGGTTTTCACCGTCGCGGGCAAAAATTTTGATCATGGCCGTTTGCGCCCAATAGGCGGCCGCCGGTTTTTTATTCCGGGCCTCGTCTTGAAATTTGATGTTCATGAGATCGTTGGTTTCAGCCATTTGCACGCTGGCTTGTGCGAAGCGGGCTTCATCGCGGTCTATCACGGGCAGGCTTGATAAACCTGTCACCATGAACGCCAGCGTCAGAAAGGAGAGACAGATAACGTGCCAACGACGTTTTGTAAGACTGAACAACATAAATTGGACCTATCCTATCAGGCGAGTGCGGAAAAGTATTTTCACCTTTGATCAGTTAGAGTTTTCATGACATGAGGCCACTATGCCACACCCAGTTGATCCATCTGATACACCCGTTGTACCGCTTTTGTCTGTGGTTGTTCCGGCCTTTAACGAGGCAGAGAATGTTGAGAATCTGGCGTCAGAGATTGCGAAGGCATTGTCTGATCTGCCATATGAAATGATCTTCATTGATGATGCCTCGACGGATGCTACGAAATCTGTTTTGGTTGAGATGAAATCGCGTTTTCCATATTTACGTGTTTTGTCCCATCGACAGAATTCTGGGCAATCCCGTGGTGTACGGTCCGGCGTTCGCGCAGCCCGAGCAGAGATTATCGCGACATTGGATAGTGATGGTCAGAACGATCCGGCAGATATACCTGCGCTCTATCAACAACTCACCCGCCCAGACGCGCCCGACGTGCTTGCCATGGTTGGGGGGAGGCGGGCCAAACGCATTGACTCAGCGGCTAAAAAGCTCGCGTCTCGCTTTGGTAACGGCGTGAGGAAGCGTCTCTTGAAAGATGATGCGGATGATACAGGCTGTGGATTGAAACTCTTCCGCAAAGACGCTTTTTTAGCGCTTCCCTATTTCGATCATATCCATCGTTATATCCCTGCGTTGATGTTGCGGGAAGGTTACGCGATTGAATTTGCAGATGTAAACCATCGGGCGCGTGAATTTGGGGTCAGCAAATATACGAATTTTGGCCGGTTAAAGGTCAGTATTGCAGACTTGCGCGGTGTGATCTGGTTACGGAAACGGATGAAGCTGCCGGGCGGGGTCGACGAGCTTTAAGCGGCTTAGCACTTAAGGTTAACATCTCGTAAATGGTTAGGGGGGTATTGTTCCCTCAACCATTTGATTCGAGAACGCGCCGTGCGATTTTTTACAGTTTTTCCGCTGATGATCATCCCCGTGGTGATTTATAATATCCTCGCCCTCGGCGGGGCGACGCTCTCTACCGTTGAAGATATGCGCGCTCATTTGGACAAAGATGTTTTTGCGATTCCCATGACGAGTGGTGTCACATGGCACATAACACCAGGTCATGCTTTGGTCGCTGGGTCCTTACTCGTTCTGTTTTTTGAATTGCTGAAATCAACAGGGGTTGGGCGAGCTGCGGTGATGAATCATGCTTTCTCACTCATTTTATTTGTTGTGTGTCTCGTTGAGTTTTTGCTCTTTCCTGCTTTTGCCACATCCGTCTTTTTCATGATTATGACCATGACTCTCTTAGACGTTATGGCGGGCTTCATGGTCACGATTGCGGCCGCGCGTCGGGATTTTGCGATGGTCGACGGTTATGGCGAATGATCAAATGATCGTAAGCCGAGATATTTTCAAACGTCTGAATAGGCCGCCTCGACATGGATAAGCAGGTCTCTAAAGCGGATCGCGTTGCGCGTCTTGCGAGCGCTTGGGAGGAAGACGTCACTTTGTCTTTATTGCGGGCTGTGCCGTTCCGCATATCAAATCTCGATCTCATTCACTTTGAACCTCGCTCGCAGGCCATGGATGTCTTGTCCTGTCCACGCGGAGATATCCCTCATAGCTATGCCGATTGGAATGCCCGCCTCTCATCCCATGACGCTCGCGCACGGGAAAATGCTATACGTCGTCTTACATGGGACGGCGCAGCGTATAAATTGACCTATTCGTGGCAAACCTCACAGGGCGAACAGATTTGGATCGAAGAATCCGGCCGTCGTCGCTCTGGTATCAAGGATAAGCCGTCAGAAATTGAAGGCGTCATTCGAAATGTGACGCAGCAAAAACGAGCGGATGCGCGCACCACGTTTTTAGCGAGACATGATGACCTCACCGAAATTGCTAATCAGGATGTGCTGACACGCGCGCTGGAGCATTTAGCAGCTCTGACCCAGCGGCAGGGCGGGGAGGGGGCATTCCTGCGCTTGCGCTTCAAAAACCTAAAAGATATAAATGAAGTGTATGGGTATGAGACCGGAGACCGCGTGCTGAAAGACTTCGCGCGGCTTTTGTCTCAAATTGTGCGCGTCCCAGACGTCGTAGGTAGAATTGAGGGCGCAGAGTTCGGATTAGTTTTATATGACACATCGGAAGAAGATGTGAGCGCGATTGCTGATCGCCTGACTCTCTTGCTTGAAAACGCACCAATACAAACACCGCAAGGCCCCCTTTCTGCTAAACTTGCGATTGGGTCGACGCAAATGCGAATTCATGCGAAAACCGCGTCCGAAGCCTTGGCCCAGTCTCAAATTGCGCTCAATCGCGCGGGTTCTAACAAATTATGTGTTTATGAAGCGGCCATGGCGGTGAAAGATATTTCGCCATCGCGTGAAACGACAGCCCAAGATATTTTAGACGCCTTGAACCAACGTCGCATCCAACTGGCCTTTCAACCCATTCTTGAAGCGAAAACTTCACAGCTCCATCATTATGAATGCCTGCTGCGCCTCAGGCGCGAAGATGGTGAACTCGTCAGCGCGGGCCGCTTTATCATGGCGGCTGAGCGTTTGGGCCTTGTGCATTTGCTGGATCGTCGGGCTTTGGAATTAGCGTCAGAAACATTCCTGAAAGACCCAGATATTCATCTGGCTCTTAATGTATCTGCGGGAACCGTAAAAGACGAACGAACAGCCGCAGAATATATCACAGCCCTAAAAGCCTTGGGGCCGCGTGCGGAGCAGATCACGTTGGAGCTAACAGAAACCGTCGCTCTGGATGATCCGGCAAAGGCGAGTGCGTTCTCCAATGAAGCGCGGGCGCTAGGATGCCGTTTTGCCATTGATGATTTTGGCTCAGGATATACGACCTTCCAGAATTTGATGGCCATTGAAGCCGACACAATCAAAATAGACGGGACTCTCATTCAAGGTATTGCCACGGACCACAATAAGCAGACCTTTATTCGCATCATGGTCGATTTGGCGCAAACCTTTGGCGTGAATACTGTGGCGGAAATGGTGGATGATCGTGCAGATGCCGATATTTTGCGCCGTTTGGGTGTCGATTATTTACAAGGCTTTATGTTTGGCGTCCCATCTGCGGCCCCAAGCTGGCAAAAGCGAGCGTCTTAATCTAAGTCTGCATTATGCGTCAGACCGCAACACAATTAGAAACATTCTATGCCAGCCCTCTGGGATTGGCAGCGCGGGATATGGCGTCTCGCCGTTTAAACGCACTATGGCCGGATTTGGCAGGGAAAAACGTGTTGGGTTACGGCTATGCTTGGCCTTACCTCGCGCCTTATGAAGCGGGAACCAACCGTTTAGTGATGGCCATGCCGGAAGAGCAAGGCGCCATTGCGCATGAAGGCAAACGCGGCGTGGCAACGGTCCTTACACAGGAACAGGCGCTCCCTTTTTCAGATGCGAAATTTGATCGCATCTTAGCCATCCATGCGCTTGAGGAAGCGGAGACGGCCAAAGCGACTTTGTCAGAACTTTATAGAGTTCTCGCGCCTGAGGGTCGGATTGTTGTCATATGCGCCAATCGGTCCGGCATGTGGGCGCGCGCAGAGAGCGTGCCATTTGGTGCGGGACGCCCCTATTCCCGACGGCAGTTAAAAGATACGCTCCGCAATGCGAAGTTTACGCCGACCGTCGCGGCGAATGCGCTCTATATACCCCCTGTCCGCGCCTGTGCCCGACCCAGCATTTTACGCGGGGCGGAACGATTTGGAGAAACCGTTTGGCCGGGTTTTTCAGGTCTAGTCCTTGTCGAAGCGATAAAGCGGCTTTATGCGCCTTCTGAAATTGGTCATGGACAAAAAGTGGCCCGGCCGAAATTTGCGGGTGTTCCGGCGCTCAATCAGACCCGTTTTAAAAAGAAGAGTGTGAAGCGACCTAATGTCTGATGAAATTCCCAATATTGAAACCGTACGTCGTGATATTGATCGTGTCGATAATGCATTGCTGGATTTGATTGCACAGCGCCTCGAACTCTCGGCGCAAGTGCGCAAAGCCAAAGGCGGCATGCGAGTCTGGCGACCCTCGCGCGAAGACAGCCATGTGCGCCAGTTGGCGTCTGCAGCCGAAGCGACGCAGGCTTCTCTCGTCTCTACAATCTGGGCGGAACTCATGAGTGCGAGCCTCGCTGCGCAAGGGCCGATGCGATTGCATGTCGCCTTAGAAGGAGATGCGCTGTCCAATTGGTCGCTTGTCAGAGACCGTTTCGGTGCGGCACTAGATGTGCTGACTTATCCAACGACTAGCGCAGCTTTGGCCGCTTGCCATGCCGAAGATGAAGGTGTGGCCGTACTGACGGCGCCTGCGCCGCCGCCGGGGGGTATGATCAATTGGTGGACAGCTTTGGGGCCGGGTGGGGCGATGGAAGGCCTTCATATTTTGGCGGGATTACCACGGACAGGACGTCGCGATTGGCCGCAAGCTGTGGCCGTTGCTGATGTGGTCTTAACACCCTCAGGTGCCGATCAAACCTTGCTTTGTGTTACAGATGATGAGCCCGCCCCAAACGGAGCGATTTTGCGTGCCCAGACCGGAAAGTTTCGATTATTCAGCTTAGATGGTTTCCACGCAATTGAGCCGACGGAAACGCGCCGTATCATTGGCTGCTTACCGCGCCCGATTGGACAATAATCATGCGATTTGAAACCATACTTATTGTTGGCGGCGGCTTGATCGGCAGTTCAATTGCACGCGCCGCGCGTCAGAAGAACCAGTGCGAGACGATCTATATTGCGGACACGTCTGAAGCGGCTTGTAAAATGATAACGCAATTGGGCATTGCCGATGGCGTGGCAGATGGCCCTGCCGATCATTTTGCAGCTCAGGCTGATCTCGTGATTTTATGCACGCCCTCTGCGCGGCTTGCCACAACGGCGATGGCGCTTATGCCTTCTATGAAAGCGGGCGCAGTCTTGACCGATGTGGGGTCTGTGAAAGGTCATTTTGTTGACGCTTTGGCAGGGCATGTGCGGGACGATATTCACTTTGTTCCGGGCCATCCGATTGCGGGAACTGAAAATTCTGGTCCGCAATCAGGCTTTGCCGAATTATTCGAAGATCGCTGGTGTGTCCTCACGCCAACAGACGGCACGGTCGAACACGCGATTGAACATTTGACGTCATTCTGGAAAAGCCTCGGCAGCGATGTCGTTGTGATGGAACCGTCTCGTCATGATATTGTTATGGCGACAACATCGCATCTTCCGCATTTAATTGCCTATACGTTGGTCGGCACAGCGATTGATATGGAGACGGTCACACGCAAAGAAGTCGTGAAGTTTTCCGCTGGCGGTTTTCGGGATTTCACACGGATCGCAGCGTCTGATCCCGTGATGTGGCGAGATGTTTTCTTGACGAATAAAACGGCGACATTGGAAGTCGTAGATCGTTTTATTGAAGACCTGACCGCATTAAAGCGCGCGATCCGCTGGGATGACGGCGATACGCTGTTAGATAGTTTTGCCAAGACGAGAGATATTCGTCGTCGCATTCTGGATTCTGATCCGGATTAATTTTCCGGCATGCCGCTCAATTCGGGCGGCTCAATTTTGCCGTCGCGTCCCCGCGCATAGACGAGTAAGAGTTTCAAATATTCCTGAAACAAACGCTCTGTTCTCGATGCGGATTTATACCATTTGCGGGTATCTGCACGTTCCACCGGATAGGGCGTAATCCGTATGCGTCCTGCCACAGCGGAAATTTCAGCCTCAGCACGCGGCATATGATATGCTGAGGTTACGAGGATGATGTGGTCATAATCCAAGGCCAACGCCCAACGCGCCGTTTCACGGGCATTCCCAACCGTGTCTTTGGCGGCATAATCTAAATCTAAACAGCAATCAGATAAATCAGAGGATAAGCCCGTCACGTCAGAGATTTGCTCGGTTCCATTATTTTCATGCACACCTGATATAAGCAGTCGTTCGCCTTTCATGTCTTGCAGTAAGTCGACGCCAGCTTGTAACCGTCCGCCGCCTTTGCCTGTCCAAACGACAATACCATCTGCTGCGCTCACGCTTTTGGGCGGGCTGATACGATCCACATATTGGGCGAATGCGATGAAGCCTCCAAGAATGAGAGATAATGTCCCCACGATCAAAAAGACCAAAAACCGCGCCCATCCCCGGCGTTTAGAGTGTGTCTGTGCGTCTTTAGTCTTCACAGACGTTTCCGCTCAAATGCGAGTTGCTGCGTCGCTGTCAGACCGGCCGCCGCTGCACAAATAATGGCAAATAACAGGCCTAAGCCGACTAACCAGATGATATCAGAAAGACCTGCAACCGGACCTGTCCATCCAAGACCACCCCAATCCCCAAAGATTGATAGGCAAAGCCAAAACATGGCGACCAAACCCAATCCGATCAGCGCGCCCATCGCGCCGCGTCGGAGGGCTTGTGTGACAAAGAGCTTTGCGATGAATTTATCGCTGGCGCCGACTTGGACCAAGACGCGGATAATCTCCTTTTGCGCGATCATGCCTGCGCGGGTCGCAAAGACATTCACGGATATACCTGCCAGCAAAACAAGCAGCAGCGTGGCGAGGCTGATACCAACCAATCGCCGCGTTGTTCCGCTCAAACTATCCGCATAGCGGGTATTGTCATCTATATTGGTTGAGAGGCCAGCGGCGTCTAATGCGGATTGGGCCTCAGCGATAGAAAGCTCTTCTCCCACGACATTAAGGAGGGCGGGAATGGGTAAGCTCTCGGGTAAAGTCGCGTTGCCCAACCACGGTCGCAAAAGGTCTTTGGCCTCGTCTTGAGAGAGAACCTCAATATCAGCGCTTGGAAAAGTGTCGTTAAGCGTTGTGCGGGCGAGGTCAGTTTGTTCTGCCCAACGCTCGGAACTATCCAATATGACTTGAACGGTGAGAGTATTTGAAAGCTGGGATTGCCAATCCCCCGATAATCTCAGAGACCCGCGCGCAAAGAGTAGGGCGCAGCCTGCCAAAAATGCCATGATAATCAGAACAATCCAAAGCGCGCGGGCATTGCGAAGTTTGCCGGGCAGGAGCGGGGCTTCTTGCGGTGCAGCACTCATTCCGGTTTCCCTTTGAAAATCCGGCCCGCTTCAATGCGAAGCACCCGTGCGTCTAATTCATCGATCAAATGGGTGTCATGTGTGGCGATCAAGATTGTTGTGCCCATCCGGTTCATTTCTGAAAATAAGCGCAAGAGCCTACGTCCGATCACAGGATCAACATTGCCTGTCGGCTCATCCGCAATCAAAAGATCCGGTTTAGCAATCACGGCTCTAGCGATGGCGCAACGCTGCTTTTCGCCGCCTGAGAGTGTGGGGGGAAAGGCCTGCATGCGGTGACCCAAGCCGACCCATTGCAGCAATTCGACGACGTCTTCATTATAGCTTGATCGGGATTGACCCGAGACGCGCAAGGGCAGGGCGACATTTTCATAGACAGAAAGATGCTCAATCAGGTGAAAATCTTGCAAAACCACGCCAATCCGACGCTTAATCGCTTGGCGTTCCGCATTTGACAGTAAGGCACTATCGCGCCCGAACATTCGGATGAGCCCGCGTGAGGGAATGAGGGAGAGATAGCAGAGTTTTAGGAGCGTAGATTTGCCTGCACCGGACGGTCCCGTCAGAAAGGTGAAGCTGCCCTGCGGCAAATCAAGTGTTGCATCGCTCAGCACTTCCGGGCCACGGCCATAACGAAGCGCAACCCGTTCGAAATTAACAAGGTCAGGCAATCTGGACTTTTGGGCCTGTTGTGGCACGATCTATCTGTAACCCTTACTGAATCGGAAGTTGTTAGAGCTCTTATGATACTGACCTGTCCCGAATGTTCCACAAAATATATGGTAAAAGATGGCTCGATTGGCTCGAATGGGCGATCTGTCAGCTGTGCTCGCTGTGATACGGTCTGGTTTGTCGCAGGTACCGACCCGGATGCGATGGCGTTGGAAGATAATGAGGCTGTCTTGATCACACCGGAACCCGAACCGCAGCCAGAATTGCCACTTGAAACTGGAACGCCTGCATCTGAAAGCTCCGCGTCGCATAGGTCTGCACCCGCGCCTATCGGTGCACATGTTTTACTGCGGGACAAAGCGGATGCGGAAAAGCTTGCAAGACGGCGAAAGGTGATAAAATTGATCTGGGCTGTTCCGCTCGTCTTGCTCGTCCTGATGGTCAGTCTGATTTTCATTAAACGACAAGACATTGTGGAAGCCTATCCAAAGGCGGCGACATTTTATCAAATGTTCGGAGTGAATGTAAAAGCTAATGGGGTGGATATTCGCGGTCTTGCGAGTGAGCGTTTGGTTTTTGATGGTGAGGATGTTTTGCGTGTGACGGGGGAGGTCGTCAATCTCACTTCCAAGACGATATCAGCCCCCATGTTACAATTACGTTTGGAAAACCGCTCGGGCGAAGCGCTTGTTGATTGGTTTGTTGAGCCGGGAACGATTGCTCCGGGCGAAACTGTAAATATTGAAACGGATTATCCTGCGCCGCCGATAGACGGTGTCGAATTGCGTTACCGTTTTTTGCCGGATGAGTAGGCGCGGTTAGAAGCGCTCTAAGAGCCGTTCAAGATATTGCCGTTCTTCGGCTTCACGTTCCTGTTCGGCTGCGCGGCGGCGAAGCTCTTCCAGTAATTCGCGTGAGCGGGTTGCATTATCGCGGTCATCTATATCGGCCGTGTCATTCCCATCGTTAAAGCCGTCATCGCTGCGCCCCAGTGGATCATCGCCCTCTTCTCCGCCTTCATTGCCCTGTTGAGATACGGCTTCTGCTAGAGCTTCCCCGGCTTCACGCAGGGCGGTAATCGCTTCATTTTGGGCGTCGCCGGCACGTCCAAGATCGCCGGCTTGCAGCGCCTCTTCACTCCGTCTCATAGCTTCTTCAGCTGCACCAATACCTTCGGCGAATTGTTCTTGGAGCTCTCCATTTCCTCCCGCGCCTCGACCACCCGGTTCTGTGCCTCCGCCAGAACCATTTTGGGATTCGGATTGGCCTTCCCCTTGACCTTGGCTCTCACCTTCGTTTGATCCGCCTTCATTTTCGCCCGGCTGTTCGCCGCCACCGCTTTGACCGTCTTCACCTTGACCTTCTTGGCCTTCACCCTCGGCAGGAATCGTATCGCCTAAACTCTCCAGCAGGTCGCGAAGTTCGGCTTGTCGACGTGCGAGTTCTTGCGGGTCGAGTTCTGTTTCAGACTGGTCATTGCGTTCGGCTTGTTCAGTTTCATCTTGGAGATCGCGTTGTTTGCCTGTCAGATCGGCGAGGTCTTCCAGCTGCTTTTTCTCTTCTTCCGACATGTCGCCGGCCGACGGGCTACCGCCTCCACTGCCACCAGCGCCTTGAGAAAGTTGGATTTGCATATTTTCCAAAAGTTCCGCCAACCGCGCAAGCGCTAAACGAGCCCCTTCCGTGTCTCCGGCGGCATTAGCTTCTTCAATGGCGTCGAGTAGCTCTTGGATTTCGTCGACACTGCCCATGGGTTCGCCGCCACCCCCGGCGCCTTGCTGGACATTGCCTTCTTCTTGGGCTTTGCGGCGGAGTTCTTCGGTATAAGCCTCGACCGCCAGATTATAGCGTTCAAATAGCGTATCGACTTCACGCTTTGACGCGCGGCGCGCAATCCCTTCTCGTAATGCGGCTTCGGCCTCGCGCATTTCTTCCAAGGCAGAGCCCAAAACGCCAAACTCAGCGCGAAGTGCGATCCGCCATAAATCTTCCGGTAAGCCTTGTAGCTCCGCAATGCTTGAGGCATATCGCATCTGCGACCGGGCATGACGCAATCCCATATAAACGGCTGGGTCTTTGAATAAGCCTGCGGGTTCGTCTGTGACCGCTTCGATAAGTAGCGTTGCGCGCTGTATCGGCGCTGGGGCGCGGTCCCAATGATGGCGCGGTCTATATTCATTCCAAAAGCCGTCACTGGGTGTCCATTCGGGTTTTGGGCGCGGCTTGTAGCTTTCATCCAAACCCGTCATGACCAGCATGCGTTGTTCTGCGACCGCCTTGGCAAGGGGCTCGACAAAAATCTTATCCGGGACTGTAAACCATGCGGGGTCAGAGACACCAACTTGTCCCGCCCCATCCGTGGCGACCAATCGGCCAATGACTTTGCGTCCGGCATATCGGGTTTTAGATAAATCCAATGCAGCCTTTGCGCTTTCGACGGATGTTTGAGCTGATGAAGGCAAGGGTATGTCGGCTAAAATCGTTGTGCCTTCAAATGCCGTCTCTTCAACCGTTTCATCTGTGAGCAAACTCATTTCGAGTTGCAGCTTTTCAACGCCGAAATCGTCTTCCAAACCATAAGCGAGCGTGAGGCGGTCGCGCTTATCCGCTTCCGGTGGCTCAACGATTTCGACTTCGGGGGGGAGATCATCCGTCACATTTAGGGCATAGCTTTGGCGCGAGAGGCCTACTCTAAAATCAACATGGGCTGTATCGGTGATGACTTCCCGGACCTCAAAGCTTTTTGCGCCTAAGCGTTGTGGTGTTAGGAAGCGGGAGCGCCATCCTTGATATAAACGCGGGCGCGGGGCTGTTTTCACGCCGGAGATACGCGCAACAAATTCACTGCCAGCGGGGACTGCTACATCGGCACCGTCTCTGAAATAAATGGGCGGGCGACCTGTATAGGCTGGCGGGTCAATCCACGCTTCATAGCTGATCTGAGTGGAGCGGATAGGGGATTGCCAGCTGGGCGAGACGGCTTTGCGGAGGCGTTCAAAAGAAAATCCTGCCATATAGATGGCGGCTGCCAGCAAACAAACAGGCAAAATGAACCGCAGATAATAGGGATCAATGGGTGAAAGGGTTGTCCTTGGAGACGCCGCGCCCAATTTCTCCGCCTGTCGCAAGGCGGCTTTTTGATGCGAAGGCCAAACATCTGCGGATAGAGCCGGACGGTCATCCAACACATCTAAGGGGCGATGGGCTTGGCCTGAGTCTAGCTCTACACGGCGTCTGGCGTCTGAGTGAGTAGGTTTCCTGAGAGACAGCGCACGCAGAACGGAGCGTATGACGAAGAATAAAGTGACACCTAACGCGATTAACCGAACAGGATCACCGATCCATTGCCAAAGACCCAGCCACGCGGCGAGACTAAACAGACCAATCGCAAGAAAGCCCGGTGCAAGTGTCGGGGCGTATGTTTCCCAATAAAGGCGTGCACGCGCTCGGATCACGAGGCGTTCTGTTGAGGTCAAAATTTTGTCGAGATTCTCTGACATGTCATTCGACTATACTGCGTTCAACTTTGCTGTCGCGTTAAATGTCCGTGATATTGTCGTCTTTTGTCAGCCAATCCGGCACAGATTCTGTCTTCAGAATATCTTCCACCGACGGTCGTTTGCGAATAACGGCATATTTGTCACCATTGACGAGCACTTCGGGGACAAGCGGACGGGTGTTATATTGGCTGGCTTGGGCCGCACCATAAGCCCCTGCCGAATGTAAAACGACCAGATCCCCGCTTTCCAGCTTCGGCATTTCTCGCCCTTTTGTGAAGGTGTCACCGCTTTCGCAAATTGGGCCAACGACATCATATGTTTCCATATACTCTAAGTCGCCTTGGCGCACAGGTTCAATATCGTGATAGGCGTCATAAAGTGCCGGGCGTAAAAGATCATTCATCGCAGCATCAATGATCAAAAAGTCCCGATCTTCACCGCGTTTCACATAAAGTACCTTGGACAATAATACGCCTGAATTTCCGGCAATCATGCGGCCGGGCTCAAATATCATTTCAACATCCAGATCGGCAGTCAGTCGTTTGACGAGGGCAGCATATTCTGACGGCGGTGGCGGGGTTGCCGCATTATTCCCGTAAGGAATGCCCAAGCCGCCCCCAATGTCAAAGCTTGCAATTTTGTGTCCCGCTGCGCGTAGGCGTTTGATTAAACCGCCGACTTTGACGATCGCCGCTTCGAAAGGCGCCAAGTCAGCAATTTGACTGCCGATATGAACATCGACGCCGACGATTTCTATTCCCGGCAATGCGGCGGCTTCTGCATAAGCGGTTTCGGCTTGAGACCATGCAATCCCAAACTTATTTTCTTTTTTACCCGTTGAAATTTTCGCATGGCCGCCAGCCGTGACATCCGGATTTACGCGGAAGGCGATTGGGGCGATTTTGCCCATTTCTATCGCGACATCATTTAAGACGCGCAGTTCTGCCAGACTTTCGACATTAAAAACACGTATCCCGGCCTCCAGTGCATCGCGCATTTCAGCGCTGGTTTTTCCGACACCAGAGAAAACAATTTTTTCTGCCGGAATACCCGCCGTGAGAGCGCGTTTAAGTTCGCCGCCTGAGACGACATCGGCCCCCGCACCTTGCTGAGCCAGCGTTGCGAGAACCGCGATATTAGAATTCGCTTTTACGGAATAGGCGATCAATGCCTGAGTGTCCGCAAAACTATCTGCAAAAACACGGTAATGGCGTGTGAATGTCGCTGTCGAATAGACATAGACTGGTGTTCCCACCTCGGCGGCGATCCGAGCTAACGGAATATCTTCGGCGAACAAGTCACCGTCTTGATAGTCAAAATGGCGCATAGTTTATAAGTCTGCCAACGGGTCTTGATCAAGGTCGTCAAAATCGTCATCTTCATCGGAATCGAAATCTCCGGTCGGGACACGTTCTGGATCAACTTTTGCGTCACCTCCGAAAAGTGGCGGGGGTGTCTTTAATGAACCGCGGATACCGCATCCTGATAGCAAGCTCACCATTAAGAGTGACAGTATCGTCATTATTATCATTGCGTTTTGCTTGCTAAGGCTGGTGAAAGTCATGATCGTCCTCATATTGCTGAGGAGCACATAACGGGAAAACGCCAGAGATGAAATACGCAATTCTGCCATTTGCACTCACGCTTCTGTGGGGAACTGTCACACCGGCCTTTGCGGAAGACCAAAAATTGAGAGGCGAGACTTTCTGTTTCCCTGCAAAAGACGTTCCGAAGTTGGTGGGAGAACTCGCCGAGGTGAAACCAAAACGAAGAAATATCGTGGATGTCCGCTTACAGCCGCGTTTTATTATCAAAGATGATGGGGTTTGGCCTGATCGGTTTTATTTGGGCAAAGATGGTGAAGTTGTCACAGAGCTTCCGTTCTCGCGCGAAACAGGGGCAGTGCCGACCTTTATTGCGGCTGCCACGGAACGTCCTGACACGGATATCTGCGTGGATGATCCGACGCGCGCAGATCGTCCCGAGGATGATGAAGGGCTTTATTTTGAAATGGGACTGTCGCCCTTGTTTAAATCCACACCAGGTCAACATGATCTAGCCGAGTTGGAAGAAGCCGCCAAAGACGGGAAAAAATTCTATAAAAAAATGCTCCCTGACGCAGTGGCGATATTTATGCCGGATACAGATTATTTCGCCATTCGCATGATTGATCGCAAGGCGACTCCGATTGCGATAGCGGTTAGCGAGGGTGTGAAAAACCCACTGGATATGGAAGCCGTCAAAGATATGTGGATCATCAGTTTGGACGATATTGAAGACGCAAATGCTGATCGTATTCTAATCGAGGGCGGCGCCTATGATTTACAGCCCGTGCCCTCGCCAAAAACTTTGCGTCGATTTGGTTTAGGGGATGCAGCCAATGCGGAATAGACTTTTATTAACAGCGATTTTTATGCTGGTCGGAAGTCCCGCCTATGCGGGTGAGGCCTGTCGAACAGCAAAAGATATCGTCAATTTGGCTCAGAATTTTTATGATGCGGAGGCTGATCTAAAAGACGTCATCACGCCAAGTGTAAGTATGCGATTGGAGGGAATGAATGGCGCCGCCGACCCGACAGCTTTGCTCTATCGTTACGACGGTGAGGAGCACATACTCCGCATCTCCGAGGGTCTTCTTATGGGCCTAGAAAAAGCGGCCACTTGGTCAAAAGACGGTGAACTATGTCGCATGTTAGATGGAAAGCTCGCGCCAGCGACAGAGGGAGATGCAACGGAGGCGACTATGGGGTTTTCTTTTGCCTATAATCGTACGGACGGTGTTTTCCCAATTGAAGAACTGAAAGAAGGCGCGAAAGACGGTTCTCAAATCATGAAAGGCCTCGCCCCGGGTGGTTTAGGATTTGTTGTGCCAAAGTTAAGGGCGATTTCTTTGAGTCCGCCGGAAAATGAGGATGTGAAACCAACATTTGAATTCACACGAAAAGGACAGCCTGTAACTGTTGCCGCATCACACATTGGAAAAACCACACTTATTCGTCTGAAAGATATTAAAGCGTCTAAAGCTGACATGATGACGATAAACGGGCCTTACAGCATGGTGGCCACCTTTAAGTTTGATCCTGAAGAGATAGCAGAAGCCGAAGCGAAACGGCTCTCGGAAGAAACGAATTCTGAGAACTGAGAGGCTTGCGGTCTAGCGTAGGCGCGTTAACGTAGGGCCATGAATGCGACCATAGATACGGATAGCCCCTGTAAGCTCATTTGCACCCTCGATATAACCACTGGCATTTGCACAGGCTGTGGTCGGACGCGTGCGGATATTGCAGGTTGGATCAATTATAGTCCTGCGCAGCGCGCCTTTGCCAATATTGATGCTGCAAAACGTATGCGAGCCTTAGAGGCAAAGGATGCAAAACATGGCTGATCCTGCGCCGGATAGAACCGAAATGTGGAAAGCGCTGAAATGGACCATGATCCTTTTGGTCGGTCTTCTTATCGCGGTCGGTCTTTTTAAAGCTTATCAAATCGCGACAGCCCCCGCGCGCGTCATGAGTGATGCGGCGGGGTCTGTAAAGTCGGGGGCGAGCGCCGTGCTCAATCGTCTTGATATCCCCGTCGCGAAACAACGTCGGTTTGATAAAACTGCCAATGCAGCCTTCGCAGTTTTGAACGAAATGGACGCGACACCTCCCGATGGGGTCAAGGCGCGCGGGTTTCGTATGGCGAATTTTCGCGGGGCCGAAAATCGCGTTTGCGAACTGTCCTATGATTTTGGCTCCGGCGATGTTCCGGTCTTTATCGCGGCAGATAATGCAGCCCATGCTGCGGCTAAAGCCATTGGGTCTGATGCGGATCGTCTAATCCGCATCGTGGTTCTCAGCCCGGAACAAACACTCGGGTTAAATGCCGAATTTGATGCGGAGATAGATCATTGGACTTTGGGCTGGCGTCCCAGCTCTCTCAATAAGCCTTACCCTGATGATTGGGCAGAAGGCCCGATAACAAATATTCTGGCCTCCGTTCTAGAACTTTGTAGCCTCGTGCCTTAACCGAGCTTATCTTTCCAACGCTCAACTTGCTGCCGCACATTTTGCGGAGCTGTTCCGCCATAACTTGTCCGACTGCTGGCCGACGCCAGAGGCGTGAGCACATTGTAAATATCGGCAGTGATCCCAGCCTCAACGCTTTGCATGTCTTCTAAAGACAGCGCATCGAGCGTTAAACCTTGTTTTTCTGCCATGGCTACAATCGTTCCGGTAACATGATGGGCGTCACGGAACGGCATATTAAGGTTCATAACCAGCCAATCTGCGAGGTCCGTTGCGGTGGAGAAGGCCGCGCCTGCAGCTTCCGCCAATCGGTCTTTATTTGGCGTCATATCCGCGACCATGCCAGCCATGGCGGCTAGCCCCAATTCCAGAGCATCAAAAGCGTCAAAGACGGGTTCCTTGTCCTCTTGCATATCTTTGGAATAGGCGAGGGGGAGGCCTTTCATCACGATTGTCAGTGCGGTGAGCGCCCCCATAATGCGACCGACTTTCGCCCGCACAAGTTCTGCGGCATCAGGATTGCGCTTTTGCGGCATGATAGAACTGCCCGTTGTGAAGGCATCGGTCAGTTTGACAAATTGGAACTGTGCGCTCGTCCAGATCACGATCTCTTCCGATAGGCGCGAAAGATGAGTCGCGCATATCGTGGCCGCGCTGAGCGCTTCCAAGGCAAAGTCTCTCGCAGATACGGCATCCAAGGAGTTCGCCATAGGACGATCAAAGCCCAGCGCTTTCGCGGTCATATCCCGATCAATCGGATAGGGGGTTCCGGCTAAGGCGGCAGCACCTAAGGGGCTTTCATTCAGACGGGCGTGGCAATCTTCAAATCGTGACTGATCCCGCGCGAACATTTCGGCATAGGCGAGCATGTGGTGTCCGAATGTGACGGGTTGCGCCGATTGCAAATGCGTAAATCCGGGCATGATGACATCCGCATGTTGATCGGCTTGGTCGACAAGCGCTGTGATCAGACTCGTCAATTGTGATTGAAAAAGTTCAACATGGTCCCGGACCCACAAACGGAAATCTGTCGCGACCTGATCATTACGCGAGCGTCCTGTGTGAAGTCGACCTCCGGCTTCTCCGATCTTGTCTTTCAGACGGGCTTCGATGTTCAGATGGATATCTTCTAATTCTTCCGACCACGGGAAGGTGCCATTCTCAATTTCGGCTTTAATCTCGTCCAACCCTGTATGGATCGCGTCACGATCCTCTGCCGTGATGATAGCTTGCGCGGCCAGCATATCTGAATGGGCTTTAGAACCTGCAATATCCTGAGCGGCTAAGCGCTGGTCAAACCCGATAGAGACATTGATGGCTTGCATGAGCGCGCCGGGGCCTGCGGCAAAGCGGCCTCCCCACATCTTCTGGCCTTTTCCTGTCGGATTACCTATTTGGTCACTCATGATGTCCTCAATCTTTTCACTCGGCAATGCTATTCGCGCGGTTTTACTCGTGGGGCTTTTCGGCGTGGTTTTCGTTCTTGTCCAGTCCTGTCAGCGGCCTGCAACAGGAATTGACATATACGCCAAAGATACTCTCAAAAAACTAACGGTGCGGGAAAACCCACCCCTGCCGCCAACCACGATTTTTCAAACAGCAGATGACAGCCAGTTCCAGCTCTCAGAACTCCGCGGGAAAACGGTTGTCCTCAATGTTTGGGCCACATGGTGCCCGCCCTGCGTCAAAGAAATGCCGTCGCTTGATCGCCTACAAGCGCTGCGCGGAGGCGACAATTTTGAAGTTATTACCATTTCGATTGACCGCACGAAATATGAACCCGCGAAATTTTTCGAAGATAATAACATCGAAAATCTGAAACCTTGGCATGACGGCTCTTATGGCATTCCTGGAAATCTCCAATTGCGAGGATATCCGACGACCTTGATTTATAATCCCCAAGGCCGCGAAATCGCGATCCTGGAAGGTGAAGCGGAATGGGACAGTCCGGAAGCTCTAGCTCTCGTGGATTATCTCCTCACAAAATAAACCTTGCTTTTTGTAACGTAATAGTATTACGTTACAAAGAATATAAGCAGGGAAAGAGCTATGTCACGTCGTTTGAACCGTTTGTCTCAAGAGGATCAGGGCGAGGTGAATATGACGCCTATGCTGGATATTGTCTTTATTCTCCTTATCTTTTTCATTGTAACAGCTGTCTTCCTTGATGAACGCGGGTTAGATTTTACCCAAGCGCAAGGTGACGCGCTTCCCGGTCCACCAACCGCCACGATCTCTATTGTCGTTGATGCTGAGGACGTCATTTCTGTTCAAGGTCGTGTTGTCCCGTTAGATTTTGTTGAATCTGAAGTGCAGCGCCATTTAGTTAATCGCCCCGATGCCACGATTGATTTGCGTGCCGCCAAAACGGCCCGGCTTGCAAATATCGTAGCGATTAAAGATGATATGGAGCAAGTGGGTCGATCCGTTCGATTTGAAACTTTTACGCCAATCCTCACAACGGCACAGTTCAATTAATCGCTATTCTAAACTCGCCAAAATTTCTGCCGTAAATTTTGGCCCATCGAAATAATTACCGCGCCAATCATAGCCGCGCCTCACGATAACAGTTTGTCTTGATGGGATAATAATCAGAAACTGCCCGCGATTACCGAGCGCCGCATATGTGTCATTCGGTACACCGGGATAGTTTTCATAGCGCCAGAATTGCGCGCCATATCCGCGACCCGGTTCACTGGCTTTCTCCCCCTGTCGATTAGCGGGTTGAGCAGCAGCCGGTGCCGCGACATAATCTGACCAACCTTCCGGTAGCATCCGTTTGGGTTTCCCGTCATAAAGCCAGACACCATCATCCAGGTAAAGTTGACCCAAACGGCCCAAATCCCGAGCCGTTGTCCAGACTTGGCTGGATAAAATAAAGTCTCCACCCCAATCCATTTCCGGCACAGTATGGTACATCCCGATGGGATGAAGTAAGGCCTTAAAGGGGAAGGCGTGAAATTTACGGTCATTACCCATTTTTTCTCTTAGAGCCCTAACCGCCAACATCGTATCATTATTTGCATATTTGAAACGCGATCCGGGTGGGGCTTCTAATGGATTTCGTGTCGACTGTTGCGCCATCAATCCTCCTCCGAAATAGACTTGATCGGTTCGGTTTCCGCCTTTGCCGGGTTCAGGGTCACTGTGTAGTCCACTGGCCATTTGAAGAAGGTTTTCGATGGTAATGTCTGCGCGTGGATCGCCGAGCCGGGACCAAGCTTCAATGTCTGCTTTATCGGTGACGTTTAATATTCCATCTTCGACCGCCGCACCGATGATAGAAGCCCCAATCGATTTTGCGACCGACCATGTGCGCTGAGATGTGTGCTTATCCCAGCCTGATCTGTAACGCTCCCCGACAATACGGCTGTTATTTAGAACTAAAACAGAGCTAGTTGCGCCGCCGAAATCTCCGTCAAAAGCCCTTGAAATTGATTCTTCTAAACCTTCTATATTTACGGCGTCTGGCAGCGGCGTGTTGGGCAACAAATCCCCCATCGGCCAAGTGACCCTCGACATATCGCGTTTTTCAGCTTTTAATTTTATACGCGGCAGGTGTCTCACATCACGCAAAGAGGCCCCTTGAGGCAGGGCCGTACAGCCTAAATGCTCCCGCCATGCGGATATGCGTGGTGGCATCTCATCTGAGAATTTCACGCTAACGATTTTGGTTGTTGCATCTATTTGGGCTTCACCAATCGCGGCCATACCTCCCGCAAAATCCGGATAAATATTATCTAACTCATCTTGATTAATTTGCTCAGCTGTTTTTCCGCCAGTAAATGTGGCCGAGCAAGTGAACATCGCTTTATATCCGGCTGCTAAGGCCTTGTCTTGAAGGCTAACGTCCTCAGCGAATGCAGAACCTTCCCAAAAAAAGGATAAAGACATAAACGTTGATAAAGTTAAAGCGAGGTGGATTTTCATTTTTCTGCTTCTGTTTTGTAAAGCGCTAAGACGGCTGGCCATGTCTTTTCAAAATAGCGTCGCCCTTCATCCCATTTTTCACCGCGTCCAAATCCTGTGTGAAATAATCTGACTTGGGTTCGGTTCACCCCTAACTCGACGAATTCTAACTGCAAGACGGTTAAATGCGGACGTATCTCCGGCATATAGGGCGGCATCGCCCAGCTGACATTAAGCATTTTCTCATCCTGCCAGCCCAAAACCTTGCCCATATCATTTCCGCGAGAACCCTCCGGTGCAGACGGGGCAAAATAGAGGCGGTAGGCGCCGCCGGGTTTCATCTCGATTTCGGCGGCTCTAGCGAAAAAAGACGTGACTCCCGCTTCCGTCGTCCAGTCTTCCCAAACATTTGCAACAGATGTCTCCACAATAATGTCTGCATATACCATGGGGCGTAATTGGGCGTTCGCCGACTGAGTGGAAAACAAAGAAATTAGGATTACCGCAATGTATAAAATCCATTTATTCGCAGTCATGTGCTCTCACTCAACGTATTCCTCTTCGGTCTACTTTTGTAGACAACAGGGTGACCTTACCACGGATCGCCATATTCCGGCAGAACTTTCTTGGAACAATTATGTGTTCCACCCGCTCCTTATGTGTTAAAACAAAATAGGAGAATTTATGAACACCCTCAAGACAGAGAACCTTGAGCTTACCCTTGACGATCAAGTCGTCCAAATGTCCGTTAATGGTCCAATGACATCAGAGACCGTCCAATCCTCCTTTGACTGGATTGAAACAGTGCAGTCCGAAGCTGCCACAAATGACAATCTGCAAATCTGCGTGGAGATGCAGTCAGATAGTTTTTCCGACCTTGCAGAGGCCAGTCAGCAATTTAGGCGTGTCGGAGAAGTCTTACGACGTGCCCATGATATTGAGCGTTGCGCGCTCATCACCGATAGTTCGTGGATCAGAAACTCTGCCAAAGTCGAGGGTGCCGTTATTCCAGGCCTGGAGATCATGGCCTTTGCCCCCGAACATGCGAAGACGGCGGAGAAATGGCTGCGTGATGAACCCTTGATAGAGGCGGAAGCTGAAACTGCCATTGTGACTCCGCAATCGCTGCAAAAAGCCGCTGAAATTCCGCCATCAGCACCAGCGCCGGAGTGCTCATCCGGAAATGCTTGGGATGGGTTTACGGTCAAGGGCCTCAAACTCTAATTCTGACGCCGTTTGGTAGAAGCCTGCTGAATATCCATGGCTTAATGTGAGCCGGCAAAAGAGGGTGGTTCGAACCGGATAGGACGTTCAAACCACCCTCAAATTTTGGAGAGATGGAGGCCTCCCCAGTCCTCATAAATTTGGTGCAAGCGAGTATTGTGTTGGGGAACAACGACCAATACTCGCCGCACCGAGGGTTCCCGATACGCCCCGTTTCGGGACTTTCTTCATAGGATAGATTCGCAAATCAAAGCGTGACGGCCGTCACGTTTGGCGGTGGGTTTGCAATTTTATTGGAATATTTGGCTTCTTTTTCACCATGATCATATCGATGATAAACCCATGCGTGTGGTAAAAAATATGCGTTATTTTGCAGTTCAATATTATTCGTTAGGCCATTCCAGATGTCACAGACGGGTAAACCCCCAAATGCGTTCGCCTGATAGAAAAGTATCTCACATATTGACTTTTGTCTTAGGTCTCGTTTTGGGTGTAAGGGTAAGTTACGCGAGGCCGTTATGTTATTCTCTTCTTCGAAATCCGCTATAGGACTAATGGTCCCTCTGCTCTTGGCAATGCCAAGTCTTGCTGCGGCGAAAACCTCACTTTCCGGACTTTATGCCTGCGAAGCGGTCACAAATAAGGAGGCGCAACTCGCCTGTTTCCTGCGCGAGACAGCCAAGCTCCGCGAGGGAGATACGCCTGCCGGGTCAAAATCTGTGACGCCCCCACCCCCGCCTCCACTTCCGGCCGTCATCCAAAAACCCGCCTCACTACAGCCCAGATTTGAGCCCCTTACATCTGATAAACCTAAAGCCCCCACATCTCAAACCGTTGCAATACAGAGCACCTCTAAGACCGCTAGAGGCTATGTCCGATTTACTCTGGAAAATGGTGAGGTCTGGCAACAAATCGAAGGGGGTCGAGTCCGCTTGGGGACAGGCTCGCCAGATATGTTGACAATTAAGCGTAGATCTTTGGGTGGCCTCCACGCCAGAGTGAATGGGAAACGCCCTTCTATTCGGGTGCGCCGCATAAAATAGCGCAATCCAAATAGGTTGGGCTGATTATGTCCGCCGCGCGTCGCGCTTTTCCTGCGCGGAAATACTGGCGAGTTTATTATAGGGATTGCGATCCCATTCATCCTGTAAGCCGTCCAAATAGACTTTCATCATGATAGCATAAAGC
>CAZBDT010000022.1:0-25651 GCA_964490745.1 uncultured Algimonas sp.
AATACTTAGTAATCTTGAAAGGGAACACGTATCTACCGCATTCAATCCGGGGGATTGAATGCGGCGAAGTGCCGAAACCGCTGGTGGTTTCGGATGATCAAAACTTTAAGCCTCGTTGAATTCCGTCGAGGCTTTATCTTTAGGCACAGGAGACCTTTAGACGTTATTCTCCAAGGTCCTCGACCTTGAAATCTTCGCAAAAACGAACCCACCAATCGCGCCTGCCAACATTTGCAAACCAATCCCGAACGCATCTCTTGCTCCTGCAATCAGATGCACGTCAAAAAATGCGACTTTCATGGCAAAGAGCATGACGAGTATCGCCGCCCCGCCCGCGACCATATAAATGATGGGGCGTCCGAATTTTGCGAAACGGTAAACGAGACCACCTAAAAGAAATGCAACGGCCAGAGCGATACTGACAAAGATGATATAGAGCGAACCTAAATGCTGGATATCATAGAGCGTCATTGAAAGACGCTCAACAAAACTCACATCCGCCCCAATATTCTCTAACCGCGCCAAGACATTTTGCGTTTGAAAGGTGATACCCAATATAACTGTGGTGAGGGCTGCGGCGACCCATCCTCCAATCCGTTTGATAATTCCGGTCATGATTGTATGGCTAAGGGGGAATGGACACTGAGGTCAAGCGGAGTTGAAGTCATGCGAAATTTGAAAACGGGTCTAGCCCTTCTTTCAATCGCCGGTTTCATGACCGGATGTTTAGAGCCGCAACCCGCTGCTGAGATCACAAAACGACCTTCAACAGACTTCACCCTCGTCGAGATTCAATCCGATTTGGAGAGTCCGTGGTCTGTGGCCGAGATAGCTAGAGATGGGGGTTATCTCATCTCTGAAAAGGGCGGAACGCTCTGGCACGTTAAAGGCACGGGCGAGAAAACCAAAATTCGTGGGTTGCCGGATGATATATATGTCGCGGGGCAGGGCGGCTTACTCGACGTGGTTCTCGCACCCGATTTTCTTGAGACAGGTGAGATTTATATCTCCTATTCTTACGGATCGCCTGGCGCTAATGGGACAGCTTTGTTACGCGCAAGATTGGAGGGTGACAGCCTCGAAAACCCCATCGTGATTTTTCGCGCCAGTCCGCCCAAAGCGGCCGCCTCGCATTTTGGCGGCAAAATCGTCTTTTTGCCCGATGAGACATTGGTTCTCTCATTAGGGGACGGCTTTGCTTATCGCGAAGACGCGCAGAAAGCGGATACACATTTAGGCAAGCTTGTACGGCTGACCCGTGAAGGTGGTGTGCCTCAAGACAATCCTTTTATCGGGAAATCCAAAGACGGCCTGGATTTCAAACCGCAAACCTATTCAATGGGTCACCGGAATGTCCAAGGTCTCGCTTTTGACGCTAAAACAAATACGCTCTGGGAACATGAGCACGGCCCGCGCGGCGGGGATGAGTTGAACTTGATTGATGCGGGCGCCAATTATGGTTGGCCTCTCGCCACGACAGGGCTGGATTATCAAGGCGCGCGGATATCACCCTATGAAACATTTAAAGGTATGGTCGATCCCGTTCATGATTGGGTCCCGTCTATCGCGCCCTCTGGCTTGATCATCTATCGGGGCAATCAATTTCCTGAATGGGACGGTGACGCTTTGATTGGCGGGCTCGCCAGTCGTGACCTACGCCGCGTGGATTTACAAAACGGGCAGAGCGTCGGCGAAGAGTCGCTCTTATCCGACCTTGATGGACGTGTTCGGGATGTGCGTCTTGCTTCTGGTGGCGGTGTTTTGGTTCTGATCGAAGACAGCGAGAATGGCCGCCTTATAAAGCTCCTGCCAAAAAATTGATTTGTTTTTGAGAATGAGTTGCAAAGTAGTTGACATTCATTCTCAATTGCGTTTATCAGACCCTATGATCCATTGTATCTGCAACAATATAAACACAGCAAAGGTCGATGCGGCGGCTGCGAGTGGTGCAGAGAGCGCAGCCTGCGTGCAGCGTGCCTGCGGGACACGGTTCAATTGCGGTCAATGTCGTCTGGATATTGAAAGCCGTCTTCGGGACTGGCGTATGGCAAACCCTGCCTTAGAAGCCGCAGAATAGCGCCAAAAACCCCTTATTTTTGAGAGTGATACACAGGTGCAAACATATGTTTGCAAGTGATTTTCAGCTGCACAGATTTTGTTTGACCACACCATCCATCATGGGTCAGGTGAGCGTAGACCATAACATAAATTAAAATTATCCCCCAAACTTTGGAGACTGATATGCGCGGCGATCCTGAAACAATCAAATGGCTCAATACGGCGTTGAAAGCGGAATTGACTGCGATCAATCAATATTTCCTGCATTCTCGGATGCTCAAAGATTGGGGCGTGACGAAACTCGCAAAAAAAGAATATGAAGAATCTATCGAGGAAATGAACCACGCCGATACGATCATTGAGCGGATTTTATTTTTGGGCGGACTACCAAATCTGCAAGATCTCGGAAAGCTGCATATCGGCGAGAGTGTCGAAGAAATTTTGCAATGTGATATGAAACTCGAAGATCATGCCGTCCCCATGTATCGCGACGCCGTAGAGCATTGCGAAAAAGTGCGGGATTACGGCACGCGCGATATTCTTCAGACGATCCTCACAGAAGAAGAAGAGCATGTCGATTATCTGGAAACACAATTCGATCTCATCAAACAAATGGGCATTCAGAACTATATCCAATTGCAAAGTGGTTCCGTGCTCGATGATGAAGGTTAGATGACTTTCAACCTCACCGACAAATGGCAGGCGTCTTAACGCCCCGCCAAGACTTTTTCTTTACGACCCGTTCACTGTGAAACGGGTCTTTTTTATATGTCTAAGCGCCGTGTTATTATCGGCCTGTGGCTCTGCGCCGAAACCTGAGCCCGTTCAATCAAACGTGAGTGGTGGATTGGTGTTACGCGACAGCGTTGTCTATTCGCAATTGGATCCACGTTGGAAAAATGACGCTTTGGGTAATACATCTGACACGATGGGTGGTGATGGGTGTTTGGTCACCTCTGCGGCGATGGCTCTTACAAATCTTGGCTTTCAGACGAATCCGAAAGATTTGAACAAACGCCTGACCAAGACCAAAAGCTATACGAAAAATGGGTGGTTGATTTGGGATGGCATCCGCCGCGTCACACAAGGCCGCGCCATTGCGACCTATTATGATAAAGTCGACGCCCCCACAATTAATGCCTGTATGCGCCGCGGGCATTATCCGATGGTGCAGTTTTATCTCCCCAATGGTCGCTCCCATTGGGCCATGATTGTCAAACATGACGCGCGCGGTTATCACATGCGTGACCCGCTGCGGATCAGCGAAAAGCCTCTGATCTTTCCAGCAGGGATTAAAGGCTATCGCGCCGTTCGCTGTATTGGGTTGGCGGATAAGTAAATATGAATCTGTTGCTTCCTTTGTTCACCGTGCTCGGGCTTTCACTCATTTTTCCTATTCTAATCATAATGAAATGGCAGTCGCGGCCAGTTTTGGCTCTAGCAACCGCAACACTTGTCTGCTTTTTGTCGATAATGCTCATCTATTTAGGAGGAGCTTACCTTGAAGGCTCTTCAGATAGAGGAACTTTAGATCGTTTGACGAGCGGCTTTGTTGGAATGCTATTATTCACGCTTGTTTTTGGCTTTCCAATTCTAGCAGTCTTGCAATGGAGACGCCGTAAGAAGCGTAAGCAAAAAATACGCGCGGAAATTAACGATGCATTTTAGACCATAAAAAAACGCCCGAACACATGTCCGGGCGTCTTGAATTTCTTAGCTTGAAAAAGTGCGCTAGCCTTTATTGCCCATCACCTTTGCCAAGATGAAAGAGAGGATGGTTCCGCCGACACCGCCGGAGACAACGCCGCCTAAAATGCTAGACAGGTTCAAGCTCGCGCCATCTGCCGGGCTGGCAAAGACACCTTCAAGACCCGGGATCATAGGTGCAAGCGCTGCGAGGCCTGTACCGCCGACAATACCTGTCAGCATTTGGGCGCCTTTGCCCATGGTTGAATTGGTCAGTTTTCCGCCGAGCAATCCGCCGCCACCGCCACTGAGTAATCCGAGTCCTAAGCTAACTAAATCCATATTATTTCCCCAATATTTTACGATGGTACTTTATGCACAATCTAAGGAAAATTGTGCGGCTTAACTATTCATTAAGCAAGCCAATATGTCGCATATCAATTACTTACGCGTGTATAAAAATAGTTATTTCTATAAAGTTCTTGCTTTGTTCACATATATCTGTTTGTAAATTGGCGTTCAAAGCAGAATTTGAGACCCTATGGTTGCCCGCATCACGACAGTCGCATTTGAGGGAACAGAAGCGCGCCGCGTTGATGTCCAGGTTCAAGTCGTGTCCGGCGGCAAGCAAATTTTCAATGTGGTGGGCCTCGCTGATAAATCTGTTTCTGAAGCGCGTGACCGGGTCCGCGCCGCTTTTGTTTCACTGGGCTTACACCTCCCCGGGAAGCGTATCACGATTAATCTGGCGCCCGCTGATCTTCCAAAAGAAGGCGCGCATTATGATTTACCGATTGCAATTGGCCTCTTGGCCGCGATTGGGGCGATCCCGTCTGATGCGATTGAGGGTTATGCGGCGATAGGTGAGTTAAGTTTGGACGGCACGATTTGCGCCGTTCCGGGTGCGCTTCCAGCGGCTGTCATGGCCAATAGTCATGATTTGGGTTTGATTTGCCCTGAGCCCAATGGGGCAGAGGCGGCGTGGGCAGGGGATCTACCCCTGCTCGCGCCGCAGACCCTGGTGCAACTCATCAATCATTTCAAAGGCACGCAAATCTTGGACCGCCCCGTCGCGGGTGAGATGGTGGATGCTGAGACCGCGCTGGATATGCGGGATGTGCGCGGACAAGAAACGGCGAAGCGTGCTTTGGAAGTTGCCGCCGCCGGCGGACATAATTTACTGATGGTTGGCCCGCCGGGCTCTGGCAAGTCCATGTTGGCGGCGCGATTGCCGGGGTTGTTGCCACCTTTAGCGGCGAATGAGCTTCTGGATGTCTCGATGGTCCATTCCGTCGCGGGGCTCTTACATAAAGGGGAGTTGTCGCGGGCCCGACCTTTTCGCTCACCCCATCATTCTGCCAGCATGGCCGCCATGGTCGGTGGCGGCGCAAAGGCTAAACCGGGCGAAGCGTCCTTGGCCCATCGCGGGGTGTTATTCCTGGACGAATTGCCGGAATTTACCCCGCAAGTCCTTGATAGCCTCCGCCAACCCTTAGAGACGGGCGAAATTTCTGTTGCCCGGGCCAATGCCCATGTGTCTTATCCCGCGAGGTTTCAACTCATCGCGGCTATGAATCCTTGTCGATGCGGGACGGCGGGGGCGGACGGTATTGCCTGTCGCCGGGGTGTGCGTTGCGCAACTGATTATCAAGCGCGTGTATCCGGTCCTTTTATGGATCGCATGGACATCCAAATAGACGTGCCTGCTGTAACGCCAGCCGATCTCGCTTTACCGCCCTCAAAAGAGGGGACAGCTGAAATAGCGGCCCGTGTCGCATCGGCAAGACAGCGGCAAATGGAGCGAAATGATGGTGTGGTCAATGCAGCCCTGAGCCAAGTCGTGCTGGAGAAAGTCTCTGCACCGGATGGGGAGGGTCAGAAACTGCTCATTCAAGCTGCGGAAACTTTAGGGTTGACGGCGCGCGGCTACCACCGTGTCTTACGTGTTGCCAGAACCTTGGCTGATTTGGCAGGATCAAAGACTGTGCACCGCCTCCATATTGCCGAGGCTTTATCCCATCGGCGGGCGCGAAGTGGATTAAAAGCGGGCCAGCCGTCTCCTATTCCGTCTATGAAGACGCCTCGAAATCCGTTTTACAGTTAGGGTCGCGGCGTTTTGTTCGCCCTAAGCCTCATAAAACGGTCCAAAAAATCCTAAAATCGTTGAATTTACACGCTTCGGTAACCGTTCTTTTAGATTAGTCCTACAATAAAGAGACAGTTCTGACCCATAATGTCACCCGATAAGGGCTGTCTGCATGTTATGGGAAGGTCATATTAAGGATGTACCATGTCACCAGACGACATTTTTGCAGCACAATTTTGGCCTTGGCCTGATCCCGCTATCAAGCGCGATGCGCAGGGGCGTGTTCTATTCGTGAATGCCGCTTTTCTAGGGCTTTATGGCGGTCAGGTCGAAAATTGGCGCGGCAATGCTGTCGGTGGCTGGCCAGCCCCACAACCCGCTGGTTCTGCGCCTTACCGCTTTGAAACACGGATGCAGGGCGCGGACGGATCAGAGCAAGTTTATGACTGGATCGAACAAACTGCAGGGGACGGAAATGCTTTTGCTTTAGCGCGTAATGTTACGGTCTTTATGCAAGCGCCTCAACCGGATCCGACGCAAACTTTGCCGACACATGAGAGCACTGTCGAAAACCAAGCTGTTAATAGCGCGCACCATGCTGATGCTCCGACCCAGCACGAACCGAATTATGACAATAGCCCAAGCTATGCGGAGCTTGAGCAAACCAAGAGCGCGGAACCTTTACAGGCAACTGAAGAAGCTGAAAATTTTGCCGCGCCTGCTATTGAAGACGTTCCGATTTTACAAGCTGAGCAGCCTGAAATAACAATTCCGCAGGTCGACATCCCTGAAATCGATATTCCGTCTGATGCAGATTATGCCTTGTCAGCGGACAATGAAGAGGCTGCGTTTACGAGCCCTCCGGCTTCTGCGCCGGAGACCGAGATGCAACGCGAATTTGAACGACGCGCGCTCCCAATCGAAGATGACTCTGCGGTTTTAGGGAATAATTGGAGAGATGCGGTCATCGCCAAAGCTGTTGGCGCGGGAGAGGCTGAACAACCTGCAGAACTTGCAATGAGCGGGCAAAGTTCGTCACCTGTTGAGGAAACAAACACAGACGGAGAGTCTATCCGTATACTTTTGGCTGAGGACAACGCAATTAATGCCTTGCTGACGCGCACACTCTTAGAAGCTGAAGGTCATACGGTCGATACGGTCGAAGACGGCGCGCTCGCTGTCGAAGCCATGAGAACCGCAAATTATGATCTTATCTTTATGGATATGCGCATGCCAAATATGGACGGTTTGGAAGCGACACGTAAAATTCGCGCCCTCCCTAATGTCGGCCGCGCCCTGCCAATCATTGCTTTGACGGCCAATGCTTTTGATGATGATCGCAATGCTTGTTTTGACTCAGGCATGAATGACTTCATGACGAAACCCGTCAGCGCAGAAGAGCTGTCAGAAAAAGTCAGAGACTGGACAAGTGAAGACGCCAAAGCGCGTTTGATGAACGTCGCTTAAGCCGAAACTGTAATTCACGTAAGAAACCATCAAAGGGCCGTAAAGCGGCCCTTTTGTCTGCCCGCAGTCTGGGTTAGGCAGGGAGAATGGATAATGCGCCAAAGTCTCTGGAAAAAACACACCCTTTCGAAGGGTATGGGAAAACCTTAAAAGCGACGGTTCAGAGCCCTCGCAACGCAGCAATGCTCTGTCTCGGCGCAAGTGCTGGCTTGCCAATAATGTTGGTTTATCAAGTCTTGTCTATTTGGATGCGAGAAGCAGATGTTTCTCGCTCAACAATCGGGTTTTTTGTTTGGGTTGGATTTGCCTATAGTTTGAAATTTTTGTGGGCACCTTTGGTGGACCGAATTCGGATTCCAGGTTTTTCCTCTTGGTTAGGAAACCGTCGCGGGTGGACCCTATTTGCAACTCTTGGAACTGCTATGGCTATGTTTGCGATGTCACAGCAAGATCCTGCCACCGATTTACAAGCTGTTGCAGTTTGTGCTGTTTTGATTGCCTTCGCATCGGCAACACTCGATATCTGCGTCGATGCGTGGCGTGTAGATAATGCGTCCAATTCTGAACAAGCTATGGTGAGCGCAATCTATCAACTTGGTTATCGTTTTGGCATGATTGCAGCCGTTACGGGCGGCCTTTTCTTAGCTGATATAGGAGGCTTTAACCTTACATATTTAATGCTTGGGCTTTTAGCGATGATCGGGGCCTCAACACCACTTTGGGCACCTGATGTTAGCAAGCCTGTTCGACCGGGAATCCATCCTTTTATTGGATTAATATTAGGCCTCGTCACATTAGCGATTATAAGTACCCTACTTTATTTTGGCTTGGCCGAGGGAGGCTGGCTACGGCTGTTCATCGGTGCAATTGGGGCGATTTTAGAATATATCCCTAGCGAGGTATTAGGCAGCGCATTTAGTTTAATTTTGTTTTTGCCATTTATATTAGCAGGATGGTTTATCTCACCTTTAGGCCGGAAGCAGCTTGAGACACCATACGTCTATGCAGTCCCGATTTTAGGGGATTTTGCAGATATTGTGCGTCGAACAGGCGCGTGGTCTTTGCTGATTTTAGCGATGGTTGTGAGTTACCGAATTTCCGACACGACAATGGGTGTCATGACAGGTCCGCTATATATAGATTTAGGATATGACAAAAGCACAATCGGCGCGGTGAAGGGCGCGTTTGGAATTACAATATTGATAATAGGCGCGTTTTGGGGCGGCCTCTTGGCAACGAGAAGAGGTTTGGCGAAAGCCATGATCGTTGGGGCCATTCTTACGATTTTGACAAACTTTGCTTTTGCCTGGTTAGCACAAGTCAACACACCGCGGGCGATATATTTATTTGTAACCATCGGTGCTGATAATATTGCCGCTGGATTTGCAGGCTCCGTCTTTATTGCCTTTATGTCGATCATGACCAATAAACGGATGTCCGCCACGCAATACGCCCTTCTGTCATCTCTTTTTGCATTTTATGGAAAATCACTCGCTGGATTTTCAGGAAAATTAGCTGATTTTGTAGGTTATGAGACATTTTTCATCATAACGTCTATTTTTGGTGTTCCGGCATTGTTGCTTGCAATCTGGGCTGCGCGTTCGAAATTTACAGATGGGATAAATGATGACGGTGTACCAAATTGGGGGCCATTCGTGGACTTCCGTTTTGATAAAGATTCTGCCACTTAACCCATCATGACGACAGCCACACAAACATCTCAAAAAGCCCCAAAGCTGACACCTATGATGGCGCAATTTATGGGCATTAAAGAAGAGGTCGGGCCGGAGGCTTTGCTCTTTTACCGCATGGGAGATTTTTACGAGTTATTTTTTGACGATGCGGTGCGGGCGGCTGCTGCCTTAGACATTGCCCTGACCAAGCGCGGGAAACATTTGGGTGAACCCATCCCCATGTGCGGCGTGCCGGTTCATTCGTCAGAAGTCTATCTGCAGCGCCTTATCAAAAAAGGGTTTCGCGTCGCCGTGTGCGAACAAACAGAAGACCCGGCTGAGGCCAAAAAGCGCGGCTCCAAATCCGTCGTGCGTCGGGAAGTCGTCCGACTCGTCACGCCCGGCACTTTAACGGAAGACTCGCTACTGGATGCGCGCGGCTCAAATCTCATCCTCGCCATTGCGCGCACACCCGCCGGCGATCACGCTTTGGCGTGGGCGGATGTGTCAGACGGGACCTTCAAAACATCTGCGACAACCGCAAAAGAACTCCCCGCGCAAATCGCGGCCCTCAGCCCGCGAGAGCTCGTCCTGCCGGAAGGCTTTTACCACGATGTGGAGGCTATGTCGGCTTTGTCATTAGATGGGATCGCTTTAACGCCTCAACCAGAAACAAAATTTGATATTCGGTCCGGTGAAAGACGATTATCTGAGCGGTTTAAAGTTGGTGATTTGGAAGGCTTGGGCGATTTTTCCAAAGCTGAAATTTCAGCGGCAGGCGCTTTGCTGGACTATTTAACTCTGACGCAAGCGGGCGCACCCGTGCAGCTTTCCGCCCCAATGGCGTCGAAAACCAGCGGCTATCTTGCGATTGATCCGGCCACCCGAGCCAGCCTTGAAATTGACCGCACGCAAAAAGGCACACGGGCGGGCTCGCTTCTCTCCGTGATTGACAGGACGATTACAGGGCCGGGCGCGCGGGAGTTATCTGCTCGCCTCAATCGACCGCTCCTCGATGTGGAAACGATAAACCAACGCCTTGATGCGGTGGCGTTTTTTCAAAGGGAAGACCTCCTTCGCCAAACCCTTCGCGGTCATTTACGCAGTGCCGGGGATATGGCGCGGGCGGCGTCGCGTTTGGCATTGGGGCGAGGTGGTCCCCGCGATCTCCAGGCTTTGGCCAATACGCTGAAACTCTGTGAAACCATCGTGGCGGCCTTTGCGGAAAAGCCTGAACTCACCGCGCCCCTCGCGGTTGAGAGCGTACTTCAAGCAATAAGCTTGTCGAATAAGCCAGACATTGCGGTTCTTGTCCGTGACCTCTCAAAAGCGCTTCACTCGGACGTGCCTATGCTGGCTCGGGATGGGGGTTTTGTGGCCATGGGGTGGTCGCCTGAAATCGATAAGTTGAAAAATCTGCGGGATGATTCCCGTCGTCTGATTGCCGGATTGCAAGCCGATTATGCCAAGCTGGCCGATGTGCCGACGCTCAAAATCAAGCATAATAATGTCTTGGGATATTTTGTCGAAGTCACGCCCAAATATGCCGATAAAATGTTATCCAAAGGACCGGACAGTCCGTTCATTCATAAACAAACGCTCGTCTCTGCGGTGCGCTTCACCACAGTCGAATTGGCTGACCTCGACAGTCAAATTGCCAGTGCCGCAGAGCGTGTGACGGCCTTGGAAATCGAAGTCTTCAACGGATTTGTTGAGCGGGTGACGTCCCATGTTGAAACCATACGCTTCATGGCGAGCAGCTTGGCGCAATTAGATGTACAGGCCGCTTGGGCCGTCTGGGCCGAAGAAAGCCGCGCCATTCGCCCGACCATTACTGAGGGCCCGGAGTTTAATATTGAGGGCGGTCGTCATCCCGTTGTGGAAGAGGCTTTGCGAAAATCAGGGGCGACGGGTTTCACCTCCAATGGCTGCATTTTGTCCTCTGATGCGAAGACGGGGCCGCGTTTGACCTTGATTACGGGTCCGAACATGGCGGGTAAATCCACCTATCTTCGACAAAACGCCCTGATGTTTATTTTGGCACAGGCGGGTGGCTATGTGCCCGCGACCAAGGCAGAAATCGGGGTGGCGGATCAGCTTTTCTCGCGGGTCGGGGCGTCAGATGATCTCTCCAAAGGGCGCTCAACCTTTATGACAGAAATGATTGAAACGGCCGCCATTCTCAATCAGGCGACAGAGCGCAGCTTTGTGATTTTGGATGAAATCGGCCGAGGCACATCGACCTTTGACGGTTTGTCTATTGCTTGGGCCAGTGTTGAACATTTGCTCATCGTAAATAAATCTCGCGCTCTATTTGCGACCCATTACCATGAATTGACGGAATTGGTCGAGAGTCTGGACGGTGCAGAAAATGCGTCTTTGCGGGCAAAAGAATGGGACGGGGATTTGGTCTTTTTACATGACGTCAAACCCGGCGCAGCGGACAGGTCTTACGGTGTGCAAGTCGCAAAACTCGCCGGATTACCCCATGCCGCAGTCGAACGCGCCCGCGCAGTTTTAGAACGCCTGGAAACAGAATCAGTACAGACGGCGACCATGCCAGCTGGGCTGCCATTATTCACCGCAGCGGTGGCAACACCTGCTAAACCCAGCGAGCTAGACATGACATTAGCCCGGCTTGATGTTGATAGCTTGTCTCCCCGACAAGCTCATGAATTGCTGTATGAATTGACCGACAAGGCGAAAGATAAGGTAGGATAGAATGGCTCGCACTCCACAACGTCTGGACGGTATTCCTGATCGTGCCTCTGCGCCGGATACGGGTTTTTCCTTGGAAAGCCTGTCCACAGAATTAAATAATTTGGCGCATAGCAGCGGAAAAGACCTTCGTGCGAATGTTTTAAAACTACTAAAAACACGCCTGACTTCGGCCAAAGATTTCGCGCGCCAGCGGTTTGAGAGGGGGCGCTTAGATGGTTTAGAGACAGCACGGGCTTTGGCGGCTGTTCACGATAATATCGTGATATCGCTTTGGACCTTCACGACGCAACATATTGTTGTGGCGGAGAAAGCGTCCGAGGCAGAAAATATATCGCTCTGTGCAGTTGGTGGGTATGGGCGTGGTGAAATGGCCCCGGAGTCTGATGTCGATCTCTTATTCCTGACGACGGAAAAAACTGATCCGCAATATTCCGAACAACTCACGGAATATATCCTCTATATGTTGTGGGATCTGGGATTGAAGGTGGGACATGCCTCTCGGACCGTTGGTCAATCATTAAGCTTGGCCAAAGAAGATCAAACCATTCTTACAAGTCTCCTCGATGTCCGTCATTTGGCAGGACATAAAGCCTTGTCAGAAGAACTATATAGCAAGTTCCGTAAAACAATCACTCGCGGTAAAGGCCGTGCCTATATTGCGGCGAAATTAGCAGAACGTGATGGTCGTCATGCGCGTGAAGGTAATTCGCGCTATGTCATAGAACCCAATATCAAAGAGGGTAAGGGCGGTTTGCGGGACCTTCACGTCCTATATTGGATTACGCGGTTTTTGGACCGCGACGGCACGATCACCGATCCACAGCGTGCGACGGATTATACGACACTGGGGTTATTTGATAAGCGCGCGGCGCAAAGATTTCTCCGCGCGGCGGACTTTTTGTGGCGTACGCGTCATCACCTGCATTGGACAGCGGGTCGTCCGACAGAACAACTCAGTTTTGATATGCAGGTACGTCTTGCACCTAAAATGGGGCACGCTGTTGACGAAGTCGAAGTCGCCGTCGAGCGGTTCATGCGTGAATATTTCACCAATGCCAGAGAGGTCGGCGCGCTGACGCGAATTGCTTGCGCGAAATTAGAAGCGGAAAAAGCGCTTCGCTTGCCAAAAAGCTTGGATGCGCTACTCCCCGGATCCCGGCGCAATTTGAAAAATACAGATTTCTTTATTGACCATGGGCGGTTAAATTTTGCTGACCCGATGACCATTCGTGAGAAGCCCTCGCAGATTCTCCAACTTTTTGAAACGGCGGGGCGACGTAATATTAATATCCATCCTGACGCTTTCTCTGCGATTGATTTTCGTCGAAATTTGATTGATCGGGATTTCCGTAGAAACCCTGAACATTCAGAAATTTTCCAAAAAATACTGCTGAATGCCAAAGCGCCCTATGCGACATTGAAAACGATGAATGAGGCCGGGGTGTTGGGGCGCTATCTCTCCGAATTTGGCGGCATCGTCTCGCGCACACAATTTAATATGCATCATGCCTATACGGTGGATGAGCATACGCTGCGCTTAATTGATAATTTTGATGATTTGTCCAAAGGGCGTCTGGAAGAGGACATTCCGCTCGCCAGTAGTGTCGCCAGCACATTCACGAAAACACAGCGTTTGACGATGATGCTGGCCTGCCTGCTTCATGATACGGGCAAGGGCAAAGGTGATCAATGTATTGAAGGGGCACAACTCGCCCATAAAGCCTGTAACCGTCTCGGTATTCCCCAAGATATTACGGATGATGTCGCTTGGCTCGTCAGACGTCATTTGGATATGAGCGAAACCGCACAACGCCGTGATATTTCAGATCCCGAAACTATTGAGAGTTTTGCCAAGCTTATGGGGTCTATACGTCGTTTGGATTTGCTTCTTGTTTTGACGGTGTCCGATATTCGCGCGGTTGGGCCGGGCATCTGGAATGATTGGAAAGCAACACTTTTGCGCGGCTTATATCAGGCGACAAAAACCTATTTGGAGGGCCGTGAGGATTTAGGTCACGCTGCTAAAGTGGCATCGCGTAAAGAACAGCTTTTAGAGCGTCTACCTGAAGGCATGGCCGACGCCATTGCGCCGATTACAGATAATTTGGCGGATGGCTATTGGCTCGGTTTTTCCATGGCAAAGATGCTCATGCATGCGCGTTTCTTCGATACGTTATTAAAAGCGGGGCATGATCCACAGTCTGATACGGCTACAAAAATTCGCGTGAACCCGCGTCGGAATGTGACGGAGCTTTGGGTCCTTACACGCAATCGACCAGGTCTTTTTAGAGACCTTGCGCTTGCCATCACCGCGAGCGGTGCCTCGATTACGGGGGCACGACTCAATACCGGTAAAGAGGGTTTGGTGATAAATACCTTTTATCTCCTCGGCCCTGATGGCGAAGCGTTTAGTGCAGGGTCTCCGCATGTGCTCGATCATTTGCGCGCGACATCGCGTTTAGCGGCGCAGGGGGAAACGGACGGCTTATCCATGCCATCAGTTATGAAATCACGACGGGCTGGCGCCATACCTGTGACAGCCAAAGTTCGCTTTCCCAAAACGCAAACCTCTAACACCTGTATTATAGAAGTCCAAGGACGCGACCGTCCCGGATTATTAAGCGAGCTGTCTGCCCATCTGACGGATGCGGGATTAGATATCTCTACCGCTCATATTGAAGTCGTCGGGGCCATGGCGGTCGACGTTTTTTATGTCCGCTGTTCAGTCTTGGATGAGAAGCGGAAAAAACGTCTCCGCGCTGGATTGCTTGATATTCTGCGGGGTCCGGACCTCGAGTCTAAAGCCGCCTAATGCGCCTCTTTCGGTCCACGGCCATAATTGGCGCGCTGACTCTGGTCTCGCGTCTTTTGGGGCTTGTGCGTGATATCTTAATTGCACGGTTTTTGGGTGCGGGTGTCGTCTCAGATGCCTTTTTTACGGCTTTCAAACTGCCCAATGTGTTTCGCCGCATGTTCGCAGAAGGTGCCTTTAATGCGGCCTTTGTCCCGCTTTATGCCAAACGCATAGAACAAGACGGGGAGGCCGCGGCCGATGGTTTTGCGTCTGAAGCGGCGGCTTGGTTATTTGCAGTTGTCGCGGTTTTGGTCATTGCGTTTGAGCTGACTATGCCGTGGACGCTCAATATTATCGGATTTGGTTTGGATAAAACACCCGGTGCAAATGGGATTACGCCCTACGATCTTGCGGTCCTCTACGCATGGCTGACCATGCCTTATTTGCTGTTCATGTCGATGACGGCTTTATTTTCCGGTGTGCTGAATACGCGAAACCATTTCGCCCTCGCGGCAGGCGTTCCAATTGTTTTGAATGTCTTTATGATCGGCACTCTTGTGCTGTCCGGCGGGCTGGAATGGTCACAGCGTAATATTGGGTTAGCTTTGGCAGGGGCCATTACCCTGTCGGGTGCGGTGCAAATGGCGCTCGTATTTTGGGGATGTCGGAAAGCGGGCGTGAAATTTGGCTTTCGTCGTCCCCGCTACACGCCGGGCGTTCGTCGTCTGGTCACGCTGGGTATTCCGGGAATAATCAGTGCGGGCATCACCCAGATTAATCTCCTCGTCAGCCATGCCATCGCGACAACCCAAGCCAGCGCCGCCAGCTGGCTGACCTATGCGGACCGCCTTTATCAACTGCCATTAGGGATGATCGGGATTGCTATGGGCGTTGCGTTGCTGCCGACCTTGTCTCGATCTATTCGTGCTGGTCGTCACGGAGAGGCCAAGACCACATTAAATCGCGGGATAGAGATATCTCTCTTTTTGACACTACCCGCAGCTGTCGCGCTTTATATTATTCCGGAATTCTTGATCTCCGGTATTTATCAACGCGGGGCTTTTACATCCGATACAACAATTCAAGTCGCAAAAGCCCTGCGCTGGTTTGCCTTGGGCTTACCCGGGTTTGTCTTGCTCAAAGTTCTGACGCCTGCTTTTTTTGCGAGAGAGAATACGCGCACCCCCATGATCTGGGCGGGTATATCTGCCGTTCTGAATTTATCTCTGGGCTTTACTTTATTCCATGTCATTGGTTTTGAAGGGTTAGCCCTCGCAACGTCAATCGCGGCTTCGGTCAATGTCATTGGACTGGGCGTACTTTTGCTTCGCTCCGGTGATTTACGCCCTGATGCGCGGCTCATAAAACATCTCCCGCGGGTTATAGTGGCGAGCTTGATTATGGGTGCTGGCCTTTGGTGGGGGCAAAGCTATTTCCCGGCCCTTGGCGTTTCGAACATCTTCATGGATTTTCTGTGGTTGATTTTGGTCTCAGGCGCGGGCGCAATTCTGTACGGCCTAGCAGCTACCCTCTTGCGGGCCTATGACCTCGCCGATATAGGCAGAGCGTTTTCTAAATCTGCCCCAAAGGCGTAAGTAATGACCGACCAATCTCCCGCCACCTATTCCGGTCCTGACCGTGTCTTTTCCGGTGTGCAGCCTTCCGGCTCACTACATCTTGGAAACTATCTCGGTGCGTTGAAGAAGTTCGCGAAGTTGCAGCATGAAAAAGACTGCGTTTTTTGTATTGTCGATTTGCACGCCATTACGGTGCCGCAAGACCCGGCAAAGCTGGCAGATCAAACGCGCGAAATCGCCGCCGCCTATTTTGCGTCTGGCGTCGATCCGAAAAAAGCGATTGTCTATGCTCAATCTTCAGTTCGCGCCCATACGGAACTGGCGTGGTATTTTAATTGTGTAGCGCGGACGGGATGGCTCAACCGCATGACACAGTTTAAAGACAAGGCGGGCAAGAATGCTGAGAAAGCCAGTGTCGGTCTTTACACATATCCTGTTTTGCAGGCCGCCGACATTTTGGCCTTTAAAGGCACACATGTTCCGGTGGGCGAAGACCAAAAACAGCATTTGGAACTCTCCCGCGATATTGCGCAGAAATTCAATCATGATTTTAATGCGCCGAACTTTTTCCCGCTACCCGAACCATTGATCGATGGCCCGGGGGCCAAGGTAATGTCATTGCGGGACGGGACAAAGAAAATGTCGAAATCTGATCCGTCTGACGCCTCGCGCATTAATCTGACGGATACACCCGACCAGATTGCGAAGAAAATCCGCAAAGCAAAAACCGATACCGGCGCTGTTCCCGCGTCAGTGGAAGAGATGGAAGGACGTCCCGACATTGCTAATCTGATCGGTATTTATGCCGCATTGTCGGAAAGGTCAGAAGTCGACATTATGAAAGAGCATGGCGGAGGCCAATTTGGACCATTTAAATCGGCTTTGGCTGATGTCGCGGTTGAGGCGCTCCGCCCTGTGACAGAATTGATGAACCGCTATCTCGCCGCGCCGGATGAAATTGATGCGATATTGTCAAAAGCAGGCGACGATGCTGCCGCTATTGCTGATCCAATTGTGGCAGATGTGCGTAGAATCATTGGATTTAGAGGAGCCTAAACTATGCGTCGATTATTGATCTCACTCTCTGCCTTGGCTTTGGTTGGCTGCGTGCCGCACAGCCATTCGGGTGAAGGGATTGAAATTTCTAATGCGCGCATCAATCCGCCCCTGCCAGGACAAACAACGGGTGTCGCCTTTATGGGGCTCGTCAATCATGGTGAGGATGATCGTTTGCTGGCGATCACCTCATCCGTGAGTGAGCGCATTGAGCTTCACACCCATTTGAATGAAAACGGCATCATGAAAATGCGCCGTATCGACGGGATTGATTTGCCGCATCACAAAGCTGTCGCTTTAAAGCCCGGCGGGCTGCACGTCATGTTATACGACACATCGGTCGCATTGGGCGACGAGGTTGTGCTGACCCTAGATTTTGAAAAAGCAGAAGATTTGACGGTCGTTGCGCCCGTCGTCATGCGCGGAGAGATGGCCGGTGGCGACAAGGATCACGGCAGCCATTCGGGGCATTAGCTGTCCTTTGACAGTATCATCGGAACAATTTTTCGGTTCCGTCGTTCTTTTAAAAAAAGGAGCGATTTATGCCAACGTCAACTCTGCCCGAATATTCGGATTATGAAACGCCTGCCGATCTCGCAAAGGATGAGAGCCTGTCCGTTAAAGAGAGAATTCGCATTCTAAAATGCTGGGTCGAAGATGAGGAACAGCTCAGCATCGCCTCCGCTGAGGGGATGACAGGCGGTACAGAAAGCAAGTTGAAATATGCGCAAAAGGCTTTGGATAGTTTAACGCAATAGGCCCGGGTTAGATCACTCAAAACTTAGCGCCTCAGTGCTTTCGCTTTTTTGAATGCGTTTTAGTTCTTTTGAGAAGTTTTGATATCTTTGGCGTGTTGTCGGATGCGTACTTTCAGATTTTGTGCCACCCTCATGCGGATGGGCGGCATCTTTCCAATAGGCCACAGCTGCTTCAACATCATATCCGGCCCGCGCCATCAGGACGAGCGCCATCCGGTCCGCCTCTAACTCCAGCTCTTGCGTCGGAAACATTTCTGCGTGACCCGCAATGACATGTGCCATTTCATGGGCGATGACGAGGGCCAGATTTGTATCATCGGGTACAGACCGCATCAGGGCAGACGTGATTAAAACATCTGTCCCGTCCGTATGTCCGTTAATATCATTTGAAAAGATAACTTTGACCGGAATGTCACAGGCCGTGTCCGGACGAATACGGGCCACATATTCTTGTCCATTTGCTGTTCTAATCTTGACCTTGGATAAGACGCTCTCAAAGCCGTTTCGTAAAACAGCGCGGTTATAGGTCTCCATTAAAGGCTTGGGGCTGATCACATTGCCATTCACGCCCAAAATCTGATCACCGGCTTCTAAGCGGGCTTTTTCAGCAGAGGTATTCGGTCGCACGGCCCGTACATATAGTCCGCCGGGCTTTACTCCTAACAGGGCTTCCGCCATGGGTCGCATGGGTTCCGGATAATCTTCCAACTTATGAATCGTAAAACCGGGGTCCCGGCGTGTGTTCGGGCACAGTGACTTATTTTTCAAACGCAAGGGCGCGGCAACGCGGGCCAATCGCAAGTTTAAATCCTGATACTCCGCCAGAACATCTTCAAAACGCGTATGGTCAGGCCGAGTCTCAGCATATGAAGTCTCAGCATATGAAACTGACGTCTCGTCTCTTTCGATATCAGATCCTGTTTCAGGCGTGGCCGAACTCTCAGTACAGCCACTTAGCAACACAACCAAAAGCGGAGCGATTTGAATGAATTTTCTGATCACTAACCTTTACCAACAAAATTTGGATATAAAGGTACACCCGCGTCTTGTTTCGCCAGAATTTCTTTTCGCGCCGCTTTGATACGCAAATAGCGATCCGGGAAAGTCGGATGGGTCTTGGCGCGGTTAATACTTTTCGGAGAAACTTTTGCGAGGCGCTGCCAGAAATCCTCAACGCCTTCGGTCGAATATCCGGCCCGCACAAGGTAATATAGGCCGACATAATCGGCTTCACTTTCAAAGGGGCGCGTATAGCGGGTGCCGCCAAGGCTGAAGATATAATTTCCGATGACCTTACGAATATGTCCCATCGTATTATGGGCGAGCTCATGCCCGATAATCAGGGCCAACTCACTCTCACTTTCGGTGAAATCCATCATAGCGGACGTGAAGGTAATATTTCGACCATCAGCATAGGCGTTAATGACGGACCTACCGCTTAGGCGTAAATTATAATCACACACATTTTTAGGTTGGACTTCAATGTCGATCTGATCTTGGCCGCGCTGAATAGTGACTTTTTTATCAGCTAAAATATCGCTCCAACTCTCACTATTTAATTTTGCAGGCTCACCCTCCTCATTCAAAATGATATCACCGCGTTTAAATCCGGCAAGCGCGGCGGGACTGCCATCTGCAATATGAAAAATCCGTTTTGTTTCATCTGCGCCGAATAAGGTTTTTGCCGTGGAGCGCAATCGCTTGGGGTAGGACTTTAATTGATGGGTTTTCACGCCTATGGCGGGTCGAATTTCCGGACAAAGATCGGCGTTCTCAGCCAGTACAGGCCAACCCACATTTAAGAGTGTAAAAACGTCGGATTCGATTTTTTTAAGGGCCTCGCGTTCCTGAAATTGTGTCTCTGCTGCCAGATCGGCTGCAGAAATTTCAGGCAAACGCGTGTCGAGACCTGCGCAGCCGCCAAAAATGACAGTGAGGACAAGACCGAATTTGAAACCAATGGGGCGTAGGTTCATAATGTATTTACTTTGCACAGATTAACGCGGCACCGTCAATGAGCCTTGCGCATCACAGTCACGTGTCCCACATAGCGATCAACGCATTCAAACTGCATTGACCACCAAAGAGATCCTCTATGTTTATACAAACAGAAGATACGCCAAATCCGGCAACGTTGAAATTTCTTCCCGGCCGCGATGTTGTGGGGCCAGAGGGTCGCGTGCGCGAATATACGCGCGGCGATGATGTTAAAGATGCGCCCATGGCGGAAATGCTTTTTATGATCCCTGATGTGCACCGCATTTTTTTCGGTAATGATTATATCTCCGTGACGCGCGGCGAAGATGCGCAGTGGAAACATCTTAAGCCTGCTGTGCTTGGCGCAATCATGGATTTCTATGTGGCGGGCGGCACGCCGCTTCTGGACCAACTCCAAGCGGGTGAAGTGGAAGAGCGTGTCTATGAAGGCGAAACGCTGGAAATTGTCGAGCAGATTAAAGAACTGATCGAGCTGCGCGTGCGGCCAGCCGTGGCCCAAGATGGCGGCGATATTGTCTTTAAACATTTCGATGATGCGGATGGGATTGTTTTTCTGGAAATGCGCGGGGCTTGTGCGGGCTGTCCGTCTTCGACCATGACACTCAAACACGGTATTGAGAATTTGCTGAAACATTATGTGCCCGAGGTGAACGCGGTTGAACAGGCTGTGGCTTAAGCGCGAATGATTGTCCTTGGTCTCGATAGTACGGGTCCGCAATGCTCTGTCTCGCTTGTCGATGAGGCAAAAGTGTTGGCCCATGACGCCCGAAATATAGGGCGCGGCCATGCCGAAGTGCTAGCAGGGATGGTCGCAGATTTATTCACTGCCGCCGGCATTGAGCCGACGGATGTGGATCGTCTCGCCGTTTGTACGGGTCCTGGGAGTTTTACAGGACTGCGTGTGGCGCTCTCTTTCGCTAAAGGTTTTGCCCTGCCGCGATCTTTACCTATTATCGGTATAGATGCGTTGGAAGTAACGGCGCGCGGCTTAGACCCTCTCGGTGATCAAAAGCTGGCTGTGTCACAAGATGTGCGGCGCGGCGAATTTTTCTTTGGCCTGTTTGAAAACGGGCAGGTGGCATCTCCACCCCGCGCTATGTCGCAAGAGCATATGGAACAGCAGGAAAGAGACGCGCAGATTGAGACCGTTCACGATGTTCAGGTCGATACCCGTATCCTCGCATGGTTGGCGATGGATTCAAATCCCGAGGACTATCCAGCTGAACCGCTCTATTCGCGCGGGCCGGATGCAAAACTGCCCGGCGGAAGGTCGCTTTCAGAATGAGACAGCTGACCGCGAAAGATGCGCGGGATATGGCGGCCATTCACGCGGAGAGTTTCGAGACCTCTTGGTCAGCGCTCGATATGACGACGCATGTACGGCGCGATATGTGTTTGGGTGTAGAGCAGGATGCAAAACTGGCGGCCTTTATCATTCTCTCCTCCGCCGCAGGTCAGGCTGAAATCCTCACAATTGCCACGGCTAAAGAGAACCGGCGAATGGGTTTGGGGCGAGAGTTGCTAAGCCAAGCGCTCGATCATTTACAAGACCAAGAGATAACGGAGATTTTCTTAGAAGTCGCTGAAGACAACCACGCTGCCTTGGCGCTTTATAAAAAATCAGGGTTCCAACCCATTGGCCGTCGCCCCGGATATTACCGCCGCGCGGAGGGCCGCGTTTCGGCTATCACCTTTTCGAAAAAGCTCTAGCGATAAATGCAATTGCAGACTATTAAGCATTCATGACCAGTATTCTCGAAAAGAAATGTGTAGAGCGCGGATTACGCATGACGGATCAGCGCCGGATTATCGCGCAAGTCCTCTCAGAGGCCACAGATCACCCGGATGCTGAGGAAGTTTACACCCGTGCGAGCCTGAAAGACCCGAAAATCTCGCTGGCCACAGTCTACCGGACTGTCCGTTTGTTCGACGAAGCCGGCATTATTGAGACCCATGATTTCCGCGATGGTCGCGCCAGATATGAGCTGGCCGAAGGCGAACATCATGATCATTTGATCGACGTGCAAACAGGCGACGTCATCGAATTTGTCAGCGAAGAGATCGAATTGCTACAAGAAAAAATCGCAAAAGAGCTCGGCTTTGAGCTCGTCGATCACCGTATGGAACTTTACGGACGGAAGATCAAAGAGACGTAAGTTACGCCGAAGAACACTGTCCGTTTTTCATTTTACTGATTTATTTGACGGCGGAAATTTAATGCGGGGTGCGACAGCATTACCGTCTGTCAACTTTAATATTCGGTTGAAGAGGCACGGGCTTCCTAGCCTCAACTTTCTTTCGTTCTTCAGGATGTATTTTGTCGTATTCGGTTATATATTTTTCACAAATTTCCACATTTTCCAGAGTTATCTCAAAGCCTGTTAGTTTTCTGAGGGCGTAGTTTGTAGCGATTTTCTGGAAACAAGATTCTTGTTCTGTGAGCACGGGTTGAGCGTTTTTGCGGGCTTCATATTCTGCCTCACGGGCCTCATATTCTTCTACATATTGGACGCACTCTTTATTCTTGAGTTGAAAGATTCCGCCAGCTGCATAGGCATTTTTTATATCCATTACGCAGCTACTCCATGAAACCGCATTTTTTCCTGTTTTGAAATATTCAAGCCATTGGGATTTTGAATAACCACCATCCGCGCAAAATCCGGTTTGTAGGACACCTGATTTTCCTCTCCATGCGACGATTAAGGCGGTCTCTTTTTCCGGAAATCGAATGGCGCAGCTTGAGTGCTGAGAGCTGTCTATGTCCTCAAAAGTGGATGTCTCTCCTGAATAGGTCCTCCAAATACGGAGTCGCGTCGGAGATACGCTACCGTCACTATAGGTCTTTGTCGAATAATCCCCAACGGGTGTGGCCAAAACTACGATTGCACCAGCCTCAATTATCTCGCGTGTTGAGTCACTATAGGCGCAGCTACAGGCGAAAGATTGCAGGCTCAGGCAAAGCGTCACAATGAAGGCCAAACAGAAACGTATGATCATAGCAGCATCATAGGCCTTCTTTTTTTATCTTGTCCAGTACCGCTTGCGAGAAGGCGTTTTGCCTCCTAAGAAACTTCATGTTTGGAAGAAAACTTGTCGATCACGATGTTGCGGAATGGCAATTTGATTGGTTTTCTTGGTTGATCGATAATTATTCATCGGGGGCAGGATTGCCGGATTCTGCTTTGGTCTTACCGACCGATGAATTTTTCCCCAAGGTGAATTGGAATTCGCGGAGCTATGCGGGACGGATTTTTCATCTCGTAAAATTCCAATGCGGCTTTAATGAAGGCGACCTCTTTGACCTTGAGCCTCAAGCGGGACCACCCGACTCGTCCCTTGGCGGCTTGGCGATGGTCGAGACGCAGGGTCAAACGGCTTGCGGCACCTATCAATTGATCCCCGCAAAATATGGCCGACCGCGTGAGATCATAAAATATGATGCGGGGCTGGAAAATAATCCCGCCCAAATGGTTGCCACCTTTGCGCATGAATTATCCCACGCCCTGCATAACCGTTCGCATGAGCCGCTCGAAATAGAGCCGGAGCTTTATGAGCTTTTCACGGATTTGACCGCTATTTATTTGGGCTATGGTGTGTTCCTCGCAAATATGCGGTTTGAGTTTTCGCAATTTTCAAATGCGGATACACAGGGTTGGCAAGCGCAAGGTGCAGGTTATTTGCCAGAGGCCGATATGATCTTCGCAACCGCCTTGTTTATGACAATCAAAGACATCCCAATGGAAACGGCGCTGCCCTATCTCAAACCGCGTTTGCGAAAAATGCTCAAAAAAGGATTCCGTCAATTGGAGCGATATTCTGATGAGGTGGAGAGGCTAAGGGCGCAAACGCCGCCGAAAGAATGATTAAGGATCAAAGTTCTGGTCGTTAAGCCATGCCTGCCAAGCTTTCCAATTTAACTGCCGGCTATGATCATCATAAAGACGACAAGGATTAGACGTCAGAGAGAATGAAGATATCGCGTTAATTTTTTCAGTCTCCGAATTAATTAGGCCTTTTTCATCACAGGTCCAATGAGACATGAGTTGCACATCTTCATGTTTTTCGAAATAATTGACAACGACCATTTCGGGAAGCGAGCTAGTACATAAACTCGTACTTAATCCTTTATCGGTTTCATAGGCACTTACCATCTGGCGTTCGCCGAGGGTAAACCAAACACCGCAGGCGGCGCCGTCCTGACGATGTGAGACTTCAATTTTCCGTTTTTCCGGATTGCCGCGAAAAACCCGATCAACTTCGAAAGTGGTAATTACCGTCGGCCCAAAATCATTATCGCTGGGGCTATATCGAGTCGAAATGGGCATTCCGACAAAGATGGCGTCAGATGAAAGATGCTCGCCAACAGATTTATTTTCTATACCGACGCAACTACAGGCAAAGGCATTTGAAGTCAGGGATAATAATAGCGATGCGGCAAAGAGGAAGCGTAAAATCATGATACACCATAATCACACCAACACCCGACTGTCCAATTCATCCTGCTCTGACGTACCCCCGCCTTATGTATTAGATTGGCTTAAAGTACGGTGAGAGAAAAACCCGAAAGAGCGTTTGCGGCAAGACGCAGTGATGCGCTGAATCGTCATTCGATTTAGGGGTTCAATACTTCTTTAAAGTCTATTTGATAATTTTCGGGAATGGAATGGCTCCTCTGGATCGAATCTTTATTGCCTGAATTTCCGGCGCGGCGGTCTGTGGTTGTCGGGGTTCTGATACTTACACCTATTATATTGAGCCTTCGGCTGATCTCTCAGAAATTTGTATCCGTGCAGGGAGGTCAATTTTTAGACCGCAGCTCAATGCGCGCACAGATTTGGAGCCTTTCGAATAATCTAAGCCTTATTTTTATAAACAGTTTCGTTTGGGTAGTTTTATTGGGCGGCGTTTATAAAACCTTCTCCCAAGCGGATGAACAGGACTGGTTTTGGCGTTTCCCGCCAGCTGATGAAACCTGGATGGCGAACTGGCCCATCATACTTCAATTTTTATTTATACTTTTTCTGACAGATATTAAATCCTATTGGGCGCACCGCCTCATGCATAGTCGTTTGGGATGGCCTATCCATGCTCTGCATCATACCGATCAAAATATGAATTTCGCGACGGTGTATCGTATTCATTTCCTCGAAGGTATCTTCCGGACACTGGTAACGGTTACACTCTTGGGCTGGCTGCACTTACCTGTCGGACCAACGGCACTGGCGGGTATATTTACAGTTTGGTACTCTTTCTACCTCCACTCAGAGCTGCCTTGGGGGCATGGTTCGTTTCGTCGAATCTTAGCCTCGCCGGAACATCACCGTTGGCACCATGCGGACGTACCCGAAGCTTATGGTAAAAATCTTTGCCTCGTTTTTCCTGTCATCGATGTGATGTTTGGAACCTATTATGATCCCGGTCCATGTCGCACAAAAATCGGCGTTGCAGGTTTGAAGGACGATATAATTTCAGGTCAGCTCCACCCGTTTGTGCAAAGCTGGAAGTGGCTTCTTGGACGCCTAGCGCGATTAAAGACGGTAAAGCGATAGGAGAGTAATTCCTACAAGGCCCTTTATTATTCTACCGCCCTCGGCAAGGTTTAAAGCCTGCAGAGGGGAAAATCGGACCAGCGTTTTCATCTGCGCAGTGTCAGCTTTAATCGTCAAAGGCCGAATCCATATATTCAAGACAACTTTTGGGTAGAACGGATAATGACAGGCAACCAGAATAGATTTCTCGAATAAACATCTCGCATGAAGCTTTAAATTTATCTTGCT
>CAZBDT010000023.1:0-5426 GCA_964490745.1 uncultured Algimonas sp.
GATCTTTCTGTAAAACACTTCTAACTTTTCTGCCGGTATTCCGACAGAAAGATCAACTCTGCGGACGGTCCTGTTTTGATCTTCCACGTGACCTTCGGCAGTCAATTTTATGGGCTGCAAGCCTATCCGCATGGGCGCTTATCTAATTATTTGTTGCAGACCCGTCACAAATCTTTGACTCTGGCGTTAAGATTTGATAAAGAAAGCCTTCAAGCTAAAGTGGATGGGTTAACTTGACTGACTTCATAAGACCAGACTCATAAATTTTACCATATTCACAGCCTAGGCTTTTCCGCTGTGGAATGAATGGCTAGTAAACTTCCAATTAGAAACCTTTAAAGGACATTATGCTTTACCTCGACAATCGCCCCCTCAATCCGTCACGTCGTCATGCAGCCAATGGCCCGGACCGATTTTATCAATGGCGAGGCTTCTTTGATGATAATTCTGAACTAGATGACATTGTCCAAGTGATTGAGAAAGAATTTGCCGAGAGCGGCAACACAGATCACACGGATCGTTATTTCCTACTACCGGGTCGGTCCAACACGATCACAACGCTTTGCGATAATGAGACATTGGAAGTTCATACTATGGTCTCTGCTGATGGCCCATTGGAGCAGTGGGAACGCAGCGTGAAAACGACATTCCCAATGAAGCGGACAACCGCGTCGATCATCGGGACATTTGTTCCAAAATTCCGCGGCTCTTGTTCGTCTGTTGCGGATGCAGAAAGCCTGACGGATGCTTTGTCGAAAAAGTCGCGCTATTATGAAGCGAATGTCAATCGTCGTCATTATGAGCGGAATTCCGTTTCCGTTGAAATTGAAAATGTCGATGTGAATGGGAAGTCCAAAATTTCGATCGTCTTGCGCGGTCAGGACCCGAAAGCTATTCGAAACGAAATCGACGCTCTCGGTTTGAAAGCTTCTGAAAACACGCATTTCGGGGCCTATCTCAACGACCTCTGATAATTTTTCAGGCGCTCGCTTGTGAAACACTAAAAGACGCGGTCTGTGCCTTGCACGGCCGCGTTTTTTGATTCAGATAACGTCATTATGACTGCCTCCGCCTCTGCCGAACATATTGACGCGCCCGTGCTGCCACCACTTCCGCTGGGGGTGAAGCCGTTTCGTCCACCGCTCTTGATGCGTCATCACATGGTTCAGACAATCTTGGCGAGCTTGAAGTTTCGCAAGCGCGGTCCAAACCCCATGGTTGAGGCGGGAGAAGAGCTCATTCTGGAGTGTGAAGACGGGGTACGTTTAAAGGGATGTTATTCCCGCCATCCGGAGAATAAAGCCCTCGTGATTTTCCTCCATGGGTGGGAAGGCTCGCAGGAAAGCACATATGTCGTGACAGCGGGGCGACGAGTCTATGAACGTGGTGCATCCGTATTTCGCCTCAACTACCGGGATCATGGCGACACACATGATTTGAATGAGGGCTTATTTTATTCGACCCTATTTAACGAAGTCTTCGACGCGGTAAAACAAGCTGCAAAGCTCGGAGAGGGCGCGCCTGTTTATATTGTCGGATTTTCACTTGGTGGAAATTTTGCTCTGCGGATTGCGCGCTCTCTTCGCGATCTGACCTTACCGAATTTGAAACATATTTTCGCAATCAGTCCGGTGATTGACCCATGGAGCGCGGCGCCCTTGGTCGATTTAAATCCGCTATACCAGCATTATTTCCTCAAGAAATGGACGCGCTCATTAAAGAAAAAGCAAAAGCTGTACCCGCATTTATATGATTTCAAATTTATCCTGTCACAGCGCACAGTGTTGGGGATTACGGAAAAACTCCTTCCCGCCTATTCGGATTTTCCGAATATGAAAGCCTATTTTGACTCCTATCGCGTTGATAAATGGGATTTGGAAAATTGTCCCGTCCCAATTTCCTTGATCACAGCCGCTGATGACGGGATGATCCCGGTAGAGAATGTTTTAGGTCTCAAACTTAATCATCGGGCCCGCCGCATCATTCATCCGCATGGCGGCCATAATGGATTTTTCCAATCTTTAAACGGCCCCACTTGGTATGATGACTATATTGAAACCGTTATGGAAGAGCCCGAACTATGATTGTGGTTTACCTCGTAGGCGCATTTGTCCTCTTATTTGTTCTGCTGGGTATAATGAGCCAAAAAGGTAAAGCTCCGGGGCTCATAAATGGGCGCTTGGCCGAACCGGACAGTAAGCCCAATGCGGTGTGTTCTGAGCCCAATACGCAATCCGAACGGGCCGTGTCCCCCATTGAAGGAAAGCTGGCTCAGGTCGCGGATGCGATTGAGGCGACTGGCGGCGTCATTACCTCTCGTTCAGATGATTATCTCTCTGCGACCTATATGAGTCGCATATTTAAATTTGTAGATGATGTAGAGGTTCGGCAAGACGGCGATCTTTGCCAAATCCGATCCGGAAGCCGTGTTGGATATTCTGACAGAGGTGTGAATAGAAAACGGGTTGAGACGATACGCCGCGCCGTGCAAACGAAGTGAACCCATGCGACGTAACAGTTAGGACGGTGCGGTTTTGCGCCGTCCAAAAAGGATAGAATTCATGCCAGAACAACACCTCAAGCCTAAAAAAGTTGATCATGCGCGCTTGAAAGAGCTTGTACGCGAAATGCTCATCGCTCTTGGCGAAGATCCTGATCGGGAAGGCTTGTTAGAAACACCGCGCCGGATTGCGAATTTTTGGCGTGAGTTTATTGAATATGATCCCGGTAAATTAAACACGACTTTTTCCTCTGTGCGTCATGATCAAATGGTCGCTGTGACAGGGATGCGGGTTTGGTCCATGTGTGAGCATCACATGCTGCCATTCTGGTGCGATGTGTCAGTTGCCTATATTGCCGAAGATAAAGTGTTAGGCCTGTCTAAATTTGCTCGTATTGCACATAAAAATGCTCATGCGCTCTCTCTGCAAGAAAAATTGGTGGCCGATATTTCGGATGATCTCAAAAAATATTTAGAGACAGATAACGTCGCGGTCATGGCAAAGGGCGAACATCTCTGCATGACGATGCGCGGTATTCGGACACCTCATCGCATGATCTCATCCGCATTAGATGGTCAATTTCGCCAAGCAGAAACCCGTGCTGAGTTTATGGCATTAGTGAATGCGAGTTAGCTTCGTTTGTCCAAAAGCGGTAAATAGTCAGAGCCAAGAAAAATCGGCGTTTGAGTGGCTTTGATCTTCTCAATCCACACTTGATTTGATTGTGATAAGTTCGGCTTGGGTGTGCGTAATATGATCTGTTGAAAGCGTCCGGGATGGCGTTGAATGGCATCATAGTAGGTGTGCGCATCATGCTGACCCGTATCACCCAAAAGGATAAAGGGAAGATCAGGGTTTGAAGTGAGTATCTCGTCAATCGCATTACCTTTATGCTGGCCATGCGTATTCGTGATAAATTTTCTATCTGATATGCCGAGATCTCTCAGGAATTTTGGCCCACGGATCAGTCCCGCGCGCTCGAAAATTTCATTTAAGAAGCCGTGCAAATTCCAAGGAGAAGAACTTACATAATAAACAGGATTAACGCCTGCGTGGAGCTGTGCCATTAAATCTACACCATCCGGAAAAACGTGCCTCGACTGCGCATTTACCGTGAGGGAGTTCCAAAGGTTCCGACTGAGACTCCATGCATCTGTTTTGATCAGCGTATCATCAATGTCCGAGATAATACCGTATTGCGCATTCGGAGAGGGGAGGAGAGCCGCTAATTCAGCAGTGTTACCATCTTGACCAAATTGAACTTGATGTTTGCTCCATCCAGATCTGTTCGGAGGGCGCGGTAGTGTGAGTTCAAAATATCCTTCCTCATCACTGTGTGTTTCGACCGGACCACAAGTGACCTGTACGTCTGATATTTCTCGCGTGTTAAAAAGAGCGATCATAGATTTGAAATTCATCCAGAGGCTTGGGTCTTCTTCCAGCTCTTCGACGGCTTTAATAGCACGGCGACTGAGCACGCGACCGCGCAGGACTATGTGCGATGTCGTTGCGTGTCCAAAATAAGGGTCAATTTCAATATCGCCATATTCTCGCTTAGGCTTGATTGCATCGAAAATTCTTTCCGCAACCGAGGCAATACGCGCTAGATAAATCTTAGGATTCATAGTGTGGCTATCAACAAATTATCCGCCCTGGCTCAAGCGCATATTTACAATATCTAAGACTTCCAGAACGGCGTCAGGGATATGTGTGCCGGGGGGGAAGACAGCCTTGGCGCCCATGTCCTTTAGTGTCTCAATATCTTCGGGAGGGATAACGCCGCCAACGATGATTAAAATATCCTCGCGGCGTTTATGAATGAGCGCATCACGAAGTGCTGGGACAAGGGATAAATGACCGGCAGCGAGCGAGCTAGCCGCTATCAAATCGACATCAGATTGAATGCCCAGCTCTGCAGCCTCCTCGGGTGTTTGGAATAGGGGGCCGATCACGACATCAAAGCCAATGTCAGAAAAGGCTGTGGCGACAACTTTCTGGCCGCGATCATGGCCATCTTGCCCCATTTTCGCGATGAGAATTTTAGGCTTACGCCCTTCTAATTCCGTGAAGGCAGCAATGCGGGATTTGGCGGCTTTAAAACATGAGTTCTTAGGATCAAAAGCGCTGGAATATACACCCGTTACGCCGGCTGGTTTTGCGGTGAAACGACCATAGACTTTTTCTAATGCATCAGAAATTTCACCGACGGTCGCTTTCTTCCTAGCGGCATCTACGGCAAGGGCCAGTAGATTACCTTCGCCAGTATGTGCGCATTTTGTCAAAGCATCCAGCGCGTCCATTGTAGCTTGCGTATCGCGCTCAGCGCGGAGTTTTTTCAATCGCGCGATTTGGCCCTGCCTGACAGCCGCATTGTCGACTTTTAAAATCGGGATTTCGTCTTTCTCTTCAGACATATATTTATTTACGCCAACAACAGTTTGTGCGCCGCTATCTATTCGGGCTTGAATGCGAGCGGCAGATTCTTCAATTCTCAGTTTAGGAATTCCGGCTTCAATTGCTGCCGCCATACCGCCTAACGCTTCAACTTCACGGATATGAGACATGGCCCGCGCCGCTAAGTCATGAGTCAATTTTTCAACGTAATAGCTCCCACCCCAGGGATCGATTTGGGAATGATGCTGTCCCTCTGTTTGAAGGAATATCTGCGTGTTTCGAGCTATCCGTGCAGAGAAGTCTGTCGGCAGGGCTAAGGCTTCATCAAGGGAATTCGTATGTAAAGATTGTGTTCCGCCATCAACAGCTGCCATGGCCTCGATATGGGTGCGCCCGACATTATTGAAAACATCTTGTGCGGTGAGCGACCAGCCTGATGTTTGGCAATGTGTTCTGAGCATATTTGATTTCGGATTTTTCGGATTAAAGCCGCCAATTAGTTGCGCCCAAAGCAGGCGGGCTGCTCTGAGT
>CAZBDT010000023.1:5436-25617 GCA_964490745.1 uncultured Algimonas sp.
ACTTCCATGAAATAATTCATGCCGATAGCCCAAAAAAAACTGAGCCTCGGGGCGAAGCTGTCAATATCCATACCAGCTGCTATCCCTGTTCGGACATATTCAAGGCCGTCAGCGAGCGTATATCCGAGCTCAATATCAGCAGAGGCTCCAGCCTCTTGCATGTGGTAGCCTGAAATCGAGATTGAATTGAATTTTGGCATATGCAGACTTGTATGCGCGAAAATATCGGAAATGATCCGCATGCTTGGCTTAGGCGGGTAGATATAAGTATTCCGAACCATGAATTCTTTCAGAATGTCATTCTGAATTGTACCCGCTAGCTGACTCTGTTCGACACCTTGTTCTTCCGCTGCCGCAATGTAGAGGGCGAGGATTGGAAGGACCGCTCCATTCATTGTCATCGAAACGCTCATTTTGTCCAGCGGGATTTGATCGAATAAAATGCGCATGTCGTAAATGCTATCGATGGCGACACCTGCCATGCCGACATCGCCCGGAACACGCGGATGATCAGAATCATATCCACGATGGGTTGCGAGATCGAAGGCGACGGATAGACCTTTCTGCCCTGAGGCTAAATTCCGTCTGTAAAATGCATTTGAGTCTTCAGCTGTTGAAAATCCAGCATATTGACGAATAGTCCAAGGTCGCTGGACATACATTGTCGGGTATGGTCCGCGAATATAAGGGGCAAAGCCGGGAAAGCTATCTGTGAAAGGTAAGTCTGAGATGTCTTTAGGGTTGTAATCTGATTTAACACTTATGCCCTCAGGCGCGGCCCAAGGGGATTTGTCGCCATTCTGCGCTGATAGTGGTGCGCCGAGACCTATTTTTGTAAAATCAGGCGTGCTCATAATCGCACCTCAGGGGCTTTCACATCTGTAGCCGTATGCAGCGTAACGCCGAGTATGGGTGCGTTCTGCGCGTCTCGTTCTGAATTAGATTTTTCAATATCGGCCTTGTATCGTCCGCTCTTTTTATAGCTGGACCAACCACCTAAAGCTTCAATGTTCTGGAAGGCTTGCCACGCTTTTTGGGCAAGCTGTTCTGTCATATTTTCATGCCAATAACTTCCCAAGGCTGGATCAGAGACTTGTCCGAGGTGGCTTTCTTCCATCATCATCAATTGCATATTTCGCGCAATACGATGGGCGAAAGCTGTTGCCTGACCCAAGCCATCAGTAAAGGGTCTGGTGGTGACCATGTCTGCGCCGCCAAGGACCGCGCCCGTTCCAGCACTCATAACGCGCAGGAGATTGGTCCACGCATCTTCACATTGCATCATACGTAAAGATGTCACGGCACATATTGGGATTGTTGTACCGTCGACTTCAAAGACATCAGCGATGCGACGTACAATTCGCCGTGCCGCTCGAAATTTTGCGATTGTCAGATGTGCGTCACGGTCAGCAGCGAGTTCAATAACCAGATGTTGGCAAACAGCGTCTGCGCCGTGTATCTGTATGGCTTCGACCATGGCGGAAGCTAGACCAGAGAGTTCCTGTGCATCCGTTCCGCCCGCCTCATGAATTTTTCGGGGCGCGAGACCCAAGAGACGCCATCTGTCGGGCACTGTTTCTAATGCTGTTCGAATGGTGACTGCATTATCTATAGGATCAAGTCCGGCCCAAATGACGGCCTTTTTCAAAGGACTATGGTTCTGCAAATATCGATAGGATTTATCCGTAAGGACACTGTGAGCGAAGTGTATTGGAACAAGCTCCGTATAGACCCCCTCAAGAAGTCGTTTGAGACTATGCAGAGACGATAAATCAATTTCGCTTTCAAAGCGAATGGCGCTGGCGCCGCCTTTTAAATCTTCCAGCAGTTGAGAATTTGCATGGGCCAAATCAGGGTCGCGGACAGGCGCAGCAATATGCCAGCTTCGTTCATCAAGCTGTGGTAAGTCAGTGCGCCTTAATGAGCTTACTACAGGGGGCAAGTCGGCCTTTCGCATAAGGGGGCCGCGACGAATTCCGTCTTCGGTTTCACGGTTTAAGGCTTCTAAAGGTGTGCCGCGCAAACCCCTCTCAACAAGAGAGGTCCAATCTTTAAGGGTGGGACTGTCAAAATCGTGTTTTTGCGGCAAATTTGGCATAGCGACTGTTTAGCCGCTCCGTAGATTGGTTCAACTTGATAAAGCTAGTTAACGTTAAAGGCATCACATCCTCGTGTGTTCTTTATAAAGAACGAAAGGTTCACTATATAGTCTGTTGCAACACAAGACGTGTCCGTCTATTGGGCGCGCGAATTATATTATCAGGATGGATTCTCCGCCATGTCTAATGCACCTACTGAGGAAAAAGTCCTCTCAGTTGAACACTTCACAGATCGACTTTTCGCGTTTTCTATTACACGTCCAGCCTCATTTCGGTTTCGGACGGGTGAGTTCATTATGATTGGCCTGCCGAAGACTGAAGAACAAAAACGGCCTGTTATGCGGGCCTATTCAGTCGCCTCTCCTGCTTGGGATGACAAATTAGAGTTTTATTCGATTAAAGTCGAAGACGGTCCGTTAACGTCACGCCTTCAGAAAATTGAAGAGGGTGATACGGTGCTATTAGGGCGTAAGCCTGTGGGCACCCTGGTTTTGGATGCTCTCTTGCCTGGAAAACGGCTTTGGATGTTCTCTACGGGTACAGGATTTGCGCCATTTGCCTCGCTGGTGCGCGACCCTGAGACTTATGAGCGTTATGACGAAGTTATCGTTACCCACACCTGCCGTGAGGCTGGCGAACTGGAATATTCACAACGCTTAGTGAATGACTTGATTAATGATCCACTTGTTGGGGAGATGGTGCAGCGTGAAGATGGATCATCTCGTTTAAAATTGATCACCTCTCTGACACGCGAAGATCATCCGCTCAAAGGCAGAATTACGACATTAATTGAAACAGGGAAACTGTTTGAGGAAGCTGGCACGGGTGAACTTAACCCGGAAACAGATCGTGTGATGATATGTGGGTCTAAAGCTATGATCGATGATACGGCGGCGCTTGTTGAAAAATTTGGCCTCAAAGAGGGTTCTAACTCTCAACCCGCCGAGTTCGTTGTTGAAAAAAGTTTTGTGGGTTAATCGCCAAATTCACCCAGCGTAAGGAGAGATACACGGATGCCAAGTCCGGAGACATTTCTGATCGCATCATTGTTGAACCCAGTCGTCCGATAAAGAATCTCAAGCAACATACAGTCATCTTGATAGCGTAAGCCAAGCGACTGTCTGCGCGTTGTGTTTGAATCGAGATCTCGGGTCACGTCATAAACGGTGCTCCAGTTTTTAGTGAATTTTAAACGCACCGACCCTGTCAATTCCTCTTGCGGCGCACCGACTGTATCAATCAATGATCCGGCATTATTACTCAAGCGGTAGTAACGCGCATTGCCATCGACCCATTTGCTTCGCATCAGCAAAGACGAATCAATCCGTGTGAGGTCATTAAACTCTTGATTATACCTTAGTTTGGTCTGGGAAGTTAAAAATCGACCAAGCTTTAAAGAGGCTTCTCCGACTAAATCGGACTCACTACCAGCCAAGCCTGAGCCGAACCGAAAACCACCATTCTCACTGGAGAGGTTCTCAATAGCTTCTCCGTTGCCGCCGGACGAAAACGATTGGCCTAAGAATAAACTTGCAGAGCTTCGCTCGCCCCAATCTACAGATACGTTACCGCCAACATCAATGCGAGTTCCTTCTTGCCAAAAATCGTAGCCTGAAGATTTGTTGGATTGCCATAACAGCGCGGCTGTTAAGTCAGCATTGCCTGCGTCTTCTGTAAGCAGCATACCTGAAGCGCCACTTACAACGAATTCATCTAATTTTGCATCTCCAAAACTCTGCGTGACCTGCACCCGTGGTTCAACAACCCATGTAGCTGACTCGCCAAGTTTGATGAAAGGGTATCGAATGTCGACGCCCGCTTGCCCGAGCGTTCGTGTGAACTCATTGCTTGTCTGGGTAGAGGCTTCGTCATTGTCAATGTTTTCAGATTCAATATTGTAAAAATCTGTTCGAATATTCGCGAAGGGTTTAACTTCGAAGCCGCCGGGTGCGATCCATGTCTTTGCGTAGTCTAGGCTTGCGGTGGCGCGCGTGTAATCTGATCCTGTCTCTCGAGTTAAGACCGTTAGATTACCGCTGGCTTTCAGTCGTCCATTAAAAATAGGATCTGTTACGTAATGTTCGATTTCCATTCGTGGGGCGATCACCGGCAATCTGCCATCATCTGACCTAATAAACCTTAAACGATCTTCACCAAAGAGGATTATCCGGTCTCGCCGATCTTGAAAAGCAACGGAAGATAGCGTTAGGCGTGTCGTCTCATTCTGGCCGATGATAAATGCTTGGGATGTGTTTCTGCCAAACTCATTTTGATAAAGGCCTCGACTATCTCGTTGTTCGTTCAAACTATAACGCGCCAGATAATTATCATCAGATGTGTATTGGAGCTCAAAGCCATAAGTCCAGAAATTAGATGGCGCAAATAAACCCGTGGCATTCACATGGCCGCGGAGTTTCCGACCAACTGGAGCAGTTTCAGGATCTAAAAAAACTGAAGCGTCATCAAACGCATTCCCGTTTCTGTCGAAGATGCTTCCATATGTGATGCTTCCGTCAAGCTCGATGCGGCCGGTATAGAATTGTCGAGCTGCTTGAAGCTCCAAAAGTGGGTTCACCTTGGAATATATGCGGGGTGTGATCGTCGCTTCGGTGTAATCATCAACAGCCCAGTAATATGGAAGTCGTGCATTAATACCTGTGGCGTTAGAGACGCCGACAAAAGGGGTCAGAATTCCACTTGCGCGTTCCGAACTCGGGTCAGGATGTGCGAGATATGGCGAGTAAAAGACGGGTATACCAAAAAGTTCAAAGGTTGCGTCTCTATATTGGACAGTCCGAGAGTCTTGATCTTGTGTGACCTGTCGGGCCTTTATTCGCCAACTCGGTCTTGGCTTCTCCTCGCAAACTTCACAAGCCGTGTAGTAAGCATTATAAAGCTCAATTTCCCCGTCTTTCCCCCGAGCTACAAATCGAGCGGCTGTAATGCCTCCTTCGGGCGTTCGCGCGACAAAATCTGTTGCTGTGCCAGCTTCGAGTTCATTAGATAGTTCCAGCTTATCAGCATATTGTGAGCTGCCGTCCGCTTGGACTAAGACTACGTTGCCGGTTGCGATGACTTGACCTGTTTGTAAGTTATAGACAACGCGGTCCGCTCTTAATGTGCGATCTTGATATCGGCCTTCTACTTGGCCGTCCGCAGTCAGGATTTGAGTCGCTTCATCATTTGTGAGTGTGTCAGCTTCCAGATATATGATATCGGGGTCTCTGAAGGGACTGTCAGGTGCCAGCTGTAAGTCTTGGTTTGTTTGTTGGGTCGTAGGAAATTGTGCGTATGCGGGTGCCGCGAGCCCCGCAAGCGCAACAAGTGCTGATGAGGCTGTGGATTTCATCCAGTTTCGTTTGCGAAATGATATTGGCAAAATGTCCCCGTTTACACACAATGGCTTAAGCGCTTGTCATAGCCGAGCAAAAAGCTGTGGTCTATGTGAATTGCGTCAAAATTTACATTCTCTCCTATTACAAAATGGCCACGCATTAGACAGTGAGCTTTGTGTTATAGTGCGGGGTAACCCTTCCATCGTTTTATTGTTTTCATAACGAGGCTGGACTGTATTCGACTGACATGGGGTAAGGCAGAAATTGTTCGACGATATATACGTTCATAATCAGCCGTATCCGGTGCTGCCACTTTGATGAGATAATCAGCTTGCCCGGTCATGAGGTGGCATTCTAAAACTTCGGGTCTAGCTAAGGCGGCCTTTTCAAAGGCCGATAAAATAGATTCGCTTTGGCCCTCTAAAGTAACTTCGACATAGAATGTCATGGCATATCCAAGTTTTTCTCCACTTAATCTTGCAGAATAACCTTCTATCAGCCCGCGTTCCTCCAGCAAGCCTATCCTCCGATGACAGGCTGAAGGGGAGAGGGCGATTTTCTCACCAATAGCTGAGGAGCTTTGACGGCAATTTTTCTGAAGTTCGTGAAGAATTTTGCGATCTAGATCAGAAACTTTCATAAAATATCCTAGTTTAACTAAAATTATAGATAAAATATCCTAAAAAAATCGGCCCTGTAAAGTTATTTTGCATATTTTTTCAACGACTTCTGGTCTAATTTTGAACTGTCCCAGAAGGAGAGTTTTATGCGTATCGGCGTCCCAAAAGAGATTAAGTCACAAGAATATAGGGTTGGTCTCACGCCGGAAGCGGTCTCGGAGTTGGTTGCTGATGGCCAAGAGGTTTGGGTCGAAACGCAAGCAGGTGCTGGCATCGGCGCGCTAGACTCAGACTATGATGTGGCTGGCGCAACCATAAAAGACACGGCCTCAGAAATTTTTGAAGCTTGCGACATGATCGTAAAGGTTAAAGAGCCTCAAGCTGTTGAGCGTGCAATGCTGCGTCCGGGGCAAATCCTTTATACCTATCTCCATCTCGCGCCTGATCCTGAGCAGACTCAAGAGCTTATAGACTCTAGAGCTGTTTGTATCGCTTATGAAACCGTTACAGATGCGAGTGGTGAGTTACCACTTCTGAAACCCATGAGCCAGGTGGCTGGAAGATTGGCAACTCAGGTAGGGGCGACGGCTTTGCAAAAACTGGGCGGCGGGAGAGGTGTCTTATTGGGCGGTGTGCCGGGTGTCGCATCAGGCAAAGTCGTTGTTATTGGCGGTGGTGATGTTGGTTATAATGCGGCCCTCATGGCGATCGGAATGCAGGCGGATGTGACTATTCTTGAACGCTCAAATAAAGTGATGGAAAAACTGTCCTATGAGTTTGGTAACAGGGCGCAAGTCTGCCGATCAACGCCGGACGGGCTGGCTAAGCTATTGACTGAAGCTGACCTCGTGATTGGGGCAGTACTGATCCCGGGGGCGGCTGCGCCAAAGCTTGTGACGCGTGAAATGCTGTCCACGATGAAAGAGGGGGCTGTCCTTGTTGATGTTGCCATTGATCAAGGTGGGTGCTTTGAAACCTCAAAAGCCACAACCCATGCTGATCCAACCTATGTCATTGACGGAGTTGTTCATTATTGCGTTGCAAACATGCCGGGGGCTGTTGCGCGGACGTCTACTTATGCCCTGAACGCGGCGACACTTCATCATGCAAAACGCATTGCCCGGTTGGGGTGGAAAGACGCCATGCGTGAGGACGTGCATCTTCTTAACGGATTAAATGTTTGTGACGGCAAGCTGACTATAAAAGCCGTTGCCGAAGCCCAAGGACTGGATTGGGTCGAGCCCGCTTCACTTCTTTAGTTGAGATCAAATTTATATTCGATCCAATGACGATAGGTCTCGCTAGGTCTTAACAGGCTTTTCTGGACGAGATTAATGTCATTGGGTTGATATTGCGGTTCTACTGCAATTCCAGAGCGCGGGTTTGGAAGTCCGTCGCCAGTATAGACCTGCATGTCGGGTAAGGAGCTTGTTACCGTCATCATTACATTATCGGAGCAGAGTGAAAGCTGTTGCACATCTTTATAGTTATTATCCAGCTTTGTACTCCCAATCGGGAGCGCTTTCCTAAAATCATGATATGTCTCTTTAACAGAGCGTCTCGTTCCGGTTTCCAGGACCGAGATAGTTTCAGACGCAATACATAAATCATGATTGTCGATTTTACCGTCGCGGCTTAATCTCCAATAGGGATGCCAGGTCATATTCATCGGTGTTGCTCGGTCGCTTGTGGCTGCCAAGCCTAATCTAAGGCGGTTTTCTTTTAGTGAGATTTTCAGTTGAGCCCGAACATTGCCAGGAAAACCATTATATTTATGCGTGGTTTCCAAGGATAAGGCTAGTCCAGAATTGTCTTGCATGACCTCCCAGATTTGATTGTCAAAGCCATCCGGGCCGCTATGCAGATTGTTGGCGCCGTCATTTGCAACGAGTCTATATTCCTCTTCATCAATCCTGAAATGAGCGCCTAAAATCCGATTGGCATTTGGGCCGACAATCCGACCTAAAAAAGCCTTATCGGCGGCGTAGTCTTCCCAATTGTCAAAGCCAAGGGTTATGTTTTGACCGTTTGGGAGGTAGAAGCCCTGTAAAATCGCGCCTTGATTTAAAATGACGGCTTTAAACCCTGTATCAGATTTGAGTTCATAGGCTAAAATGGGTCTTCCATCTTTTCGTATCCCAAATTTGCGAAATTGTGCCATGCATAGTCCTTAACTTGCTTAATCTTGCCTGCAAGCTATCAAGGTGAAAAAGGAGTTTCATCATGAATGCACAGACAGAAAATGATCCGGCTGGAGCGCTGGAGGGTATGTCCGGTTTCAATATTCCTGATCCGACAAAAGTAGAAAGTTTAGAAGGCAAAGTTTCAGACCGCGAATGGCAAGTTCGAAAAGACTTGGCTGCAACATATCGTCTCTGCGCTATGCATGGATGGACAGATTTGGTGTTCACGCATATCTCAGCCCGCTTGCCAGATGAAGATGGCGAGCATCGGTTCTTGATCAATCCATATGGCGTTATGTTTGATGAAATGACGGCATCCTCCCTCGTCAAAATCGATGGCGACGGCAAAATCTGCCAAGACACGCCCTATTTTATTAATCCAGCCGGGTTTACGATACATTCTGCCGTCCATCTCGCTCGGTCAGATGCGGGATGTGTTATTCACGTACATACACCCTACGGTATGGCCGTCAGTGCCCAAAAGAAAGGCCTCCGCCGATATACGCAAATGGCGATGCAAGTTTACAATGATCTTGCTTATCACGATTATGAAGGGATCGCGTTAGAGTTAGATGAAAGACAGCGCATCGTCGCGAATTTGGGTTCAAAGTCTCTCCTTATGCTAAGAAACCATGGTACGCTGACGGTTGGTCCGACATGCGGCACGGCCTTCTTGCGCATGTATTTTCTCGAAAATGCCTGCAAAGCTCAGATTTTCGCCCAAAGCGCTGGTCACGAGGACCTGCTCATTGAAGAGCCACAGGTCATGGCTGATCGCGTTTACCAACAAGGCGCGGCCGCCTTCATTCCTGGCATGGGCGATAATCTCGTCTGGCCGTGTCTAATGCGTAAACTGGCGCGTACAAATCCGGGACATGAGCATTAGAACATCTCAGTCTATCCATATCCATGTTAATTCTGTCTGCGATTTAACTTCGCAGACTACAGAGCATGGTTGACAGTTTTACCTCTAGGGGTAGTGATATCACAAAAGGATTGGGCGCATTTCGTTGTACATCGTATCATCATGATAGGTGGACGTTAGTTCGGTAATCTCCAGTTCAGTCGATTTATTATACAGTTGTCAAGCGAAACTCTCTGGCTTGGCTGGTGTGGAAGTTGAGAAGGAATTATGATGAGACTTTTGAATACGGCAATGCTCTCCGGTTGTGCAGCTTTTGTTCTGGCCATGCCCTCCACGGCATTATCTCAGGTCGCGCCCGAAGTCGTGGATAGCTACCCAAAGCAGATTCTAAAAGAACGTGCAGATCGTCGCGCCGCTGATAGAGAAGCCGCAAGGCAGGCCTCCCTTTCAAATGCGCCAGCCGCAGTTGGTCCTGTTGTAGCAGGAAGCACGCCAATGGGCATTGAAATGGTCGTCATCAATCCAGGGTCTGGAAAATTAGGGTCTCCTGATTTTGAAAAGAAACGTGCGCGCTTTGAAAATCCGTTGCGCGATACATTCATCAATTATCGTTTCGAAGTCAGCAAATATGAAATCACCTTTGATGATTGGAATAAATGCGTCAGCAGCGGTGGTTGTTCGGGCCACAAACCTGACGATAAGGGTTGGGGTCAAGGAAAGCGCCCTGTCATTAATGTCAGCTATAATGATGCGCAAAACTTCCTGAAGTGGCTGAATGGTAAGACCGGTCAAAATTATCGTTTATTGTCTGAGGCAGAGTGGGAATATGTCGCCCGCGCTGGGCAAGATGCGCCTTTTGGCACGGGTTATGATATGAGTGCGCAATACGCTAATTTTGACGGTAAAGCGCCTTATGGTTCTGGCGCGCCAGGGCCATATCTTCGTAAAACGCAACCTGTCGGGCAGTATGAGCCGAACGCCTTTGGCGTCTATGACATGCATGGGAATGTCTATGAGTGGGTCGAAGACTGCTGGAACAAAGACCATAGCGGTGCGATGGGTGATGGATCCGCTCGCAAGGATGGCGATTGCAAGTTTCGCGTCATGAAGGGCGGGTCCTGGGTAACACACGGATATCAAACACGGGCTGCGGCGCGTATTCGCTACGTTACAGACTACCGCTATGATGATTACGGCATTCGGATTGCACGGACATTGAACTAAAATTCGAGGTTTTATCTTCGGGTTATAAAAACAATTTGCGACACGGCACATTTGCCGTGTTAACCAGTCCAAATGACTGATCTGCTTGAAACTGATTACCTCGTTATTGGCAGCGGCGCTGTCGGTATGGCCTTTGTCGATACGCTTTTGGATGAATTGCCGGAGGCGGACATCATTTTTGTTGATCGTTTCGCCAAACCGGGCGGGCATTGGAATTCTGCTTATCCCTTTGTGACCCTGCATCAGCCCAGCGCCTTTTATGGCGTAAACTCTCGTGAGTTGAGCCAAGGAGTCAAAGACGAAACAGGCCTGAATAAAGGTTTGGGCGATTTGGCAACGGGGGCCGAAATTCTGGCTTACTTCGACTCGGTGATGCGTCAGAAATTTCTCACATCCGGGCGGGTCCGTTATTTCCCGCTTTCTGATTATCAAGGCGACGGTGTTTTCAAACATCGGTTGAGCGGGATTGAGACGAAGGTAAGCGCAAAGAAAATTGTCGATTGCACATATTTAAATACGAATGTGCCTTCAACCCACACCCCCAATTTTGATGTGGCAGAGGACGTAAATTTTATCCCTTTAAATGGTCTACCTCTTATCAAAGAAGCCCAAAAGGGCTTTACAATTATTGGTGGGGGGAAAACTGGTATAGATGCCATCATCTGGCTCCTTCAAAATCATGTTCCCCCTCAGAATATACGCTGGATTAAATCTCGGGATGCATGGCTTTTAAATCGCAAGAACACGCAGCCTTTTCCCGAATTTTTTGAGGATACAATTGGTAATCAAGCCAATATGTTCGAAGCCATTGCCGGGGCATCGTCCAAATCCGATATGTTTGATCGGCTTGAAGCTTGCGGATATTTCCTGCGGCTGGATACAACAATTCGTCCGACCATGTTCCACGGGGCAACGATTAGCGAGGCTGAACTCGAAGAACTCCGCAAAGTCAAAGACATCGTCCGCAAAGGTCGGGTTTCGGCTATTGATGCTGATATCATCACTTTTGTAAATGGTCGGACAGAACCAAGCCTTGGGCATGTCATGGTCGACTGTTCCGCCAGTGCGATTAAAGATAATGTCATAAAACCTGTATTTAACGGTGAGACCATTACGCCCCAAACGATACGCGCTTATCAACCTGTGTTTTCTGCCTCCATGATTGCGTGGGTCGAAGCTCATATAGAGGGGGAAGCCGCCAAGAACGGACTGACGGGTGTGGTGCCTCTGCCGGATGATCTGGATACATTTATCCGTATGACAGCCGCCAATATGATGAACCAAGCCTTATGGGGTCAAAATAAAGCCTTACGTAATTGGATGCGGGAGCAGCGATTGGACGGTTTTTCCAAAATGGTTAGCAATGTCAAACCCGAAGAGACTACAAAGGTAGAGATACTAAACCGAATGAAAAAAGCCGCCATGCCAGCCATGGGAAAATTACAGAGCTTTCTAAATTAGATTATAAATGAAGTCCTCCTGGTAGCGAGTGTGACCAATTGAATATCAAACGCATCCTTCTTCTCCTTCCACTAGCTCTCTTCATCAGCTGTCAGTCTGTTATGGAAGCTGATCCTCAGCTTACCACATCACCAATTTATGAGGATGTATCGACTTATGATTTCCTAGATCGGAGTTCTCCGGCATGGGTCAGCGATAAATTTTCCGGTTCCCATAGCCGGCAATTCCAAGGCGAAATTCTGACCTTTAACGTGCAGCAATTGCACCGAGAAGGTGGGTTAGATGTAGGGTTGTCTGATCCTGTTCTGCCCCCTGCAATTGTCGCTCAATTACCGAATGATGTGAGGATGTGTTCCGCTTATGACGTGTCCCTTTCCGGTGAGGGACGGTGGTGGGCCGGTCCCAAAATTAGTGTCAATTGGCAGGGCGATGAATCCGCCAAACAAAACGGTGATGATTGGTATGAAAATTACATTGTCGAAGTGGCCAGTACCTCCGCCTCCGAGCTCCATGATATTTTGACTGATGATTATTTTAGTCCTGAAATCCTTCCTGATACAATTTGGGCCGGATCGACCTATCGCAATTACAAGATCCGCTTTTACGATTGGTGGCAGTTCTGGTCGGTACGGCAGGAATACCGGAGTTCCGGCACGCTAAACATCAAACCCGTTCTCCAATTTTGGTCGGAGCATGGCTTGCCCGAAAACCGCAGATTTGACGGCGTGAAAGCCAATATTGAAACCTATGGTCCGATGACCGGTTCAGGACGCTTGGCTATTGATGTCACGACATCCAATTTGCAAACACCGCACTGCTCGCTTTAAAATCTTTTCTTCCTAAAGTGTGGCCTCCCTAAAGTCTGGCTTTCACGCGGGCGATTGCAGCCGCGCTTAACTTTCCTTCTAATCCTTTTCGCAAGGTCACACGATCTGCGTCATAATCATCGACACCGGATTCGCCGGATTTCAGCGCCCAGTAATAGGCCTCTTCAAAATTCTGCTCCAGACCTTCGCCCTTGGCGAGTGTGAAGGCGTAGAGAAACTGACCCTCGGAGTCGCCGCCTTCCGCCGATTTGCGGAACCACTCTGCGGCTTCACGATTAGATTGCGTGACCTCATAGCCTTGAAAGACCAGCAAACCATAATCGGCCATGGCGGCAGCATGACCACCCATGGCGGCTTGTTTTAACAATTGCGCAGAGCGCGCACTATTTGGCCTGATGTCAAAATTCTCCGCATACATAATGCCTGCAAAATAAGCGGCTTCGATATGCCCGGCTTTGGCGGCGGCTTCGTAATGTTTCAGCGCTGTTTTCGCATCGCGTTCGAACAGGCTGTCGCCCAGCCGTTTTGTGGCTTCCGCGTCAAAACTCTGTGACGCATTTTTCAACAGCCGTTCTGACTCGCTCGCATTGACTGTGACGCCTTGGCCCGTGCGGTAAAGATCAGACAGCGCTCGCATTGCATCTGTCCGTCCGGCATCAGAGGCGCGGGTTAGCCAGGCGGCTGCATCCGTTTTGCTCAGTCCCGCTTGCCCGCGTAATCCCATTTCACCGAGGGCGACATAAGCATCGGGATGACCCTTATTAGCGGCCTTTTCATACCATTTGCGCGCCCCCATCATATCCGTGTTTCCGGCTTTGCCATAGCGCAGAATATAGCCCGCCATGACGGCGGCATCGGCACTGCCCAAATCGGCGGCCGTTTCCGACAGGCGCAGCGCCTCGGCAAATTTTCCGGCATTATAGGCCTGTAATGCGACATCAAAATTCGCCGTAATCTCCGCCGGATTAGAAAGCGTCGGCGTCGCGCTTACGCTTAAGGGGACACTGAGCGCGGCGAATGTTCCGCACAGAGCTGTGATAAGCGCGAGACGGCCGCGACGGGTCCATGCGGATGGGACCACACGCCCGAAGAGACGGCTATGAAATCCGCCCCCGCTGCGATGAGTGTCTTCGCATTGTCCACGGTGATCCCGCCAATTGCGACGCTCGGTATTTCGACGGCTTCGTGCCACCATGACAAAATCTCCACTTCCGCGCGGGTTTTTGGCGTCTTGGTCGGCGTCTCGAAAAACGCACCAAAGGCGACATAATCCGCACCGGCCTTTGCGGCGGCAAAGGCCAATTCTTTCGAATTATGACAGGTGACGCCGATAATAGCATCCCCGCCCAGCACCTCTCGGGATGAAAAATAGTCCATATCGTCCTGTCCGATATGGGCCCCGTCGGCACCGATTTTGGCCACCAAATCCGGGCGATCATTCAATATCACCTCGACTCCGGCGGCGTGACAGACCTTTGTAATGGCGGTTCCGGCCTGAATGAGGGCTGAACTCTCAAGGTCCTTTAGGCGGATTTGCAAACAGGCCACTGGGGCCGCCGCCAGCGTCTCTTTCAAGGTCTCGCAAAAGGCGGGTACATCTTCGATCACAGGCGGGGTGAGGAGGTAGAGTTGGCAAATTTCAGTCATAGCCCCCGATTAACGGGGAATTCTCGCCTTGGCGAGACTTATGATAGCCGGGTCGCAGTTAGAGATTCTGTTTCGCGGCTAATTCGCGCGCCGTCGCGATTTCCAGTGTTCGCCGTGCGGCCTCGCGGATTTTCTCGCGCCGCTCGGCCTCGCGCTCCCGCTTGGCCTCGGCTTTCGCCTGTGCTGATTTTGAGGCGAGTTTATTATAGGGATCGCGCTCAAATTGATGGCGCAATTGATCCGTATAAAGCTCCATCATGGTCTGCATCAAATCGCTCGGCATACCGGGCTTAAACGCCGGCATTTCGACGGGTGGCTGCGGGCGCGGCATGTCTTTTTGCGTGAGGGATCGCCGCCGCTGCAACTCGCTATCACCGGGCAGGGGCGTGATATGGGGCAGGGCCAATTCCTGCGTATCCCATTCAAGGCGGCGGAGCTTGACCTGTTCCGCACGCAGCTGAACGGCAAGGCGGAGATTGCGAAGCTGCTTATAAGCCTGATCATCTGAGTTTGAAAATTTAGGGTGTCGAGGCATATTTTGTTCCACGCGGTTACGCTCGCAGCCCCGTTGAAACTTGGGTTTCAATATGGGTGGCTGCCTAAGCTTGGGTTGTTCCGTAAAATCAGGACGCCCGCGTGGTGACCTCCGCGATGGAGACCAAATGTGTTAAATGTTTTACGCGAAGATCAGTGCATATCGCTTTCACGACTTGCACGCCTCATTGATGGATCTAACAATCTATCAACAAAGCCACGCGGCAATGGTTTTTGATGAAGCGGCCCGTCTGTCCTACGAGTTGAGGCATCTCTGGCCCCACGCATCGGCTCTCACTCCAAAAGTCCCGGCTCAGTTCCGCTGTCACACGAAATGCTCAGACCCACCGTCTTCCAAACCAGCGAATGACGTCTCACCTGTCCTGCGTCTGAAAGAACATCTTCAATATATCACAGCTTTGGAAAGTGAGGATTATTCTATTGGGATTCGTGTTAGGGTGTTGAAATCAAGTGATTTTATGTTCAATTAAATAAGGATGGAAGTTATAAATATGTCGTGTGCTTATTTGGTGTGTGAGTTCACCCATGTATGTTATAGTGTATAAGATATATTTTAAGGTGAATTGAGTTATAATATACTAAGGTGTTGTTTTATAAATAAAAAATATACATTCACACACTTATTATTATACACTATAAAATAGTTATGCGTATACCGATACAACCTCCCGACTCAATCATGAGTTTTGAAGCCATTCCTTCGGCGGAAGAAAATGCGGCCAAGTTCGCAAAATTAATGATGCTTGTCATTAATATGGGAAGTCAGGGAGAGTATCTTCATTGGGATAAATTGAGATTTAAGCCAATGCCCGACTTTGTTCCTGAGGGCATATCTTTGGAAGATTATTGGTCTGCGATCAAAATAAGCCGGAATGCAACACGAAAATTCTTACCGTTCGAACCTAAAGAAAAAAGTGCTTTGCCATTTTCATTTTGTCGTCCGGATTGCCTTCTCGCTGCACTCAGGCGCATTGATATTAAAGCGGGCGGCACCGTGTCTACGGGTCAGGATGTCATTGGGCGTCATGATGGCGAGAGATATTTAACACGTTCAGTCATTGAGGAACCATTTAGTAGCTCTGTTCTAGAGGGGGCAGCCACTACGAGACTCAGAGCGCAGGCAATGATTGAAAACGATGCGTTGCCTGTGACCCGAGATGACAAAATGGTGTTGAACAACTACAAAGCTATGCAGTTCATTAAAGAGCACGTAAATAGCGAGTTAACGCCTGCAATAATATTCGAATGTCATAGAATAATTACAGAGGGGACGCTCGAAAGGCCTGAAATGGCAGGCGTATTTCGCGACAATAACGACGTCATTGTAGGCGATGATTATGGAGAAGTATTTCACCAACCTCCACATTTTGATGAATTGCAAAATAGATTGCAGAAGCTATGCGATTTCGCAAATCAAGATGAAAGCGATGAAGGGGCTTATATTCACCCTATAAGTCGAGCTATTATTTTACATTTCGTGTTGGCTTATGATCATCCATTTGTTGATGGGAATGGAAGGACGGCTCGGGCTTTGTTTTATTGGTCTTGTTTACGTGCGGGATACTGGATGATGGAATATGTGTCGATTTCCAGCATCATTAAAACTGCACCTGTCCAGTATGGAAGAGCTTTTTTATATACGGAAACCGATGAAAACGATGTTACTTATTTTTTAATGCATCAACTCAATGTAATTAAAAGAGCCATTTCCGAGCTTGAGAAATATCTAGATCGCCAAAAAGGAAAATATCGGGCGATTGAAAACCTGCTTACAGGAGAGTCATTTAATCACAGGCAAAAATACCTTCTCACGGAATTTATCAGAAAAAGAGTGATCTCAATTACGATTGGAAAGCACGAAAAAGATCAAAATGTTTCATATTTGACTGCACGAAAAGACTTGGATGAACTGGAACGGTCGGGTTGGTTAACAAAAGAAATTATTGGTCGTCAGCACCATTACAAAGCGGGCCTTAAATTGAGTGCTTTGCAAGGTGATTGAATTGGTAAAACGCGATATTTGCATTTGCTCGACTAAGGGTAGGCTATAGTCTTTGCATTAAAATCAGCTCATGTTTAAGTATTAAAATTTAAGCATTAAAATAAAAGATATCTTGTCTCTCTTTCCCCAAACTTTATCTCCGTCTAAACATTCGTCATGAAACACCATCTCTTCCTCCCCCTCGCTCTCCTCCTCTCTGCCTGCGCGCCGCGTTCTAATACTGACGCTCCGCCCAATCCGCTTTCGGGGTTTGAAATGCGGGAAGGGGTTTTCAATATTCATGTGAATAAGAAAACCAATCAGATTTATGCGCGCTTGCCCAAAGCGGGCGAGGACGGTGTGAGTTTGCGTGTTATCCACTCGGCGCGTTTGACGGCGGGTCTGGGCTCTAACCCGGTTGGGCTGGATCGCGGTTGGGGTGAGGGAGGGCGCATCATCACTTTTCGCCGCATGGGCGATAAGATGATCGTGGAGGAAGAAAATCTGCGTTACCGCGCCTCTGCCAATAACCCTCTGGAAGCCCGCGCCGTGCAGGAAAGTTTCGCCCGCTCTTTCATAGCGTCCCTGCCCATCGTCGATGAAGGCCGCAAAGGCGCTCTGGTCGATCTCACTGATTTCTTGACAGCAGATAGTTTGAACCTCGTCCAATATCTCAAAGACGCAGATCAAGGCAGTTTTTCCGTCGCCAAGGACCGAACCTTTGTCGACACGACAAACAGCTTTGCTTTCCCGGATAATGTCGAGATCGACGTTTTCTTCACACTCAGCTCCAGCGACCCGGGCCGTGAAGTGTCGACAACGGCCGCCAATGGCAAGGACGCGACTCTGATCCAACATCATAGTTTTGTGCGCTTACCCAAAGCCGGGTTTGAGCCGCTGATCTCCGACCCGCGTGCGGGCGTGATTGAACAGGTCCATTATAATTATTCGGCGGCGCTGTCAGATGATATCGAAACCCGTTATGCGCGGCGTTATCGTCTGGAACGCGACGAAGACGGCAATGTGGTCAAGCCGATCATCTTTTACATTGATAGCGGCGCGCCGGAGCCCATTCGCTCTGCGCTGGTTGAGGGGGCGAAATGGTGGGGGGATGCTTTTGAAGCCGCAGGCTGGCCCGGCGCGTATCGGGTCGAGCTTTTACCCGCTGACGCGCACCCCCTCGATATTCGCTATAATACGGTGCAGTGGGTCCATCGCCAGACGCGGGGGTGGTCCTATGGCGGCGGCGTGTCCGATCCGCGCACGGGCGAAATGCTCAAAGGTCATGTCAATCTCGGCAGTTTGCGCGTGAGGCAAGACCGCATGATTTTCGAAGGCTTGCTCGGTGCGGGGAAGACGAATAGCGGCGATCCCGATGATCCTGTCGAACTCGCGCTGGCGCGTATTCGGCAGCTCTCCGCCCATGAGGTCGGTCACGCCCTCGGCTTTGCGCATAATTTCGCGGGTAGCTCTGATAATAAATCCACCGTCATGGATTATCCCGCCCCGGATGTGCGTTTAATTAATGGCGAATTAGATGTATCCAACGCCTATGGAGTCGGTATTGGCGAGTGGGATAAGATTTCCACGACGTGGCTTTATGGGGATTTGGATGAGGCCGAGCGCGATGCCTTGCTGGAAGACGCCTACGCAAAAAGCATCACCTTCGTGGCCGATCAGGACGGACGCAGCGCAGGCACGGGCCACCCCGATGCGAGTGTTTGGGATAATGGCGCTGACCCTGTCGCGAGTTTGAAAAATGTCATGGCCGTGCGCGCCTATGCGCTGGAACGTTTCGGTCCCGATAATCTGCCCGAGGGGCGTCCGCAGTCGGATTTGAATACGGCGATTGTGCCGATCTATCTTTATCACCGGTTCCAAACGGCGGCGACGGCCAAGCTCATTGGCGGGGCGTCTTTCACTTATGGTGAGGCGGCAGGCCCAAAGGAGATCGTTTCGCCGGAGCGGCAGCTGGCGGCGCTGGACGCTGTGCTGGAAACGATTGATCCGGTGGCGCTCGACATGTCGGATGAGGTGCTGGCCCATCTCACCCCGCGACTGGGCAGTTGGAGCTTCGCCGATAATGACCGCGAGCTGTTCCGCAAAACCGCCTATCCAGCGTTCGATACGGTCAGTGCAGCGGAGACGGCGGCTGATCTCACATTTGACGTATTGTTCCATCCGCAACGCGCCGCGCGTCTGGTGGAATTTCATCGCCGCGATTCTGCTAACCCCTCGCTCGAAACTGTGATGAGCCGCACCTTGCGCAAAGTCATGTCCGCGCCAAAGACGGGCCGCACAGCCGAGATCGGGTTTGCGATCAAGGACCGCTACGCCTCTGCGCTGATGGATTTGATGAATAGCGATGTTGGGCCTGCGGTGAAGGCGACGGCGCGCGGTGGGTTGAATGATCTCGCGCTGGCCTTGTCCAGGGATCGCAGTGATCAAACGGTTTATCTGCGTCAGCGGATTGAGGCCTTTATGACCCGCCCTGTGGAAGCGGGCAAAGCCACGCGACCCGCCAAAGCCCTCCCACCCGGTAGCCCGATTGGGTCCGAGATGGGTGGCTCTGAATAATGCTGCATCGCGGCGGCTGTCATTGCGGCGCTGTCCGCTTCGAATTTGAGGCGCCTGCGACCGTGGATGTGACGGATTGCAATTGCTCTATGTGCGATATGACGGGTTATGAGCATGTCTTTGTGCCGAAAGAGGATTTGCGCTTTCTATCGGGTGAAGATCAACTGACGGAATACCGATTTAACACAGGCCAAGCCGTCCATATGTTCTGCAAGATTTGCGGCATAAAACCCCTCTACCGCCCGCGCAGCCATCCGGAAAGCTGGAGCGTGAATTTGCGTTGCGTGGAGGCTGGGACGCTGAGCGTGAGTAAGCGGATCGCCTTTGACGGCACGGATTGGGAAGGGAATATTGATGCGCTGCGGGAAGAGACGTGAATAGAGTTCCGATTTTCCCACTGTCTCATAGAGCTTTAGCCGCTGTCTGCATTATAGCTCTCAGCATAATCTTTGTGTCTGTGTTTTTTTTGTCACCATCATTGGCTGATTACAAACATGTGTCCACTGAAACTGGCAAGGTGTTCCGGGTCGATGTTAAAGACATTCGTTATAATAGAAACGAAGCAGAAATATTGGTGAAGTTAGAAAACGGCAAGATAATCTACATGGTGGTCCCCACGCGTCGTATCATAACTATCGGCCAATCGATTGAAGTCGACATTATCAAAGCAGAAGGTAAAAAACCGCGCTACCGCCTTGCCCAACCCACCTTAACGCCGTAATCGCCCCCACCATGACTAACACCTTCCAACCCATCTCCGGTCTTGGCCAGATTGCCGATCAATATGATGCGATTTTTTGCGATATT
>CAZBDT010000024.1:0-8539 GCA_964490745.1 uncultured Algimonas sp.
CGGTCACTCAAGCCGACATCGATGCAGGCACAGACATCACGAACACAGCGACGGCGAATGCCACGCCAGCGGGCGGGACCTATACACCGTCAACAGATGATGAGACAGTGACAGTCGAGACTCCGACTCCGTCTTCGACGTTAGTGAAAACCGCGTCTGACACAACGGATGTCATGGTTGGCGATGTCATCACTTATACTTATGCCGTGACGAATACGGGTAATGTGAGCTTGTCTGACGTCTCTGTTTCTGACGTTCATTCCGGTACAGGCACATTATCTGCGATCTCACCTGCGAGTGTGTCTTTGGCTCCGGGCGCATCGCAAGACTTCACCGCGACCTACACGGTCACTCAAGCCGACATCGATGCAGGCACAGACATCACGAACACAGCGACGGCCAATGCTATGCCAGCGGGCGGAACATATACACCGTCAACAGATGATGAGACCGTTACACCTGCAACTCCATCTCCCGCCCTTGCGATGGAGAAGACAGCTGACGTAACGACAGGGCTGCGTGTTGGTCAGACTGTGACCTATAGCTATGCTGTCCGTAACTCCGGAAACATTACGATGAATGACGTGAGCGTCACGGATGTTCATACGGGGACAGGGACTTTATCTGCGATTACACCATCCTCTGTGTCTTTGGCACCGGGTGAGAGCCAAGATTTCATAGCTACATATGTTGTCACACAAGCCGATATTGATGCCGGGACGGCCATTACAAATGAAGCCACGGTCAATGCGACCCCAGCTGTGGGCAGTTACATTCCTGTGTCAGACACGGAAAGCGTGTCGCCCGAAACCTCTGCGCCTGAAATCGCGCTGACGAAAGTTGCGGATCAAACGACAGACATCGCTGTTGGCGATGTCATTACCTATACATATACAGCCGAGAATATCGGGAATGTGACCTTGTCAGATGTCAGTGTCTCTGACGTGCACTCTGGGTCGGGTACACTCTCCGCGATCTCGCCTGCCACTGTAGCGAACTTGCCGATTGGCGAAAGCGCGACCTTTACCGCCACTTATGAAGTGACCCAAGCTGATATTGATGCAGGGGCTGCGATTACGAATACGGCGACGGCTGCGGCGACACCACCAAGCGGAACTTACGTCCCGGCCACAGCGGATGAGAGCATTTCGCCCGAAGGTTTTGCGCCCGAACTGACACTCGTGAAAACGGCGGATGTGACAGCGGACCTCGCAGAAGGTGATGTGATTACCTATACTTATGCTGTGACCAATACGGGTAACGTCTCAATGACCAATATCATGGTCTCTGACGTTCACTCCGGCACAGGTACATTCGGGGCGATTACGCCTGCCAATGTGGCCAGCCTCGCCGTCGGTGAAACAGCGAATTTCACGGCGACTTATACTGTGACCCAAGCTGATATTGATGCCGGAACTGCGATCACAAACACGGCGACAGCAGACGGGACACCTGCGGGTGGCACGCTGACACCGGCCACAGCTGATGAATCTGTCACGCCGGAAGGTCCGGCACCTGAGGCGTCCATGACGAAGACGGCTGATGTGACGTCTGATCTGAGTGTTGGCGATATTGTGAGCTATACATATAGCGTTACAAATACGGGTAATGTGAGCTTATCCGATCTGTCGGTGAGTGATGTTCATTCCGGAACGGGGACACTCTCTGCGATCACGCCTGCGACGATTGCGTCCCTCGCTGTTGGCGATAGCGTTGATTTCACGGCGACTTATGAAGTCACGCAAGCTGATATTGATGCAGGAACTGCGATTACGAATACCGCGACACTGAGCGCGACACCGGCGGGCGGAACGCTTCCGGCCACGACCGCGGATGAGACGGTGACGCCAGAGGAATCAACGCCAGCACTTTCCATTGCGAAACGTGCCTTAGGGACTGATTTCGCGGCGGTCGGTGACACGTTAGACTATGAATATGATGTCACCAATACAGGCAACGTCACGATCAGTGATGTGTCCGTCTCCGATGATAAGATCGCATCAGTTTCTTGTCCCGTCACAACATTGGCGCCGGGTGCGTCGACGACCTGTACGGCCACATATAGTGTCACGCAGGCGGATCTAGATGCCGGACAAGTCACCAATATTGCGAGCGTATCGGGCACGCCGTCCGGCGGAACCCTAACCCCTGCCGAAGATACAGCCACTGTAGGCGGCACGCAGAGCCCGGCTTTGAGCCTGTCGAAAACAGCGCTGAATAGTGATTTTGCGGCTGTTGGCGATGTGTTGGACTATGAATATCTTGTGACGAATACAGGTAATGTAGAGGTCACGGACCTTGTTGTGTCCGATGATAAAATTGCATCAGTCTCCTGTCCTGTCACAACACTCGTGCCGGGCGCATCGACGACCTGTACGGCGAGCTATAGCGTGACGCAGGCTGATTTGGATGCCGGGTCTGTGACAAATATTGCAGAGGGTACAGCGACACCTGCGGGTGGAACATTAGCGCCTGCAGGAGATACAGCCACGGTTGACGGGACGCAAAGCCCGGCGCTCACTACGGTTAAGCGTGCATTGAATACCGATTTTGCCGCTGTCGGTGACGTTCTGGATTACGAATATGACGTCACCAATACGGGTAATGTCACAATCACGGATCCGATTTCCGTGTCAGATGATAAAATTGCGACTGTATCTTGTCCGGCGCTTCCGGCTGGCGGGCTCGCGCCAAATGCGACTTTGACCTGTAGCGCGAGCTACACGGTTGTTCAGGCTGATTTGGATACGGGTGAGGTCACGAATATTGCGTCTGCTACGGATGGCACAACGACATCGCCAGAGGTGGATGCGTCCGTTACGGCCAATCAAACACCAGAATTGAACATGGTCAAAACTGCGAATGAAACGGACTTCAACGCTGTCGGTGATATTCTGACCTATGATTATACGGTCGAAAATATCGGTAACGTCTTTATCGCTGATCTGAGCGTGACGGATGACAAAATTGCCGCTGTTTCATGTAATGTTTCAACAATCGGGAATGGTGATACCAATCTTGATCCCGGTGAGAGCGTTGTTTGTACGGCTGAGTACACAGTCACCCAAGCAGATTTGGATGCCGGTGAAGTTACGAACTTGGCCTCTGCGACAGGCACGCCGTCTGGCGGCACATTAACGCCAGCAGAAGCGTCTGAAACGGTCAGCGCAGATCAAATGCCGGCTTTGACATTGGTGAAAGCCTCCTCTGAGACGAGCTTTGATGCTGTCGGTGACGTGTTGAGCTACAGCTATACAGTAGAGAATACCGGTAATGTGTTTGTCAGTGATCTCGTGGTCAGCGACGATAAAATCGAGACCGTGACCTGTGATGTGACGGCCATTGGGAATGGTGATGCCAATCTTGATCCGGGCGAAACCGTTATATGTAATGCAGAATATAGCGTGACCCAGTCTGATCTGGATGCGGGTGAGGTGACGAATAATGCGTCTGCCACGGCGACCCCGGCGGGCGGTACACTGACGCCGCCAACGGATGACGTCACAATCACTGCGGATCAGCAGCCTGCCTTGGAAACGGTCAAAACGGCAACAAATGTCAATTTTGAATTACCGGGCGATATTGTGACCTATGAATATGCCGTCACAAATACGGGTAATATTACGCTGACCGATGCCATCACTGTCTCGGATAATTTGATTGATACAATTAATTGTCCTGCCTTGCCTGCGGGAGGTCTCGCACCAGCGGCAACACTGACATGTATGGGTGAGTACACAGTGACCCAAGCGGACCTGGACGCCGGGCAGGTGACAAATTTGGCTTCTGCGACGAGCGGCGCGATCTCTTCTCCGCAAACGTCCGAGACAATTCCTGCTGATCAAGATCCAGCCATGTCCGTTGTCAAAACGGCCTTGTTTACGGATTTCACAGCGGCTGGTGATGTCGTGGAATATGAGTTCACAGTCTCTAATGACGGGAACCTGACGATCACGCAGGATATTGAAATCATTGACGATAAGATTGGCACAATCCTCTGTTCGACAGATAATTTGGTCCCGGGCAATTCGACGACCTGCCGTGCCAATTACACCATCACGCAAGCGGATATGGATTTAGGCAGTATTTCAAACCAAGCCTTTGCCCAAGCCGGAACACTTGTCTCGGCCCCTGTCGATGTCACAGTTGAAGGCACGCGTTCATCGTCTCTCGGTTTTGATAAACGCGCAACGACCGCTAATTTTGAGACGGCGGGTGATGTTATTGCCTATGAATTTGATGTCGAAAACACAGGTAACACCACGCTGAGCAATGTTAGCATCTCAGATGATCTGATCAGCAACGTTTCTTGTCCGCAAACAACATTGGCACCTTCCGCGACGATGGTTTGTTCAGCCAGCTATAGCGTGACGCAAGCCGATATTGATGCAGGCGAAGTCGTCAATAATGCCTCTGTGTCCGGCAACCCTCCGAACGGTCTGCCATCCGTCAGCACGCCTGATAGTGCAACTGTTGACAGTATTGCGACGCCTGATCTGGCTTTCGAAAAGCGTGCGCTAAACACAGATTTCACAACTGTTGGCGACATTTTGAACTTCGAATTTGATGTCACCAATACGGGTGGTGTCACATTGTCTAATATCGCTGTAACAGACGACCTTGTGACGTCTGTTACTTGCCCGCGGACTAGCTTGGCTCCAGCTGAATCTATCATATGTTCAGCCAGCTATGTGGTGACACAGGCTGATTTGGATGCAGGCGAAGTCGTAAATACAGCCTCTCTCGACGCGACGCTTCCAAACGGCGATGCCGCTCCGACATTGACAGATTCTGTGACTGTTACGGGGACGGCCTCTCCTGAATTGAGCGTCTCCAAATCCGCACTCACCGCGTCTTATGCAGCCGTTGGCGATGAGATTGATTATGAAATTGTCGTTGGCAATATTGGTAATGTGACCATCAGCGATATCGTAGTTGATGACCCTCTCATTCCAGCCTTGTCCTGTCCGATAGATGTTCTGGCACCGACACAATCCCTGACCTGTTCAGGCACATATGTTGTGACCCAAGCTGATATTGATGCGGGACAGATTGATAATTCTGTGACGGCTACAGGTACACCGAGTGGTGGGACTTTGTCGCCAGCTACAGACGTCAATACCGTCGCGGCTGATCGCAATCCTGAATTGACACTCGTGAAAAACGCCATGACAGCCGATTATGACGGTGTTGGTGACACGATTGATTATGAATATCTCATCACCAATAGCGGGAACGTTACGCTGACAGACACAATTTCCGTCACGGATGACAAGATTGCGTCTGTCTCCTGTCCTGTACCGCCCGCGGGTGGCTTGGTACCGGGGGCGAGCCTGACCTGTTCTGCAACTTATGTTGTGACGCAGGCTGATTTGGATGCCGGCGAGGTGATCAACCTGGCCAGCGCCACAGACGGCACAACGACATCGCCCGAGGTTTCAGAGACAGTTAGCGCCGTCCAAAGCCAGTCTCTGGCCATGACCAAGACAGCCTCTCCGCAGCGTTTCTCAACTCTCGGCGAGACGGTTAGCTATGAGTATGAGATTACGAATACGGGTAATGTTACACTCACTGATGCTCTGAGTGTTTCCGATGACCGGATTGTATCCGTGTCGTGTCCGGCGCTGCCAGCAGGTGGTTTAGCCCCTGGCGCAAGCCTCACCTGTACGGCGACAGATACAGTCACTCAGGCTGATCTTGATGCCGGTTCAATTACAAATATTGCGACAGCCAGTTCCGCTGGCGTGAGCTCGCCATCGGTGACTGAAACTGTAACAGCAGATCAGATGCCAGCTCTAGCGATTGAAAAATCAGCTGACCGCTCATCTTTCGCCACGCTGGGTGAGACGGTGACTTATGAATATCTCGTCACCAATACAGGGAATGTGACAATAACAGACCCTGTGACAGTCTCAGATGATAAGATTGCGTCAGTCTCGTGTCAGTCATTGCCGGGCGGAAGCTTGCCTGTTGGTGGCAGCCTTGTCTGTACAGGTCGCTATGAAATTACGCAGGGCGACCTCGATGCGGGGCAGGTGACGAATATTGCCTCGGCCCGTGTTGGTTCGACGGTCTCTCCATCCGATGACGTGACCATAACGGCAGATCAAACGCCTGCGCTTTCAATCGAGAAGTCCGCTTTGGACACAGTTTTCTACGCACCGGGTGATGTGCTTTCCTATGAGTACCGCGTCCGTAATACGGGTAACGTGACTCTCTCTGGCGCGATTTCCGTCACTGACGATAAGATTGCGACTGTGTCATGCCCAGCCATTCCAGCCACTGGTTTTGCACCGGCAGGGGAGATTGTCTGTTCTGCGGATTATATTGTTACGCAGGCCGATATCGACGAAGGTTTTGTGACCAATGTTGCGACGGCCTCGAATGGCGATACAACGTCAGCTCCGGACTCAGCGACCGTAAATGGCGATCAGACACCCGCTCTGACAGTCGTCAAATCAGCTGACCGCGGCACGTTCAATGCGCCGGGACAGACAATTAATTATGAGTTTGAAGTCATCAATAGCGGGAACGTCACCTTCACAGATCCTATTTCTGTGTCTGATTCCCGAATTGAAACCGTCACCTGTCCGGCGTTGCCTGCTGCAGGTCTCATGCCAACTGCGTCCATCACCTGTACGGGAACGGATGTCACAACACAGGCCGATGTTGATGCGGGTGTCGTTGAAAATATTGCCTCCGCGTCTTCCGGCGACGTGACCTCTCAACCTGTCACACGTCGTGTCTTTGCAACGCGTGTATCAGAGTTAAAAATTGAGAAGACGGCGACAAATATCAACTTCACGCTTCCGGGTGATATCGTGACCTATGAATATGTCGTCACGAATGAAGGCAATGTCACGATCACAGACCCTATCTCCGTCGATGACAATTTGATCCCGGATGTGATTTGTCCGGCCTTACCTGCGGGCGGTCTCGCACCGTCAGCTAGCCTAACATGTATGGCGGATTATGTTGTCACTCAGGATAATCTGGATATTGGCGTTGTCGTCAATATTGCGACAGCCACAGATGGAACAACGACTTCTGCGCCGGATAGTGAAACAATCCCGGCCAATGCGAACCCTGCGGTTGAGCTGGTCAAGTCTTCCACAGACGGCCCATTCTCTGCTGTCGGCGATATACTGACCTACACATTTGAGATGGAAAACACAGGTAACGTGACACTCACGGGTGAAACGAGCGTCGTGGATAACCGGATTGGAACCTTCGTTTGCTTTACGGGGAACTTTGTACCCGGGGACACCCAGACATGTACGGAAACCTATGCTGTCACACAGGCAGATATTGACCGTGGATTTGTGACTAATGATGCCTTTATTCAGCATCCGCGGACCAGCAGCCCGCCTGTCTTTGTCACAATTCCAGCCGATCAGACGCGTGCGCTTGATCTTGTCAAAACAGCTGTGACGACAGACTTCGTCGCGGTGGGTGACGTTCTTGAATACACTTACACCGTCACGAATACGGGGAATGTCACGGTTCAATTCCCGATCGAAATTTCGGATGACCGCATTACCTCTGTGACATGCGACGCCTTGCCGGCTGGCGGCCTTCTTCCTGGCGATGACTTAATGTGTCGTGCGAGCGATGTCGTGACGCAAGCCGATCTGGATGCAGGCTTTGTTACAAATACCGCAACAGCGACAGACGGTGTGACAACATCTGCACCTGTGTCTGAGACGGTAAATGCGACACAGACCCCTGCGCTCGAGCTTACGAAAACGGCTCAGAACAGCGAATTCACAATGATTGGCGAAGAGCTGGTCTATAATTATCTTGTTCGCAATAGTGGGAATATCACACTGACAGAGGCCGTCACGATTACAGATGACCGGATTTCTGACGTGAGCTGTCCTGCTCTGCCCGCTGGCGGCCTGCAACCGGGTGCGAGCCTGCTCTGCACGGCGACGGATACAGTCACTCAGGCTGATATTGATGCCGGACAGATAACGAATATCGCAACGGCTGAATCCGGATCAACGCGCTCTGCGCCTCAAAGCGCAACCGTTTCCGGACGCCAGACGCCAGCGATCTCTGTCGTGAAATCCGCGCTTAGCACAGATTTCGCGGCGGCCGGAGATGTCGTATCTTACAGCTATGTCGTGACGAATGACGGTAATGTCACTCTGACCGAAAGTGTGTCTGTCACTGATGATAAAATCGCGGATGTGACCTGTCCGGCGAATACAGGCCTAGCCCCTGAGGCGAGCCTGACATGTCTGGCCGATTACACGATTACGCAGGCCGATATTGATGCGGGCTCCGTGACAAACCTCGCCTCTGCAAGCACGAGCTTTGCGGGTGAGACCTTGTCATCACCAGAGGTTTCTGAGACCGTGAACGCGGCGCAAGCGCCTGCGCTCAGCCTCGTGAAAACGGCTCTGACAACGGAATTCTCAGCCATTGGCGACACGCTTGACTATGAATATGTCGTGACCAATTCTGGTAACACGACGATTACGTCAGCGATTAGCGTCAGTGATGATCAGATCGTAACTGTCAACTGCCCGGCCTT
>CAZBDT010000024.1:8639-23004 GCA_964490745.1 uncultured Algimonas sp.
TGACCGAGCCTGTTACGGTTGCCGATGACAAGATTGCAGATGTGATCTGTCCGGCAAATCCGGGACTGGTTCCGGGTGCAACATTGACCTGTGCGGCGGACTATAGCGTCACGCAAGCTGATCTTGATATGGGTTCTGTGACAAATATTGCGACAGCCTCTGTGGGTGAGTTTACCTCCGCTCCGGACACGGTCGAAATCACGGGTACACAGTCTCCGTCCCTCTCAATTGAGAAATCCACAACAGCGGCATCTATCTCCGCTGTGGGTGAGACGCTCAGCTATCAATATGTCGTCACAAATACAGGTAATGTCGTCTTCACATCTGAGATTACTGTTGCGGATGATAAGATTGAAACCGTGAACTGTCCGGCCTTAGCTGAAGGTGGATTGCTGCCGGGTGCCAGCCTGACATGTGCCGCGGATTACACTGTGACGCAGGCTGATTTGGACAATGGCGGTGTGACGAATATCGCGACGGCCAGCACCACACTGAATGGCGAAACAACAACATCTGAGCCAGATAGCGTCACTGTTAATGCTGACATAGATCGCGCCTTGAGTGTTGTGAAAACAGCCACAGTGACGAGCTTTATCGCGCCGGGTGATATTCTGAGCTATGAATATGTTGTGACAAATGAAGGGAACGCAACGCTTCTTTCTGCCATCACAGTTGCAGATGATAAGATCGAGACAGTGTCGTGTCCTGCTATCCCGGCGGAAGGTCTTGCGCCGGGTGCGAGCCTGACCTGTGCGGCGGATTACACTGTCACTCAGGCAGATGTTGATGCGGGTGAGGTGACGAACCTCGCAACGGCCTCGACAATAATTAATGGTGAGGCCGTCTCGTCTCCTGAAGTCTCAGAAACGGTTGAGGCTCAACTTGAGCCGCGCTTGAGCGTCACAAAAACGACACTCTCTAACCGTCAGCTCTTCGGCCCGATTTTCGAAGTCGAATATGCGCTGAATCTGGAAAATACGGGTAATGTCACGCTGACAAATGTGCAGCTGGATGATGATTTGGCGGAAGCTTTTGCCCCCGCCACAGTCGTCGGCACACCTGTGATCGAATCTTCAGATCTGTCACTGGCCGATGATTATGATGGGGTCTCTTTAATCGACTTGTTAACAGGGACAGACTCTCTCTCCGTTGGTTCAAATGCACAAGTCAACCTCACGGCTCGCTTGGATATTTCAAATGGTGGTCCGGCACAGGGCAACTCTGCCTATGGTCGCTCAACAGAGCTGACTACGCGTATTCCGTCTGATGATCCAAATGTGACGCCGATGACACAGGATGACGTCAATCCGGCGCCGCTCTCACTCATTGATACAGATGGGGATGGATCGCCTGACAGTTTTGAAAGCCCATCCGCCGATAGGGATGGTGATGGTATTCCGGACTCGGAAGACTATGATCCGACAGGTTACTTCTATTGTGAAGAGAACGGGACGATTCTGTCCGGCGGTAATATTACTGTCACTGGTCCAGGCGGATCGAATAGCGCAGTGGGTCTGTTGAACAACATCAATATTGTTCAGGACGGGTCTAATGGCTTCTATCAGTTCTATGTCACAGAACCGGGCCTCTATACGCTGACACCGACATATCCGGAAAGCGGAACCCCGTCGACAGATCTGCTGGCCTCAGCAGAACCACTTGATGTGTCCACACGACAAGATAATCCGGTTGTTCTGGGTGCATCTGAAGTTGGAAATTCGGGTCGTATCTCTGACTTTACGCCAGAGGGGAATTCACCCTTCTACTTTGCGTTCGATATTGAAGCCGGTGACGCATCTGTCTTCATGAACAATATTCCGATGCAAAATTGTGGTGTCCCGAATATTGAATTGGTCAAGACAACAGATGCCGAGACGGAGCGTGTGGATGATGGCCGTCAACGTGTCGTCTATGATTTCACCGTTACAAATACGGGTGAGACAGAGCTGTCCGAGATAAACCTCTCAGATGATCTGGGCTCCGTCTTTGGACCGCGCAATGTTGAAGTTGAAACTGTGACACTGACAGATGCGCCGCAAAGCTTTGTAGGTACGGCGAATGATGTCTATGACGGCGTTACCAATCTGAACCTGCTCGCAGGTGAGGGCGTCTTAGACGCGGATGAGAGTTTGACGATCAGCCTTTCCGTTCTGGTCAATACGGAAATCGCATCTGAATATATCAATAAGGCGACCGTGACAGCGGCTGGGCCGCTGGCCACAGGCCAAGTCGACGCTGATGATACGGCGACGGTTGAGCTGTCACCTTCAGCAAAAGTTGGCCAGCTCCGTGTGACGAAAACGGCGAGCCCGAGAACCGTACAAATCGGTGATCCGGTGCTCTATACCATCTCTGTCACCAATGAAGGCATCTCGACATTAAGCGGCGTCGACATTGTTGACCGTCTGCCTGAAGGCTTTGCCTATGTGCCGGAGTCCAGCAGTGTGACGGATGGCGCTGAATCCGTAGGGATTGAGCCGACTGTTAGAAGCCGCGGCGTGTTGAGCTGGTCATTGGGCGCGAATGAGCCGACGCCGCTGGATAGCTTACAACCCGGCGAAACTGTCTCTGTCTCCTTGCGCTTATTGGCGGGACCAAATGTGACCTTTGGGGCGCATGAAAACCAGGCCTTTGCAGAAAATACGACGGATGGCACACGCTCAGAGATTGCCACGGCGGTTGTGGATTATATTCCGGAGCCAAGCTTCGATTGTACACCGATCATTGGCCGCGTTTATGATGACGTGAACGTAAATGGCTATCCGGACGATGGCGAGCCGGGCTTGCCGGGCGTCCGCTTGGTGACAGTGAATGGCGATATCATCACAACGGATGAATATGGTCGCTATCACATTCCATGTGCGGCGATTGCTGATGCGGAAAACGGGTCTAACTTCCTGTTGAAAGCGGATACGCGGACATTACCGCTCGGCTATGCGCCGACGACGGAGAACCCACGCGTAGTTCGTGTCACACGTGGTAAATTCGTGAAGATGAACTTTGGTGCCGGATATCGCACAAAGCTCCGCGTTGATTTCCAAATGAGTGATTTCAACACGGATGGAAACGGAATTTCTGCGGCAAAAGTTTCAGAATTGCAGAGCTTCCTCGCGCAAAATGCGACGGCAGAACGCGCTGTGTTGGTCTATCATGCACCAGATGAAATGGGTGTCGATGCTGCGCAAGCGCGCTTACAAACAGCACTGGATGCTGTGCGAAGCCTTGCGCCGACATCTCTGCAAGATATCGCTTTGGAGGCCCTTTGGACGGGTAACGAATGCGAACAATGCGTGGATCTGACAGATCGTCGCGAGCGTCTCATAGAGAAACATGGCTCTGTCGGCGGTATTGCAGGCGAAGTCTTTGGGCCAACCGTGTCTGGTGAAGATATTGGTGATAATGGTCGCGTTGACGGGACAGACAGACAAGTCTTTGGCGTCAGCAAGACAGGTGATGTGATGCCTATTGACCGGGATCAAATTCCCGATCGGTCTGAAGATCGTCGCTGGAACCGCAATGCGGGTCTGCGCGGACATCATGAAGATGATGATGAAATCTACGCGCTTGAAGACGATAATCGGTCAAACCGTGCCTCTGTCTTGGGTCGTCGTGACCGTGTGGGTGAAAGAGACCGCAGCCCGGCTCCGGGTCGCCTGCAGCGTTGGCTCGGGTGGGGGAATTCCACATCCGCTTATGTCGATGCGATGGAAGTTGAAACGACTGTCGATAGTCTGGACCCTGTGAAGCGTTTGAATGCGCAGATGAGTCTCGTCTCTGAGAATGGTCAGCGTATTTTGAAGGCTGCGACCTATTCAAACTACAGAGCCTTTGCGCCTGAGTTGGAAATTCGTGTCTTTGATGCGCGCCGGAGTGCGAGAGGTAAGCCTCTCATGGTTATGCCTGTTCGCGGGAATGTTGCGGCGACAGCTCTGCCGTCAGGCCTACCGCAGAATTTACATTATGTTCTGCGGGCGGTTTCCGACACAGGTGCCTTTGATCAGACAGCGCCGAAAATCCTTCGGATCGGAGAGCCTGAGTTTGATCTGACACCATCCGAATGGTTGGAGCGTGCCTCCGGCACCTATGGTCAGAATACGCTTGAGACATCCAATGTCCGTGTGCGCGGCGGTGCGGTTCGCGTCTATGGTCGCAATATACCGGGCGAGAGCGCGGTCGTGATGGGCGAAGTCGTCCGTATTGATCCTGATGGACGTTTTGTGGCGGAACAACTCCTCCCGGCCGGTCCGCAATCCGTGACGGTCGAAGCTGGCTTACAAAGGCTCGTGCGCTCCGTGGACGTCAAAGCCAAAGACACATTCTATGTGGCGCAGATTGAGGCGACCATTGGCGAACGTATAGGTTCTGATGAACAATTCGAAGAAGGCCGTGTGGCATTCTATGTCCGCTCTCGCTTGAATGATCGTTGGACGGTCACAGCCACAGCTGACACCGGAGAAGCCGGACTTGGTGATCTTGTATCTACATTAGATGACAAAGATCTGGACCAGCTTCTGCGTCGTCTGGACCCGGATCGTTATTACCCGACTTATGGCGATAATTCCGTCATCGAGCAGGACGCGCCGACATCCGGTCGCATCTATGCCCGTATTGAGCGTGATGATGATTATGCCCTCTGGGGGAATTACCAAACGAATTTCAATGATACGGAATTCGCGCGGGTGAACCGGACACTCTATGGTGCGAAGCTCCATTGGGATGAGAACGCGTTCACCACATTGGGTGATGCTAAAACAGAACTGACAGCTTTTGTCGCTGAAGGTGGATCGCGTCAGGCGCGTGATGAGCTGAGAGGCACAGGCGGGTCCGTCTATTATCTCCGTCATGGTGATATCTCGATCGGAAGCGAGCAGTTACGTATCGAGACACGCGACTCTGTGTCCGGTCTCGTCATTGAAAGCCGTCGTCTGCAATTTGGTACGGATTATGATCTCGACTTTATTCAAGGTCGCGTCATCCTAACCCGCCCATTGGGCAGTACGGGTGATGATGGTCGCTTGTTCCGCGATGGTAGCCAGTCCGGCAATGCACAAATCCTTGTCGCAGATTACGAGTTCACGCCGATCTTCGGGGCCAATGATAATGGCGCTGTCTATGGTGGCCGTGTGAAACGTTGGTTTGGTGATCATGTGAAGCTCGGTGCGACCTATAATCATTCTGATGATGGCGGTCTCGAATCTGACCTCTATGAAATGGACCTCACCCTGCAATATGCAGCCGGAACCTATATTAAAGGCGAAGTCGCGCGCAGTGAGGGCATTGGTGTCGAAACCTTTACCTCAATTGATGGTGGTTTCACCTATAATGCGGCTGATAGAGGTGGTTTGACGAATGTCGATGACGTGACAGCTATGGCCTATGCCGTTGAGGCTGCGGTGAGTTTCGCTGAAATTTCGAAATTCGAAGGCAATGCTTATGCCTATTGGCGCAAACGTCAGGCCGGTTTTGCAGGTTATGCAGAAGCGACGAACCAAGCCGTTGAGCAATTTGGCGGCGGCATGGAACTCGCCTTGTCCAAAGGTCTCGATCTCGGCATTCGTGCGGATATCTCAGATAGCGAAATCATTGGTACAAACAGCTTTGCTGAAGGTCGCCTAGACTATGCTCTAAATGAGAAGACGACGTTGAGCGCTGGACTGTCCTATAATGACGATGCGCGCGGCAATAGCGGTGCCTCTCTCGGACTGCGCGGTGAGCGTAACTTTGGGAAAGACAATAGCGTCTATATCTTCGGGCAAGTGGGTCTGACGGGCGATAATACGCGCACAACGGACCGCATCGGTGCGGGTACCGAGATGCGTCTTTCTAAAACCCTGTTTGGTGGCGGTGAAGTCTCCACAGGCGAAGACGGTCTGGGCGTCCGGGCGAGCTTGCGTCGTCAGGAAGAAGATGGGGACGAGTATTATCTCGCCTATGATCTTCCGCTTCGCGCACAGCCAACCGGTAATTTCGGAACGCTGAATGTGGGTGCGCGCAAGCGTTACACAGATGCGCTTTCCATCTTTGGTGAGGAACGCTTGCAGTTCAATGATCGCGGTCTGAACGGACTGACCCATGCTTATGGTGTGGATTGGACACCAGGCAAGTTTAACCTCTCCTTCTCCGGTGAAGTCGGACGGATTGATAATCTTGACCGTGAAGCCATTGCGCTCTCCACAGGGTTTGCAAATGAGCGCTTCAAGGCCGGATTTGCAGCTGAATATCGTCAGGACGAGAATGTCGAGACGGATGACAGTCGCAATACATGGTTGCTGCGTTGGACATCGCAATATCAGGCCAGTGAAGAATTGCGCCTGCAAGGTAAGTTCAACCGGGCCTTCTCTAAACAGACGGAAAACGGCAATTTTGGCCCGCAAGACTTTAACGAGGCTGAGTTTACGGAAGGCTCTATTGCGGCGGCCTATCGTCCGATCTGGGATGATCGTTTCAACCTGCTGGCCAAATATACATATCTCGAAGACTTGTCTCCGACGAGCCAGAGATTTGGCGGCGAAACGCTGAATTATCGTCAGAAGTCAGAGATCATTTCGGTTGATACAGCTTATGATATCTCCCCGAAATGGACGCTTGGCGGTAAATACGCACATCGCTCCGGCTCAGTGACCTCAAATCGTGAAAGCCTTGACTTCACGAAATCCAGTGCAGATCTCGGCGTGTTACGTCTGGATTATCACGTCACCCATCAATGGGACGCGCATCTGGAAGGTCGCTATCTTGAGATCGGCGATGGTGTGATTACACGTCTCGGCGGACAAGCTGGCCTCTATCGTCACATGAATGATAATGCGAAGCTTGGCTTTGGCGTCACATGGGGCGGAATTGAGGAAGAATATCTCGCCGCTCTGGACGATGAAGACGATATCGGTTGGTATCTCAACCTCGTTGGGAAGTTCTAATCCGTTACTGAAAATGCATCACATCCCGGATATAATTTATCCGGGATGTTGGTTTTTAGTATCCCCAAAAATAAATCTGGCTCTTTACGTTTTTCTTGGGACTTATTCCTGCAACTGACAAACGTTGTTAATAAAACAATAATTCGTACAGCCCGCGCCGGTAAACTGGCATTCGACTTGCAGCCCTACTCTCTGAGATATTTCAGAGAGGGCAAGCGGCGTGAACAACATCCGCAATATTTTCATCATCGGTTGCGCTCTGGCCTTAACGGGGTGCGGCGGCAGTGCGGGGAGCGATTCCAGCTCGCCGCCCTCAGCGGTCACAAATGTGTCCTCGGGGTCCTCTACAACACTCACGCGGGTCACAGGCAATATTACTTATGACAGAGTTCCGCATGCCGCAGATGCGTCATTGGATTATAATCGGACGATAAGACAACCCGTTCGCGGTGCTGTCATTGAGGCGGTTAATGCCCAAGGGCAGGTGCTCGCCACAACGCGCACGGATGAAGCCGGGGATTATGGCTTTGACATTGATGTGAATACGAGCATCCGTGTGCAGGTCAAAGCACAATTGCTCTCTGATGAGGGGCAACAAAAATGGGATCTCAAAGTCACGGACAACACGCAAAGTAATTCGCTTTATGTGTTGCAGGGTTCCCTTCTCGATACGGGACAAAATGCGCGGCAGGTGAGGGACCTCCACGCGCCTCATGGCTGGGACGGACAAAGCTATAGCGACCCCCGTGCAGCAGCGCCTTTCGCCATTCTGGACTCTGTTTATCTCGCCGTGAAGGCCATTGGCGAGATTGATGAGACTGTCGAATTTCCACCTCTTGAGATACGTTGGAGCCCCAATAATCGAACCGTTATCGGTCAAAGGGCTTTGGGCCATATCGGTACATCTTCTTTTGTCGAGAGTGATGGGGATGTGGATGCGATCTATCTTTTGGGCGAAGCGGATCGGGATACAGATGAATATGACCCTCACGTGATTTTGCATGAATGGGCGCATTATTTCGAACACGCTCTCTCGCGACGTGACTCGCTGGGCGGATTGCATTCTTTGCAGGACCGCTTGGATCCCAGAGTGGCGTTCAGTGAGGGGTGGGGCAATGCCTTTGCGGGGAGTGTAATGGGCGACCCGATATATAAGGACAGTTCCGGCACGGGCCAATCCAAAGGGTTTCAGTTCAACCTCGAAACGTTAGAGTCGCAAAATCGGGGTTGGTATAATGAGGCCTCTGTGAGCGCCGTGCTGTATGACATTATTGATGATGCGGCAGATGCGGGCGACACAGTGTCGGGCGGGCTATCCGCGATTTATAACGTCATGCGCAGCGATGATTATATTAATGCGCCTGTTTTTGCGACAATCTTCTCGGTCGCTGATGGGTTGCGCAAGGATATGCCGGAACAAGAAACCGACTTGGATAATCTTCTCGCCTTACACGGAATATCCGGTCGCGGAGCCAATGGTGTCGGCGAGAAAAATGCGGGCGCTATTCGGTCCGCTCTCCCTGTTTACAAACAGGCCGAGGTGAATGGCGGCACCGTAAATTTATGTTCGGTCGATGATGCGGGTATTCACAATAAATTGGGCAATCGAGAATTTATTTTTTTAGATTTGGACGTCGCGCAAGAGCTGACACTAACACTGACAAAAACACTGGGCGATGATCGGCGTGATCCTGACTTTAATATTTGGCGTGGCACAGAGCTGCTCCATAAATCCGCTTCATCCGGTGCAGGAGAAGAGGAATTTCAGGGGCGGCTAGAGAGCGGCCGCTACATCATAGAGGCTTTTGATTTTTATAATATCAACGGATCAGGCTCGCGACGCAGCGATAGTTGTTATGATTTAAGAGTGGCGGGATAGTTTATGTTGTCTAGCTTGATAATAATACTGGCGTCATATTTTTCGGATGTCGATACGAAACCGGATATGCAGGCGCATGCGGAATTTTTAAAACCCGGCGCAGCCGTTCAAATCCATCATGATTATAAAGGTCAAACGGCGTTGAATAGCTTTGAGACGATTTCCATAGATGTGACCCATATTTATCAAAATGGAATTTTAGAGATGACGGTGCTGCCATCTCAAGACTTAGATATTATGTCGTCCCTGGAGACACAGTCTGTGCCTATCACGCCAGACATTGCGCCAAAGATCTCCGTTCAATTTTCTGGCCAAAAATCCGGTCTTTTCTCATTGGCAGTGGAATTTATTTATCAGGATCCGGTCGGACAGCAATCCCGCCGCGTTTACTCCATTCCGGTTCAAATCGGAAATGAGCATCGACAGAAAGGCTCTGAAACGCATACTAAAGGCCAGACAAAAAGCTCAGGCATTATTGCGTTAAAGGCCAAAGAAACTGTCTATTAAGGGACTTATGCACTTTAGCTGATTAGATCTTCATCCCGCACCCAGCGCACAGGCGTCCAGCCATTGGCGATACCGATCAACGTGCTGGCATTTTCCCAGCGCAGGACAAAATCATCGGGGTGATAGGTTGCGTCTACTCCTTCTATGCGAAGCAGATATTTTACGATCCGCGAGTCCACAATTATCCGACCGTCCTCCGTGATCGTGATGCGGCTTTCTTGTAAAACGCGGGCATGATTTTTACCGTCGCAACATTTATCTTCTGTGATGGTTTCGGCCAGAACGGTCTTGGCTGTGTCATCTGAGATATAGGGAATGGTGGCCGTGCCTTTAAAGGCCGAGTTGGGGCGGTCAATGACTTCAATCCGCCAATTGCCGGACAGGTCATTGATCGTGAGATCCGTTTGCGGATCTGCGCTCTGTGCAGCCGCAGGGAGGGCGAGGAGACAGAGGGCAATCAAGGCAAACAAGGTGCGGCGGAGCAAGGTCATCATGGCTGATCTTAACCAATTCGGGGCTGTCTGATCAAGTCAGAGCGGGGTTGGGTGTTGGACAGGCCCTCGCCGGCGCTTTAAGATATGGTGGGAGACATCTATGAAAACGTCGACAACAACTCTGATTGATGCGCCGGCCTCGACCATTTTTCTGTGGTTGGAAGATAATCAGAGACTGAAACAATGGGTGCCGAATTTGGTCGAGGATGAACCACTTATAGAGACGCCCGAGCGGGTTGGCTCTTGCTTTCGCCAAGTCTTTGTAGAGAAGGGTCGCGAGATGGAGATGGAAGGCGAGATCACGGCCTATGTCCCGAATGAACGGATGCGGGTCATGATGACGGGCGCGATGTTTAATCTGGATGTGGATTATAAGCTGCGCGCGCTGTCAGAGACGCGGACCGAAGTGATGCAAGACACGGAGATTGCTTTTAAAGGCGTGCTGAAACTCATGACACCGATTATGTGGTTGACGTCCAAACTTTCATCCAAAGATCCGCAAGCCGAGGCGCATGCGCGGTTGAAAGAAAAAGCGGAAGGCGAATTTAACGCCTCTTAAAACGATGCCAACTGCGAAACCCATAAAAGAGACCGATCTCTACGCGCCTGTTAAAGCGCATTTTGTGGCGCTGGGCTATCAGGTCAAAGGCGAGGTTGGGGCCGCCGATATGGTCTGCGTCCCTTTTGCCGCGGGCGAGGATGAGCCCGTGATTATCGAGCTGAAGACGGGCTTCACCCTCTCGCTTTTTCATCAGGCGATTAACCGCCAATCCATGACGGATCAGGTCTATATCGCCGTGCCGCACAAATCGGGGAAAGCGGCTTTTACCGCCTTGCGGCGCAATAAAATGCTCTGTCGGCGATTGGGTCTGGGGCTGATAACGGTGAAGCTGAGAGAGGGGACGGTCAAAATCCATTGCGACCCCGCGCCCTTTACCCCGCGCAAGATCAAAGCGCGCAAAGCCAAGCTCCTCTCGGAATTTGAGAGCCGCCATGGTGATCCGAATAAAGGCGGGATGACGTCCAGCGGGATGATGACCTCCTACCGCCAAGGCGCGCTGCGCTGCGCCAAAGTTCTCTATGATGAGGGCGCGTGCAAAGCGAGCTATGTCGCGAAAATGGCCGGGTTTGACAAAGCCCGCAACTGTATGGCGGCGAACCATTATGGCTGGTTCGAAAAAGTCGATCGCGGCATTTACGGCCTGACCCCCGCCGGGGCGAAGGCGCTGGAAGACCATGCCGAGGCGATTGCCTCCATGATGTAAAAATTCGCACCCGCGCCAAGGATGGCGAGATGAGAGACGTCCTACACTCTGAAAGCCTAGCTCGGCGGCGTGCCATATTTTTGACATGAATGTCACGCAGGCCTAGAAAAATTGAAAGTTCAACTGTTGGGGAGGATGGTTATGAACCAGTATCGCTTAAAGTTACGGTGGGCGTTCTGCCTGTTGAGCGCAGCTATTATCTCGGGGTGCGATCCCGCCGCGCCCGTCGAAATGGACCCCAAGGACATTAAAACCCTGTCTGTCGTCGGCGTCGGCGAGGTGGAGATCATGCCCGATAGCTTTGTTGTCTCGGGCGCAGTGATCAAACAGGACACAGATGTCACCACCGCCATGAACGAAGTCGCCGATGTGATTAACACCGTCCAAGACACCCTGCCGGCCATTGCGGGCATTGGTTTGACAGAGTTTAACTTCGCAACGGTCAACACAACCAGCGTCAAAGACCCCGAATGCCTTCTATTTAACCAAGAGGCCCTGCGCACAAATAACAGCCTGCGCGAGGGGGAAAAACGGGTTACGCAGAAACTCTGCAAAGATGTCGCCCAACAGGCCTCGGTCACCTTCACCTTTACGGGCGGGCCGCCTGAACTGGCCGGAACGGTGATCTCTAAACTTTCCGAAGCCGGGGCCGTGCGCGTGCGCCTCAATGGCTACCGCGTTTCCAATATCGAAGAGGTAGAGCTGCAAGCCGGCGAAAAGGCTGTCGAAAATGCACGGGATAAAGCCGAAAGGCTCGCCGAAGCAGGCGGGGCGAGCATTTCGGGTGTGCTGAATTTACAGAGCTATCAACCGACTTACGCTCAACAAGCCGCGACCGCGCCGCGTGTCTCGACAACCGGGGCAGGGGAGACAGCGCGCCTGTTAGAGGATGATGACGCTGCGCGCAGTGTGACCGAGATGAACCTCAAACCCGGTCCGCAAGTCATTTCCGCCATGGTCGAGTTGGAGTTTATCTATGAATAAGCGCCTCACCCTGCTTGGCTTCACCGCACTCGCTCTAACCGCATGTAACCCACTGGCCAGCTCTGACAAACTCACCGCAGAAGATTTCGAAGACTTTTTCGAAGATTATGTCGATTGGAAAATCGATCAAGAGGAGGTCGAGATTGAACCGTTCAAGGCCGCGCCTATTCGCGTGACCGGAACAGGCACTGTCCGCGCCACACCGGATGTCGCCGTGCTGACGGGACTGATCCGAACCGAGGCCAAACAAGACCATAAAGCGGTCAATGACGCAGCAGACATCATCAACCGCGTTCAGGACATTATCAGAGATAAAGATATTGATCTGAGTTTCACGACCCTCTCATCCGCAGAACAGAGAGATGAGGATTGCTTGGCGCATAATCGTGAAGCCAACAGTCGGCATAATGATATAATCTCCGATATTTGGTTTAATCAGCAACAGCGCAACCGTCCCGAAGATGTGCGCCAAAAGCTCCGCCCGGCCAAAGCCCGGATTGCGCAAAAACTTTGCAATGTCACCCATGTGGAAAATTATATCCGATTCACGGCGTGGGTCCGTCCCTCCCATAAAGTGTCTGATTATATTCGTGCCTTTACCGAAGCAGGTGTCGAAAATGTAAATCTCTTCGGTTTTGATTTTTCAAATTATGATGCGCTTTATAAGGAAGCGGCTGAAAAGGCGGTTGAAAATGCCCGTCAAAAAGCCGAGATTTCAGCGCGCATTGCAGGCACAACCCTGACAACGGTGGACAGTTTTTCCGTCACAGGGACAGAACGCCGTCGGCGCTACGGTCAGCAAGCGACCATTATCAGCCCCCATGGCAATCGCAGCGTCACCCCGCAACAACGCATTAGCTTCTCAGATCGCGTCATCCGCAGCCAAGCCACGCCGCGTGGGAGCCGTCGAAACATGCCACAAATTGTGGCACCCGCACCTGTAGCATCCATGACATGTTGGGATGGATCTCTGGTTTTTGGAGCGGGTCAATGTCCGGCCCAGCCTTTGATGGAATCGACATCATATAGCGCCAGCACATCTTCCAACACTATAGGTCGCGGTAATTTCACATCGGGCCCGCCTATATTTGAAACGATCGCAGAGCCGATTGTTGTCCAAGAGGCGTCCACCGAATTGGTGACCATACCGCCCACATATGAAACGGTGATGGAAACCATTGTCGTTCAACCCGCCTCTGACGGCAATCCGGCGGTTACAAAACAAGTCCCACGCCGCGTTGTGAGAACCCCCGCCAGCACCGTCGAACGCGCCATTCCCACTGTGACCAAGCAAGAGACCCGCCGCGTTCTTAGACATACGGGCGCATCGGGGGGCGGCGTTGCCACACAAAGCGGGGCCAGTAATGCGCTGAATGAAAGCCTGCTGAGCGGTTCAAAAACGATCCGCGTCTCGGCGACCTTGTCCTATAATTATGAAACACCGCTGGATGGTGTGATCTTCAAAACGGCAGAGACGGAATAGATCACGCGACAAAGGGACGGACGAAACGTCCTTTTGTCCAAAGGCGCAAGCCTAACTAATCCTCTTTCTTCATCGTCACGACACGTTGCGGGAAGGGGATTTCTATGCCCGCTTTGCCGAGGGCTTCGAAAATCTCAATACGTAGATCGGATGTCCGCGCAAACCAGCGATCACCCGGCAACCAAACACGGCAATTAAAGTTTACCGAACTATCGCCAAAGCCCATGACAAAGGCTTCGGGCGGCGTTGGAGCTGTCTCCATGATACGGTCCGGCGCATTGGAAAGTGTGTCGATCAAAACGGCTTGGGCCTGCCGTAAATCCGTGTCATAGCTAACCCCGATATCCAGTCTGAATTGCCGCATATTATGACGGGCATAATTCTGAATCCGCCCTTCCCAGACTCTTGAATTCGGCACATATTGGAACAGGCCATCCGCTGTTTTTAACGTGGTTGCAAACAGGCCGATTTCGACAACCGTACCGGAGGTGTTGGGAAGATCAGCAAACTCCCCGACTTTAATCGGGCGTAGAAAAAGCAGAAAAATACCCGAAGCAATGTTGGACAAAGTGTCCTTGAGAGACAGGCCAATCGCCAGACCCGCTGCGCCGAAAATCGCGATGAGAGAAGACGCCGGAACGCCGACCTTGATCAGCACGGCGTAAATTGTCATGGCAATGATGACGTAGAATATCGCCGATGCGAGAACAGGCTTTAAAGTTGCGTCCAGATGAGACCCGCCAATCTTGGATCCCCGGATACGTCTCTGCACCCAGCGGCCCACGAAAACCCCGACAATAAATATCAGAAGGGCGGAAATGATATTTCCGGATAGACCC
>CAZBDT010000025.1:0-2943 GCA_964490745.1 uncultured Algimonas sp.
TAGGTATTTTATGGCTATTTTTCTCCTATCTCAAACAAGTTTGGTGGACACAGCAAAGCTTGCGGATAAGTTACAAGCTTTGTTTCCTGATGAGCATTATATGGCGGGCGCAGGCGCATGGTTAGTTTCGGCGGAAGGCACAGCACAAAACTTATCTCAGGAACTGGGTATTTCAGAAGGTGAGATAACATCAGTTATAGTAGCTGAGATTGCCTCATACCATGGACGTGCCGACCCAGCTATATGGTCTTGGATCAAAGATAAATGGGAGGGCTAATATGAACGAGACTAGCCCTAAAGAATTCCCGCAAGTAACGCCAAAACCTGCCGCGCCTGAAAGTCTTATGCCAATTATGGGCATGTTGATGGAAATTCAAAAAGATATTGGTGGTATTCAGGCTGATATTAATCGCTTGAATGAAACGGTTAAGGATCAAAATGAAGATATAAAAAAGCTGACTAAGGGGGCTATAGCTACAGGGACTGCTGTAATTATAATAGGCGCAATCTTTGGCTGGCTCGCAACATCATATGGTGTTGAAATCCTGTCTGCTTTGGCCGCACTTAAAGAGGCAAGATAGTTAGCTAATTTCTAATTCTATAAACTTCATGGAGTTTGCGCATCGAAAGTTGCGCAAACTGTTAATGCTAGTGTTCGTTTTAGTGTTTTCGTCCCAGAGTGGGATTAGTGCTTGAAGCGCGTGAGCGTGCCGGTTTCCGTGAAATTCGCGCTGAGCAGCTTTGAGAGATTATCCCAATGGTCTGAGGGATCGGGGAGCTTGCTGGCATCTTCGCCGGGAACGGCTTTGGCGCGCATAGCCGTGCGTGTTCCACCCGGATCATATATATTCACGCGTACAGACGTGATTTCAGTCTCTTGCGTGTAGATATTCGCCATGGCTTCCAGTCCCGCTTTGGAGATCGCATAAGCGCCCCAATAGGCACGGTGGCTCTGCGCCACAGAACTCGTCACGGCGACCACACGTCCGGCGTCAGAGGCGCGTAAAAGAGGGTCTAAGGCTCGGATGAGGCGGTAATTGGCTGTCAAATTGACATTGAGTACGCTGTCCCAATCCTCAGGCTTAATATGGGGTAGGGGCGTAATATCGCCAAGTTGTGCGGCGTTAAGGAGTAATCCGTCCAGTTTTCCAAATCGTTCATAAAGAGCTTTGCCGAGCCGATCGATGGAGTCGCCATCTTTCAAGTCCATCGGGACGAGCGTGCATTGCCCGCCTGCGGCTTTGATATCATCGTCGAGATCTTCCAATCCGCCCTGTGTGCGTGCGATGGCAATGACATGCGCGCCGGCAGCGGCGAGTTGTTTAGCTGTGGCATAGCCAATCCCGCGAGATGCCCCGGTGACGAGGATGATGCGGCCAGAATGATCGGTCTTGAGGTTCAGGCCACTTCCACGAGGAATGAGAGCTGATTGCGTCCGAGTAATTTGCGGTCTCTGTCAATCAATGCTGTCGGATAGGCGCCAGTGAAGCAGTGATCCGTATATTGCGGGGCATCTTCTTCACGATATTTTTCGCCCATAGCCCAATAAAGACCTTCGACGGACAGGAAGCCCAAGCTGTCGACTTCCAACATCGATGTCATTTCCTCCAGCGAGTAATTCGCCGCGATCAGCTTGTCTTTTGAGGGCATGTCGATGCCGTAATGATCGGGGAATTTAATGGGCGGAGAGGCGGAGCGGAAATGAACTTCCTTAGCGCCAGCGGCCTTGATCATGCGAACGATTTTTGTAGATGTGGTGCCGCGTACAATTGAATCGTCAACAAGCAATACTTTCTTGCCTTCAATCATAGCGCGATTGGCCGAGTGCTTTAGCTTCACGCCCATATCGCGAATTTGTTGCGTCGGTTGGATGAATGTCCGTCCAACATAGTGATTTCGGATAATGCCGAGCTCAAACGGAATACCAGTGGCTTGTGAAAATCCGAGTGCTGCGGGGACACCGCTGTCAGGGACAGGAATGATGACGTCTACATCGGCCGGTGTTTCTTGTGCCAGACGTTCGCCCATCCTCTTACGTACTTGATAAACGGATTTGCCACCAACAATGCTGTCGGGGCGTGCGAAATAGACAAACTCAAATATGCAGGGGCGGGACTGTGCGTTCGGGAAGGCTGTGAAACTGCGAATGCCGTCTTCATTAATAACGACAACTTCCCCAGGCGCGACCTCGCGAATGAATTCCGCATCGATCATATCGAAAGCGCAAGTTTCAGAGGCGAGCACGTAGCTATTGCCAATCCGGCCCACGAGGAGAGGGCGAATGCCGAAACGGTCTCGCGCACCGATCAGCATATTTTCCGTCATGCCGACAAAGGCATAACCCCCGTCAACTTGACGAATTGCGGACACGAAACGATCAATGAACTCACCTTCTTTTTTGGCACGGGCAATTAGGTGGATAACGACTTCCGTATCTGATGTGGATTGAAAAATAGCGCCCTTTTTAACGAGGCGCTCTCTGAGCGTGTAAGCATTGGTAATATGACCATTATGCGCCAGGGCAAAACCGCCTGTATGAAGTTCTGAGAAAAGCGGTTGAACATTGCGCAGCACGGTTTGTCCGGCCGTGGAGTAACGGACATGACCAATGGAAATATGACCGCCCAGACGCTCGGACGGGTCATTGCCTGTAAAGTTATCACCGACGAGACCAAGATGCCGTTCTGTTGTAAATTGTTGCCCGTCTGTCGCTGCAATGCCGCAAGCTTCCTGTCCGCGATGCTGTAGGGCATGCAGGCCGAGTGCTGTGAGCGATGCGGCATTCTCAATACCGAAGATACCGAAGACACCGCATTCCTCGCGGATTTTATCGTCATTTGGATCGAATTCACAGCTTGGATTGCTCATTGTCCTGACTCCAATATGTCTTCTGAAATACCTTGAAGGGCGCCGTCCTTAATGCGCTCTGCATAGGTCTTTGCC
>CAZBDT010000025.1:2953-22708 GCA_964490745.1 uncultured Algimonas sp.
GGGTAGGGATTTTAGACCATTCCCAATTTTTTCTAAAAGTGGATAAAATGTGGAATTCGCTAACATATCCGGAAGTGGTTTGGGTTCAGCCTCCATTTGGTCTCGCATAGATTTTGGCATATTGCGCAAGACTTCGTCATAAATGCCCTGTTCAATAAGATTTTTCTTATAGTCTTGAGCCTCTGCAGATGCACGATTTCCGGCTGTTAAAACCAAAACGCCGAGGGCTGCAATTATAAGGCCACGTGCAATGCCAAAGACAGCTCCAAGAATTCGGTCTAAAAATCCAGATTCTTTTCCCGCTATAGATTTGCCAATTTTTGACATGATGAGAACCATGATGAGGTACACAATAAAAAAGACGCCAACCAATAGGGCGCCATCAGCTAACCACGCGGGAGAGATAAAGTCCTGCGCCGCAAACCTAAACTGACCCCAAACGAATAAGGTAGCTATGGCGGCGACTAAGAGGGCTGCAATCGAAATGACCTCTCTCATAAAGCCTCGTGAAGCTGCATAGAGCATGGAGATCAGAAGAATAATCAGAACAACGACATCAAAGCCGTTAAAATCCCACGGCCCGATTGAAATTAGATTTAGCGTATGGGCAGTCATGGGGCGGGCGAGTCTCCAAGCTAGGCAGCCCAACTCGTTGGATGGTCAAGGCCGCTTTCTGTGCTGGCTTCTACACGGCGAATGAGGTCGGGCAAAGCTTTGATTTCAATGATAGGCAGAGCCGCATTGTCATTTCTGTCTCGTCCATCTTTTCGTTTCTGTGGTTTTGCCGTGATGGCGCGGTTAAATCCGAGTTTTGCTGCCTCTTTCAGTCTCGCATCTGCGCGACCTACGGGTCTGACATCGCCTGAGAGGCTAATCTCACCAAATACAACCGAATCAGAAGGTAAGGGCACGTCAAAAGCGGATGAGGCGATTGCAGCTGCAACGGCCAAGTCAGCTGCAGGTTCATTAATGCGCAGCCCACCAGCAACATTTAAATAGACGTCTTTGCCGGCAAAACTGACCCCGCAACGCGTTTCCAATACGGCCAGCACCATGGCGAGGCGACTGCTCTCCCAACCTGTGACGGAGCGACGGGGGGTGCCAAATGCGGCGGGGGCGACGAGGGCTTGAATTTCTGTGAGGACCGGACGTGACCCTTCCAATCCCGCAAAGACGGCGGCTCCAGATGAGGCCTCTCCGCGCCCATCCAAGAAAAGCGCCGAAGGATTAGGGACTTCTGCCAAGCCGCTTTCGCGCATTTCAAACACGCCAATTTCATCCGTCGGACCAAAACGATTTTTATGTGCGCGTAAAATCCTGAACTGATGAGCGCGATCACCTTCGAAATAGAGAACGGCATCAACCATATGTTCGACGACGCGGGGGCCAGCGATTTGTCCGTCTTTCGTAACGTGCCCCACGAGAATAACGCAGGCCCCGCGTTTTTTCGCAAATCGGGTGAGCTCTTGTGCACAGGCCCGCACTTGCGCCACCGTGCCGGGAGCTGCGCCGAGCTGGTCGGTCCATAATGTTTGAATGGAATCAATGATGATGACGTCAGGCTTGGTCTCCATAAGGCCATCCAGAATGGGACCGAGTGACGTTTCTGAGGCGAGGTTAACAGGATGTTCCGATACACCTAGACGCTTTGCGCGGCGTCGGACCTGTCCCGTAGATTCTTCGCCTGAAATATATGCCGTTTTCAATCCGGAGGCTGCGAGTTGTCCTGTGGCTTGGAGGAGGAGCGTCGATTTACCGATACCTGGATCACCGCCGACTAACAGGGCTGACCCAGGAACTAACCCACCGCCCGTTACGCGGTCTAACTCTTCAATACCTGTTTTGAGGCGAGGGACGTCTTTAGATTCACCGCCGAGATCAACAAACTCCATGCCGCGACCTTTGCGGCGTTTATGCGCCGGTTTGGCATTCTGACTTTGTGTCTCTTCAACAAGCGTGTTCCATTCACCACAAGCATCGCAGCGCCCTGCCCATTTTCCGTGGACGCTCCCGCAGGATTGGCAAACAAATATAGTCGATGGCTTGGGCATAGACAGCCTGTCCCATAATCAAGGTCTGTTGTCAAAGTTTGTTTATGCTTTGTTCCCATTTTCCAAGGTCATAATGTAAGTAATAATTAACTACGATCCTGTCATAAGCTTATTTGGAGTTGGGGAGGATTAGCCATGGGATGGGCTAAACGGCAAACTGTTTGGAACGGGGCTAAACTATCTGTCCTTGCGGGCTTTCTGGCCACCGTAATTTTTGTGCAGGCCAGCGCCTCTGTCATTGATCGACCGTTTTTTAGAGCCAATGCCGTTGTCATTATTTTTTCGGGTGGGGATTTCATTGAAAATAATGGTGAAGCGCCACTCGTACATGATTTCGTGCTTCTGGATAATGTTACCTCTGGAACAGAAGGTAATGATCTGATCGCGCAGAATGGTGTACCGGTCAACTTTCCATTCGATCCGATCAGTGATGGAACCTCAGGGGGGTGGCCGTTTCAAATCACGAACCAAACCTTTGGCGGTCAATATGACAATAATCCATCTTTTCAGATGCTGGATGCCAATGACAGCTATACAGCCTTTGGCATAGATAATTCGACGGACATTGACCTTCTCGGTACGCAAGTTCGTTTCGCCTGGTTCTTTGTTGCAAGCAATACGGCTTTTGATCTCTATGCTCAGGCTTCAAATTTGGTAACCAACGGCGACTTTTCCAGTTTAGGATATGATAATATTGGATATCAGTTGCTTGAATTTTCTCCTGCATCCCCATCCATTGGCCAAAGATCTCAACTCGCCTCAGTCGGCGGTAATGGTATTATCATCGGGAATAATGCGAATGGATTCACACTGGATGATATTTCGGGTGGTCAAACCAAAGTCTATGATGGGGGCCGTAAAACGGCACGTATACCCGGATCAATCGCCCAGCAAGCCACGGGCTTTGCGAGTGTTTATAGGTTGAGAGGTTCCCCGATTACGGGGAACAATTATGATTTCTCATTAGGTACGGGGATTTTGTCCGCTGACGTTACCTATACGGTTTTCGCGCCTTAACCCTCTAATGCGGCCTCAACGAGTTGCTCCAGTCTCGCTGTATTTGCACCCGAAACATATTCATCACCCACAACGAAGAATGGTGTCCCTGTGAGCGGGGGAATGCGGTTTGCCAACTGAAGCGTATCGTTGATGTGTTGGTCAATGGACGCATCGGCCAGATCAGCCTCATAGCGGCGCATATCTAGACCAATCTCCTCGGCTGTCTTGCGAATAATATCACCACTCAGACGTGGCTTGCTCATCAATGCGAAATGCATCTCTTTATATTTACCTTGTTTATCTGCGGCTAAAGCTGCGCGTGAGGCGAGACGAGAGGTTTTAGTGCGGTCATCAAGTATGGGAAGCTCTTTGAAAACGATGCGAACATCGTCACCATATTTTTCGACGGCCTCCTCTACCCAAGGTGTCGCGCGTTTGCAAAAGCCGCAATTATAATCGAAAAACTCAACAATCGTAACCTTAGCATCGTCAGGTCCAAGCGTTGCATCGCGTGGATCATTTTCAAGAGCGTCTTTGGCTGCAATAATTGAGCTTTTATGGATTTCTTGCTCTTGCCTCGCTTCTTTCTCTTGAAGTTTGATAATGGCATCGCGAATGACTTCTGGGTTTTCGAGCAAGTACTCTTTTACGATTGTTTCAATTTCGGCCTTGCTCAGATTTTTCGTTGGGCCAGCTTCGGCACAAGATGCCGTCATGATGCCAACCGCCGCGATCGACGTCAGTAAAAAGGGTCTCATATCAATCTCTAATTTCTATTTCTTTGTCAGCTTTAGACTATACGAGCTGCAGTCCTAATTGGATATGATCAAGGTGAGGTTAAGCTGACAAAAGGTTTGGGGCCACGACGTCGGTTTTTTCTGACGAGCTGTGTTTCAGCGACGACAATAATATCAGACGCGCGTCGCCATTGCGGCAAACTACGGGGCAGTTCCTCTTGCGCGCGCTGTGCAAAGCTGAGAGCGCTTTGAACATCTCCAATCGCATAGAACCGTTCAGCCGTTGCATATTTTGCTAGGGCTGTCTCACCTTGGCGCTCATAAACGTCAGCTAGGAGGTACCAGCCATAAGAATTAGACGGTTCAGTTTGGAGGGCTGATTTCAGAAGTTCGACGACTTTACTGTAATCACCCGGATCGCGCGTTTGGAGCGTGGCCTGTGCTAAAGCGATTTCCAAAAGTGGAGCGTCAGGTTTGAGTTCTAAAGCGCGTTTAGACGGTGCGATAGCGTCAATACCTTTCCCTGACTCATATAAAATCTGCGCCTTTAATTCATGAAAATAAGGGTTTTCAGGTTCTTCTTCGATCAGGCTGTCGATCTCTTTTATTGCATTGCGCAAATCCGCTTGCTTAAAGTTTGCGACGGCTCTGGCATACCGAGCCGGTTGAGATTGATCTGAGAGTGGAAAACGCGAATAGACTTCGGCGGGGCCGTTCAAAAAACCACGTAGTTTGGCCTGCATCATCGCATGTTTATGAATTTCTTCTGGCGTGTCCGTTACGTCGGTAAATTCAGACTCTTCCACACGCTCTCGCAGGGCGTCAATGCGGTCTGCTGAGAGAGGGTGCCCGCGGAAATAGGGATAACGTCTAGCCTGGCTCAATACTTCTTGCGCGCGAAATTTTTCAAAAAACTGAATAAGTCCTTTTCCACTTTGCCCTGTGCGTTCCATGTAATCGGCGGCATATTGATCGGCGGCAGATTCATTCACGCGTGAATAAGAGAGGGCTTCTAAAGCTCCAAATTGTTGGGATCCGCCCAAAACCAAAGCGCCGGCTTGACCTTCGCCCGCTAATATTGCGGCAAGACCAATCCCTGCGGCGATAAGCATAGACCCATAGGCACTTCGTCGCCCGTAATCTGATCTGACAATATGTCCACCCGTTATATGACCGGTTTCATGAGCGATGACGCCTTTTAACTGGTTCGGCGTGTTGGCTTCTAGGATCAGTCCTGAATGCAGAAAGATGTTCTGCCCGCGTGTAACAAACGCATTCAGTGATGGATCATTTACGAGATAAATATCAACAGAGGAGGGGGTGAGGCCGCCTGCACGTAAGATAGGGTCGGTGAATTCTCTTAGCGTTTCTTCAATTTCTGTATCCCGCAGCAAAGATTGCGCATTGGCCTGTACAGCCGAAAACAGGACGCAAAACATCATGATAAAAATAGTCTTGAGGGCGGTAGCCCGAGATTTGAAACTGAGAGTCATATATCCGATGTGGAACCTCTTAATTGAGCGGTCAAGTTACGCCCCTGTTAGACTATATGACAGTTACGCGAGCGAAGCTGAATGTGGGCTGAGTTGATCAGGGTACTTGTTAACCCTATCCAAAACAGATCAATCTTTCTTACGTCTCCACCACGCACGTTTTGTCTTTTTAGCCGGAGCCTCCGGTGTTTTTGCAACAGGCTCAGCTTTCTCAACAGGGGGTGGTGCTTTTGGGTCCTCAACAGCTGCTTTTTTCTCGGGTGCTTTGCGCGTGCGTTTTGGAGCAGGTGCTTTTTCTTCCAGAATTTCCGCCTTTTTCACAGGCGCTTTGCGTGTCCGCTTTTTAGGCGCATCCTCAACAACAGTCTCTTTTTCGCTCGTCTTTTTCGTCGCTGTGCTCTTGGCCGCAGTTTTTTTGACAGGCGCTTTTCTGGTTGAAGTCTTTTTCGGAGTAGATTTCTTAGCAGCAGGCTTTTTGGCCGGAGCTTTCCGCGTCTGAGCTGGCTTGGCCTCTTCTACCTCGGATGTGTCCGCAGTAGTTTCCTCAACTTTAGTTGTGTCAGTCTTTTTAGTCGGCGCACGACGTCGCCGAGTTGGTTTTTTTATCTCCTCTGGTTCAGTCTTTGCAGTTGGCGCTTTTTTAGCAGGTGCCTTGCGCGTTCGCTTGGGCTTAGGCGCTTCCTTGTTTTCAGCCTCAGTTGATGCATCAGCCTTCTTTGCTGGGGCGCGGCGCTTGCGCGTTGGTTTTTTAGCATCAGTTTCAACAGCTTCTTCGGCTTTTTTGACTGGAGCTTTGCGTGTGCGCTTTGCTTTCGTTGCGGGCTTTTCGATCGTCTCTTCAGAAACCTCTTTTTTCCGGGACGGCGCTTTCCGACGGGTCGAGGCACGGCGTTTAGGCTTTTCAGTCTCTACCGTTTTCTCATCCGTTTCAGCCATAGCTTCAACAGGCTTGTCTTTAGACTTAGCGGGCGCACGACGGCGACGTGTGCTTTTTTCGGCCTTGTCTTCAGACGCACTATCTACCGTTTTCTCGCTTGTGCCCTTGCTTTTGGCAGGTGCCTTACGTCTTCCGCGTTTAGGCTTTTCAGTCTTTGCCTCCCCAACTGTTTCGAATGTGGTTTCGTCAGATTTTGTGTCTGACTCTTGAGCTTCAGCGTTTTGTGCGTTTTCGTCTTTCCGAACTCTGCCACGTCCTCCGCGGCGTCCACGGCGTGAACGACGACGACTGGATTTGCGGCTTTCTTCATCGCTCTCATCTTCCGATGTGGGCGTTTCAGTTGAATCGGTAGTGTCTTCAGAGGCTTCCTTTTTAGCCTTTTTCTGCTTACGTTTCGCGGCGTCTCGCTCTTTCTTGAAATCGCGCTCAATTTGGATCAATGGGTCTGCACGCTTGTCGTCACGCTTTTCGATGACTTCCAATTCGAAATGCGGACGGATGAGGGCGTCATCCCCGACAACTTCGGTGAAGACATCCGCGACTTCATCGACTTGTGTCAGCAGGTCGCGTTTTTCATTTAGGAGATATAGCGCAACATCGTGTGAGGTTTTTAGACGAATACGTTTGGCTTTGCCGCGGACAGCAAATTCTTCAACGGCGCGGATTGCGGCGAGGGCAGAGCTCTCAACTGTGCGTTTACGGCCAACACCTGAACAATGCGGGCAAGATGTCGTCGAGCCTTCGAGGAGTGATCGACGACGTCTTTGACGACTGATTTCCATGAGGCCGAACTGGCTAATACGCGAGGTTTGGATGCGTGCACGGTCTTTGGATATGACCTCTTTCATTTTCCGTTCGACAGCCCGATTATTTTTGTGCTCGTCCATATCGATAAAGTCGACAACGATCAGACCAGCCAAGTCGCGCAAGCGCATTTGACGGGCTAATTCTTCTGCGGCTTCGATATTTGTACGCAAAGCGGTGCGTTCAATATTCCGCTCTTTTGTCGAACGACCCGAATTTACATCAACGGAGACAAGTGCCTCTGTTGGGTGGATGACAAGATATCCGCCGGATTTCAGCTGTACTGTCGCGTCTAATGAATTCTCGATTTGCTTTTCTGCGCCGTATCGAAGGAATAGCGGGATTCCGTCATCATAATGTTTCACGAATTCAGCATGGCTCGGCATCAACATGCTTATAAACTCGCTCGCAGTGTCATAGGCAGTTTGACCTTGGACCAATATTTCCGAGATATCCTTATTGTACAGATCTCGGATTGAGCGTTTTACGAGATTGCCTTCTTCATGAATGAGGGAAGGTGCAGAGGATTCCATTGTTTTGTTGCGAATATCGCTCCAAAGACGTGAGAGGTATTCGTAATCATGTCCGATTTCGGATTTCGTCCGTTTTGCCCCGGCTGTCCGAACAATTACGCCCATCCCTTGCGGGACGTCCAGATTGTTCATGATAGATTTCAGGCGTTTCCGGTCAGAGCCATTCGAAATTTTACGAGAAATTCCACCGCCACGAGGGGTGTTTGGCATGAGTACACAATAGCGTCCGGCCAATGACAAATAGGTTGTCATCGCCGCGCCTTTATTACCACGCTCTTCTTTTACGGCTTGGACAAGTAGGATTTGGCCACGCTTGATGACTTCTTGAATTTTATATCGACGGCGAGAAATGCGTTTCCGACGTTTAGAGGCAACATTGACCTGCTCATCTGCGATCTCAGCATCTGTTTCATCTGTGGCGTCTTCATCGTCGGGATCTAGATTTTCGTCGCGCTCATCTTCCTGATCGTCGTGTTCTTCAGTCTCGTCTTCTTCGTTAATGTCATCCTCGTCGGATACATCTTCCTCTGCTTCGAGATCATCATCGTCGAGATTGTCGTCTTCATCTTTTTTTGTGCGAGATTTGCGTTTTGACGCAGCCGCCTTGCGTTTTTCTTCCTCTTCATCGGCCAAACGCTGATCTTCCTCTTCCTGTTCTTTAAGCGCTTGCTTGTCAGCTTCAGGAATCTTGTAATAATCAGGGTGGATTTCTGAAAAGGCGAGGAACCCATGACGGTTTCCGCCATATTCAATAAAGGCAGCTTGTAGGCTAGGCTCTACGCGCGTCACACGCGCCAAATAGACATTGCCGCGTAGTTGCCGCTTATTACGGCTTTCAAAGTCTAGTTCTTCAACGCGATTCGAATCGACGATCACGACCCGAGTTTCTTCCGGGTGGGCCGCATCTATAAGCATACGTTTGGTCATTATATTCTCCAGGCGCTCGCGCGGATCCCCGACGGAAAGCCGGTCGCTGCGAGGCGATATGTAAGGGTGTAAGTGACTGAGCCGACACGTTTGCTAACAAAAAGGCCGAGAAAACCGCACCTTTTGTTTTCGCTGTAGATCGCGTGACGGACATAAAAACTTTCGATTTGCAATGCGGACAGGGCCGTCAACATTGTGCAATTTTGGAGCGAGAAGCGTCATTTAGAGCCTGTTTAATCCCGCATGTGTATTCATTGCCTGATTTTTAACGAAAGGGCAAAGCATTTGTCAGTTTGTTCTATGAAAGTCATGTAAAATGGCAATCTGACTGATTTTTCATCTGACAACTTGTATCTAAGTGATTGTTGATAAGACTTTATTCACCATAAAATCGTCATAGCGGTTCTATTGTGGTCCGTCTGTTATTCATATCATTCGTCTTGCTGATTCTTACCGGGCTCAGAGCAGACGCCTCTGTGCCGATCCCGAGTTTGAAACCCGGATCTGAAGTTGTCACGACACCTGTTCGTAAGGCGGGTGTACGGTATTTCAGTGGTAAAACACCCTATCCAGTCTTAAAGCCCGCATCATCACAGGCCATGATAAAACAAGTTCGAAAGCCAGTCATCGTGATTGACCCCGGGCATGGTGGGCGTGATCCCGGGGCAATTGGGCAGAACGGCACCTATGAAAAAACGATCACGACTAAAGCAGCGCACGAGCTTGCGGCGAGGTTACGCAAATCTGGACGATATACGGTTGTCCTGACCCGGACGAAAGATAGGTATGTGGATCATGACAATCGCTTGCGGAAGGCACGAACGTCTCAAGCAGATTTGTTCATCTCGATCCACGCTGATTCTGCCGGCAATAGTCGGACGCGCGGAGCCTCAGTCTATACGCTGGCAGATAGAGCAAAAGGGCGCTCAAAGCGTATTGTGAACAACCAAAACTGGATTTTGGACGTTGATCTGTCAGAGCAGAGCGATCCCGTCGGAGATATTTTGGTGGATTTGGCTCAACGGAAAACGAAGAGCCAATCTGATAAGTTTGCAGATATTCTGCTCGGAGAGCTGCAAGGTAAGACAAAATTGGTTGGTAATTCACATCGTCGCGCCGGATATTATGTCCTTTTGGCGCCTGACGTACCCGCTGTTTTGTTGGAGCTAGGGTTTTTGTCTAATGCGCAAGATGAAAAACTGTTGAAGACAAATAAGCACCGAGCCAAGATTTTGGCCGGGGTTGAGCGCGCTATCGACACATATATGGCGCAGCGATGACAATGTCTTTCTGAAGCTTAGCCTTTATATCGCCTTAATGGCTCGCTACCATTTTAAAATGTCACATTCCGTGACCAGATGATTCGCCCTATGACCGAAACTATTTCTCCTAATTCTGCTGATGAAGCGCACACCACACCATCCCGTGGAGCAAAACTATGGCGTCTATTCAAATGGCTCGTTGGTATTGGGTTCGTACTGGGGTTGATTCTGGCGATTATTTTATTTGTCCTCTTCGTCAAATGGACTCGCGACCTTCCAAGTGTTGAGAGCCTCTCTGAATATGAGCCACCCGTTATGTCTCGGGTCCATGCCGGAGACGGAAAACTCATTTATGAATTTTCAAAGCAAGCTCGCGTCTTTGTACCCGTCAATACAATCCCAAGGGAACTACAGCTCGCTTTTGTTTCAGCAGAAGATCAGCGTTTTTATCGTCACAATGGCTGGGACCCGATTGGCCTGACCCGTGCTGCGCTCTCTGCGCCGGGCAAAAAAATTCGGGGGCAACGCATCGGCGGTACATCAACACTGACGCAACAGGTCGCGAAAAACTTCCTCGTCGGTAATGATTACAGCATTAAGCGGAAAGTCCGTGAAATCGCCATTGCCCGACGCATGGAGAAAGCCTTCACCAAAGATGAGATTATAGAGCTCTATCTCAATGAAATCTATTTTGGTCGCGGCGCATATGGCGTGGCAGCCGCGTCTTTAAAACATTTTGGTAAGCCCATGCAGGAGCTTACCTTGGCCGAAATGACATATCTGGCCTCTGTACCCAAGGGACCGTCTAATTACCGTTTGGATGATGAGCGTGGCTACCAGCGCGCGAAAAACCGTCAGGCCTATATTTTAGGCCGCATGGTCGAGGATGGCTATATCACACAAGAGCAGGCGGATGAGGCCAAGGCTGGCGAGCTGGATTGGACTCTACGTTTAGAGGGCGCTGAATATCTCGCATCAGAATATTTCGTCGAAGAAGCGCGCAAGCAAATTTATCAAATGTATGGCGAGGACGAGCTTTATGAGGGCGGTCTTTCGATCCGCACCACACTCGACACATCTATGCAATTAGAAGGACGTCGTGCTCTACGCCGTGGTTTGGAAATGATGGATCGCCGGCATGGATATCGCGGTCCGCTGACATCATTTGAGTCCATGTCGGATTGGAAAAAACAGCTGAGCGCTGTGAAGGCTCCGCTTGATATTGGCGATTGGCGCATGGCTTTGGTCATGTCTGTTAAGGAACAGTCTGCAGAGCTGCGTTTCGTCCCACCTGCAGATTGGCCCGAGGATGAAACTTATCCCGATGTCGACGCCAAAGGCACTCTTGCTCTCTCAGATATTGCATGGGCGAAAAAAGCGCTGCCCAAAGGCGCGGTCGGGCCTGATTTGAAATCTGTGAAATCAGTACTGAAAGCGGGCGATGTGATCCTTGTTCAACGTAAACCAACGAAAAAGGATGCTGACCCAACAACTGAATATAATCTGCGACAAGTTCCTAAGGCCAATGGTGGTTTGATCGCGATGGACCCGCATACGGGCCGGGTTTTAGCCATGGTTGGGGGCTACAGTTTTGATCAATCTCAATTTAATCGCGCAACGCAAGCCAAACGCCAGCCAGGTTCGGCCTTTAAGCCTTTCGTTTATGCGGCAGCATTAGAAAATGGTTTCACACCCGCAGATCAAATTTTGGACGCTCCTTTTGTCATTGAGCGCAAAGATGTTGAATGCGAGGAGACTGAACAGGGGACTTTAGCGCTTCGAGGGGCGCAAGAGGAGCGTAATGAAGATGATAGCGAAGATCCTGAAGATGATGAATGTGAACGTTTTTATAAGCCTGAAAACTACAATGCGGGTAATTTCTACGGCCTTTCAACGCTCCGTCTTGGTATTGAAAAATCACGAAATGCGATGACAGTGCGACTCGCCAATGAAATGGGCATGGCGCCTGTTATGGAGCTGTCAAAACGGTTCGGTATTTATGATGAGCCGCTCCCTGAACTGGCATGGGCCTTGGGCGCTGGCGAAACAACTCTGTTACGACTCGCGACGGCTTACTCAACCATGATTAATGGCGGCAAAGCGGTTGAACCTAGAATTCTTGACCGCGTTCAGGATGGCAACGGTAAGACTATTTTTAATGCGTTCGATATTGATTGCGCTGAATGCGCTCAGGACAGCTATACAGGGGCTCCACCTCCGGATTTGCCGGATAATCGTCTCCAAGTCATTGATCCGGTCACGGCCTACCAAGTAACCTATATCATGCAGGGTGTTGTTCAAAATGGTACGGGTGCCCGCTTGAGGGCGCTTGAACGTCCCTTAGGTGGCAAAACCGGGACGACGAATGATAGCTTTGATAACTGGTTTATGGGCTTCTCCCCAGATCTCGTCGTAGGCGTCTATGTGGGTATGGACACGCCGGAACAGATGGGACGTGAGACAGGTTCCAGCTCAGCCGTGCCAATCGTAAAAGATTTTTTAGAAACGGTTTTGAAAAGCCAATCGAAAGTTCCATTCCGCATTCCCGATGGTGTTACACTGACTCCTGTCAATCGTACGACTGGCGAACCTTCCTATATTGGTGCACCAGATTTTATTTTGGAAGCTTTTAAGCCCGGGACTGAACCAACCTTTGGTGCCTTAACCTCAACGATACGCGTAGGCTCAGGCACGGATTCACTTGGTGGTTTCTTCGGAGGCGGGCCTATTGCGCCACAAGAAGTGTCATTATCCGATGAAGGTTCTGAAAACACTCAAAACGCAGAAACGAACGAAGACGTTGATTCTGATCTATCTGATATCTTGGATCGTGCAGAACGGGCTGTGAATAATGAAACTCCTGCGGAAGAGATCAGTGATATTCAGCCTGAGCTGCCTGTGGCAACGCCGACACCTACGGAAGAAGAAGCTGACAAACCTGTCGAAAAAGCACTGGACGACGGCCTCTACTAGGACCATATCACCCCAATATGAGAGCCGACATCCTCCAAATGCAAACCGATATCCAGCAGTCAGTGGAACTGCTGAGGAGGCGTCTTTGACTGGGATGTCGCCGAACGCCGCTTGGCGGAATTAAACAATCTAGCCGAAGATCCATCGCTTTGGGATGATCCGCAAAACGCGCAAAAGCTGATGCAAGAGCGCTCAAAACTGGAGAGCAGTTTTGAGGCGATTAAAAAGATTGAGTCAGAATTGACTGAGAATGTGGAACTGGCCGAACTCGCCGAAATGGATGATGATGCAGAGCTGCTGGATGCGGCCGCTGAAGCTTTAACAGAAACCAAAAAAGCGGCAGACGCGGCAGAACTCCTGGCTTTGATGAGTGGTGAGGCCGATGCCAATGATTGCTTTGTCGAAATTCATCCCGGTGCGGGCGGGACAGAGGCTCAGGATTGGGCTGAAATGGTCCTGCGCATGTATATGCGTTGGGCCAATTCCCGTGGCATGAAAACCGAATTGCTCGAAGCTCAAGATGGTGACGGGGCAGGGATTAAATCTGCTACGCTTCGTATTAAAGGCGAAAACGCCTTTGGTTGGATGAAAACGGAATCGGGTGTTCATCGCCTCGTCCGCATCTCACCCTATGACAGCTCCGCCCGTCGTCATACGAGTTTCGCGTCGGTCTGGGTTTTTCCGGAAATTGATGATTCTATTGAGATCGATATTGATGAGAGCGATTGCCGCGTTGATACATATCGGGCGTCGGGAGCAGGCGGTCAGCACGTGAATAAAACGGATTCAGCGGTCCGGATTACCCATGAACCGTCCGGTATTGTTGTGCAGTGCCAATCAGATCGCAGTCAGCACAAAAACCGCGCACAAGCCTGGGATATGTTGCGCGCGCGTCTCTATGAGGAAGAATTGCGTAAGCGCGAAGAAGAGGCACAGTCATTGGCTGATAGCAAAACCGATATTGGCTGGGGACATCAAATCCGAAGCTATGTCCTACAACCCTATCAAATGGTCAAAGACCTTCGCACAGGTGTAGAGACATCTGATACAAACGGCGTACTGGACGGGAAACTCGACGACTTTATGGCCGCAGCCTTGAGCGCGCGGGTGGGGGCTGACGCTTAAACTGACTTTAAACCTGTTCGTGTAGCGGGTTTAATCATGAAGTTTTCGAGGGAAAATCCGTCCGATTTGCATCCGCTGCGCACCTATCTCTATGATAGTTTTGGGTGGCGCTATCGGGGTAAATCTGTTCCACCGCCTGGCTTGCATCTCCTATCCGCGACCCGAATGATTTCGAGCCCAACTCAGCTATGGCGATGTGACGGTCATCTGTCTGGGCTAGGATTTCGCGATTTGCAGTTTGATGTTCACGAAATTTTTGCGCGTCCCGCCGAAATCACTGGGACGCAGAGCTTAGCCGAGATCGAAAGTGAGACTTCTGGCTTTGAAGGTTTACTCATTGCCTTGCGCCTCAAAACGTCGTTTCTCTCGCGGACTATCGTGCAGCATGATCGAGGCCCTTTAAACCCAAAAACCGTCGACGACATGAAACGGGTTGGACTGGGTGAGCCGCATTTCGAAGATAGGTTTGAGGTCTATTCAGATGATCAAGTCGAAAGCCGAGCCTTATTGACCTTGGATTTCATGGAACGGTTATTAGAAATGGATCATCACCCCCGTTACCGGAATATCCAACTCGGTTTTATTGCGGGGCGGATGTATGTGGCCGTTCCGTCAAGGGATATTTTGCGCTTTGGCTGTGATACGAAATCCATCTCGCCCGAGCAGGCGGCTGCCAAAGTCATTGGCGAGATGGAAACGCTATTTGAAGTTTTGGGCGATATTGACGTTTTACAAGCGAGTGCAGGTCACAAATGTCCTGATGCGATTAATGTAGAACGCCAGGCTTGGTATGCCGAGCGTGTTGCTGGTGTTGAAGCGCGCGTTGAGAAAGCCATGGAAGCGGGAATCCTGTCAGGTGCGCCGATACCGGATTGGATGACAGAGGATGCCTATGATTTAATCGATCCGCGCCTTCACGGGCTTCTGAGCCCAAGATTTTAATACGGTTTGATCACACGAGCTCAAGCGATGATGCATCGTTCCAATCAAATGGAACGACGTCATTCAACCAGCCTTTAGACGGGGCTTCACTCTCTTTCATATCATAGCGAAGCGGTGTCGCACCGGAGTTAACCAGAAACCAATCCTGCAAAAGATCAGCCTGTTTCTCCGTCGGATAATCATCGAATTCCGCGTCGTCTTTGACAGTATAATTATAGACCCAATTCCGCGGGTCGAGCAGATAGCGCGCGGCGCTTAAACGTCCGGTTTCATATTGCCAGACATGGCAAAGCTCGTGGATGAGAAGCGACTGAATAATAAGCGTCTCGCGCGTGAAATCCTTCGGGTGGTTTGGCCAAAAAATCTTCGGCCCGCGACAGACAATTTTGTTTCGCGCAAATGGATTATGCGTGCGGTTAATCAGTTTCACTGAGGCGATGTCAATAGCCTGCGTAAAACCTTCGGGTAGGGCGCTTATCTCAAACTTTGTGAGATCTCGGGAGTTGGCTGTCATATAGTGTTTGATGACGCGGATGAATCATTGGTAATAGAAAAGCGGCAATAAAAAAGCCGCCCCGCGCAATTTGCATATTTGCAAAAGCACCGAACGGCCCATCTATTTGGCTTTGAGAACCCAGCCTAGCGGCGGCGGGGCTTCTTCTTAGAAGGAATAAGACCTTCGATCTGTGCGCGCTTACGCGCTAATTTGCGAGCGCGACGAACGGCTTCTTGCTGCTCGCGAACACGCTTCTCGGATGGCTTTTCATAATGCTTGCGTGCTTTAATCTCGCGAAGGATGCCTTCATTTTGCATCTTCTTTTTCAGAGCGCGAAGCGCCTGATCAACATTATTCTGACGGACGTAAATCTCAACCATGCTTGGTTATCTCGTTTCTAGTGTTCAAAAGCCAAAAGCCCCGCATAACCTGCGAGGCCGTAAGTTCCGCGCTTCTTAAGGGTTTTGTCGCGTGTCGTAAAGGGCGGATTTACAGCAATAATCGTTGGAAATGACGTGTCACCAAGTAAAATTCGCGTCATACTCCATCATATGAACTTTGACTCTCCACATTACGTTTCCTCCGATTCCTTTCAAATTGCGACCTATAATGATGGACCAGAGGACGGACCGCTTATCCTATTGGTGCATGGTTGGCCTGAGATTGCCTATAGCTGGAAAAATACGGTGCCGGCTTTGGTGGAGGCGGGCTATCGTGTCATCGCTTATGATCTGCGCGGCTTTGGGCGATCATCTGCGCCGGCTGATCCCGTACATTATGCTATGCCCCAACTCGTCGCCGATATGGAGGCCGTGCTGAATGCCTATGTCTATGAAGACGCGATTATTTGCGGTCATGATTGGGGCGGGTCTATTGTTTGGCATGCGGCGCGGATGATCTCGCACCGGGTGAAAGCTGTGATCGGAATTTGTGTGCCGCATACGGCGCGCGCGCCCGCGCCTCCTCTCAAAATCATTGAGAAGAGAAATGGGCCTAAACATTACTTCTTAGAGTTCAGGGACAGAGGAGCAGAGGTCGCCGAGATGTTTGCGCGGGACCCGGATGGGTTTTTCAGGCTTATGTTCCGCTCCACACCGCCGGGAGCCGTTGCGGATGAGACCTTCACCTATATCCCGACACAGTTTGAGGCGTTTTTAAAGGCTGGCTCGCCTGCGCTAAAAGGCGGCGTTCTGCCTGATCTCGATCGCGTAAAATTTGTCGAGGCCTATGAATGGACGGGCTTTGAAACGGGCATGAATCTCTACCGAAATATCGATGTAAATTGGGATCTGGCAGAAGGTTTAAGCAACCGCATCACACAGCCTGTTTTAATGATAAGTCCGGAAGGCGACTTGCTTCTACCGCCAGCGCTAACAGCACCTATGATCAAAATGTGTCCGGACTTGGAACGGGTCAATATCCCGGATTGCGGTCACTGGGCGATGTGGGATGCGCCAGAGGCATTGAATAGTGCGATTTTGGAGTGGTTGGGGCGGAGAAAATTCTAACTATCAATCCTCGATACCAAAATGACTAAGCTTATTACGTAGATGATGACAAACAAAATGATGATGATGCCAATCACGATTACAATTTTAGCTGAATCGATTTTCATTCATCTTCGCTCAGAATCTTTGTAAGTTTAGAGTTTGGCCTCTCGGCCAAGCTCTAGAATTGATTTTTTGGTTCACTAGATCAAAAATTATTCTTCCCACCAATAAGGCAAACGCTTCGCGTCACCCGTATGGACCTCATTCATCGTCTCGGCCTCATAGAGACGTCCGCCGAGCATGACGTGCTCAACCTTATCCGTATGGCGAATGTCCTCGAGGGGGTTGTCTGACAGGATGACCAGATCGGCGAGCTTGCCTTCTTCCAATGTGCCAAGGTCTTTCTCAAAACCGAGGTGACGCGCAGGCTCTGTCGTGGCCGTCTTGAGGGCTTGTAGATTGCTCATACCGCCGCGCGCAAAGCTCCACATCTCCCAATGGGACGCAAGCCCTTCGCGCTGTCCATGTCCACCAATAGACACGGCAACACCGGCCTCCATCAGCTGCTTCGCGCCTTTTCCGGCTTCGTCATCCGCATAGTCCTCTTCAGGCACCATTTGGCGACGCACAGCGCGAGCTTGTAACATTTGCGGCGGGACGTGTTTGGAGAGGATTGGATGCTCCCAAACATTGGATTCTTGATAATAGAAATCCTCGCCACGGACGCCACCATATGTGACAGACAGGGTGGGCGTGTACGCGACCTGTGTTTGGCCGAACATCTGAATGACATCATCATAAATCGCCGAGACGGGGAGGTTGTGTTCCAGAGAGGAATTCCCGTCTGCAACGAGGCTCATATCCATGTGATAGAGCGATCCGCCTTCGGCCGCCGATAAGACATTTAGGTCATGGCTGGCTTTTACCACTTGCTGGCGCTGATCGCGTCGCGGTTGGTTATAATTTTTGACAGCATGCGCGCCCTGATTAGCGAGGCGTGCAACATGTTCATAGGCATCTTCTTCGCTTTGAATATCTGCAAAGAATCCGGGCGCTTTCGCACCGTAAATGACTTCACCTGTTGAATAGGTCCGTGGCGTCAGAAGTTTGCCTGCGCGTTGTAACTCACTGGCGGCAAAAATTTCAGTCGCGCGGTTAGACGGATCGAAAACTGTCGTGACGCCAAGCGCTAGGGTCGCGGTTGTCTTCCAATTTTGCTGCGGGATGAGATCATCCGTGCCTTGCGGTCCGTGATAATGGGCCTCAATATATCCGGGAACGATCGTTTTGCCGTCCAGATCAACGGTTTTGACGGAACGGCCAATGTCGATATCCTCACCAATGGCAGAAATTCGGTCGCCTTCGATTATGATCGTGCCATTTTCAATCACGCCGCCATCATCACCCGCCATGGTAATGATACGCGCATTTGTAAGCGCGATTTTGCCGGACGGTTTGTCTGCCTTCACCTTATAAGACAGATCAACACCTTCTCTTGGGGCTTCGAAACCCTCAGCCATGGCATCAGAGGCATCGACGGAAAACAGTGTCGGCCCTAGTGTCCAATTCAATTGATTATCCGTTGTCCAACTCGGATAGGTCGCGCCGCCATGGCTGACCTTTGCGACAGGCAGACCTTTGCCCGTTCTGGCAACAGCTACATTTTGCGGGCCTTTCGGGGCGGGCATGACATGAAGATTATAGTTCTCGCGGAACGCAATCATCTGACCATCTGGAGAGACATGATAGCTCTGCGCCATTTTAGAGGACGCATGTTTGCGCTCATCATGACCGAGTAAATTTGTAGAGACGAAAGTATTTTGACCGCTGATATTTTTGGCAAAATAAATCCGGAGATCATCTGCACCAAAATGCGGCGCGGAACCGGATTTAGAAAAACGACGAGGTACGCCGTCATCAACGGCCATAACGTAAAGTCCGGGATCATCGGAATATTCGGGCGCAGTCAAGAACCCGCCTGAGCCTTTTTCAAAGACGAGATAATCGCCTGACGGTGAGAGGTGCGGGCGCTTATAATGGCCTGGCTTGTCCGTATGGGTCGTGATTTTTCCACTGGCGACATTTATCGAATGGATCGCGCCCAAATCGATGTCATCCCAGGTGGTGAAAACGACTGTTTTGCTGTCGCGCGACCAGCTAGGGTATAGCTCACGAATTTCATCAGGAAGCTTGGTAAGGTTTTTAACGCGGCCTGATCTCAAATTTTTCACGTAGAGCTTACCAACGCTTTCAAAAACCACCGATTTCCCGTCAGGACTGACTTGCGAAAATTTTGGTATTTGGGTTTTGAACTCATCCGGTGCGGCTTCCACCGAAGAACGTGGTGGGTCCATAATGGTGCGCGTGTCGTTGATCTCAAATGGAACAGCCTCAAAGCTGTTATCTCTAACATCGAGTTTATGGATTTGTCCTTTGGCCCAGAAATAGATGAACCGACTGTTCGGCGACCAGTCCATATTCGGATACATGCCTTGCACGCCCCATGTCTCCTGCATGTCCTGATCCAGATTATCAAAGATCATTGTTTCTTTGCCGGATTCGAGGTCTTTCAGATATAATGTGGACTTTGCGTTCACGCGTTTGACAAAGGCCAGCGATTTCCCATCGGGTGAAGGCGCGCCGCGCACGGCCCCGCCATATCCACCGGCGGCTGTGCTGATCTCGCCTGTGTAGATGTCATATTCTTTGATCTGGAACAGCTCTGTATGGCTGTTTTGGGCATAGATGAAAGTCTCGCCCGGGGTGATGTTTTGTGTGTAGTAAATCGATTTTCCGTCCGGCGCGAAAATTGGTTCGCCCAATTCTTTCTGATGTGTGTCAGACGGCTTCTTAACCAGCTGGACACCCGATCCACCTTTTATGTGATACAACCAAATTTCGCCTGTGCCGAGTGACCTTGATGTCGTGAAATGCTTCTTCGCCGCGATATAAGTCCCATCCGGCGACCACGTCGGATTATTCATCA
>CAZBDT010000026.1:0-22460 GCA_964490745.1 uncultured Algimonas sp.
GGTGCGCCTTGGTCCAAACATCTCAAGTCGCTATCAGACCCCATCGCCGCAGCCTCAGTCGCGCAAGTTCATAAAGGCATATTGCATTCCGGCGAAACCGTCGCTGTCAAAGTTCTACGCCCAAATATTGCGCCCCGCATGACGCGCGACATGGATACAATCGCCATGGTCGCCAATCTGGCCCATGGCGCAGTCCCAAATCTGCGCCGCCTGCGCCCGAAAGATTTCGTCGCCGAAGCCCGCCGCGCCGTGATGCTGGAACTTGACCTCCGCCTCGAAGCTGCCGCGCAAAGTGAGCTGGCCGAAATCGCGGAAGATACAAGGCTGTTCCGCGTCCCGAAGCTCTATTGGGATTTGGTCGGCAAAGACGTTCTTGTCAGCGAATGGATAGACGGCAAGGCCCTTTCCTCTGATGACATTCTCGCCCTGCCGGCCGAGCAAAAAAACGCTCTTGCCACAAAGGTCATCCAATCCTTCCTCGCCTCGACATTTGAATATGGCGTGTTTCACGCGGATATGCATGAGGGTAATTTGATCATGGATGCGGACGGGCAATTGGTCCTGCTCGATTTCGGCATTTTGGGTCGCCTCGGCGAAGAAGAAATCCGATTTGAGATCGATACGCTTTACGGCTTTCTGCAACGCGATTATTATAAAATTGCGCAAGTTCATTTTGATATTGGTTATGTCCCGCCCCATCACAGTGTCGAAGAATTTGCCTCGGCCTTGCGCGCGGTGGGCGAACCTATTTTCGGCAAAAGCGCCGAAGATGTCTCCATGGCGAAAGTGTTGATGCAACTCTTAGAGATCACCGAGATTTTCGATATGGAGTTACAGCCACAATTAATCCTACTACAAAAAACCATGATGCAGGCCGAAGGCGTGGCACGCCGCCTCGATCCGGGATTTGATATGTGGGAAGCCTCCCGCCCTGTGGTCGAAAAAGCCGTCCGCCGCGAAGTCGGGCCGGAACGCTATTTAAATGATTTTCTCCACGGATTGGGTCGCACGCGCCGCACGCTCTCGATCTTACCCGAAGCGACAGATAATATCGCCAAACTTGCCCAAGCCTGGGCCGACGGCGAAGTCGACCTCTCCCCCAACCGCGTCACGCAGGTTCAGACCAGAAAAAGAGACGCCCTCCGCCCGATTGCTTATGCTGGCATTGGCGCGGCACTAGCGCTCGGCGCGAGTTGGGCGGCGGCGCAGTTGTGAGTCAGTCAAATCAAGAGATCGAAGACTATTCTCCGTTAGAAGATCAATTAGATCTTATCTTTGATGTTTATTGTGACTGCTGCAATGCAGAGTTCACAAATACATCCCATGACTTTGAAGATGATTTTCTGGATTGGGTAAAACGCGAAGCAGATTCCGCTAGACGTCACGGTTGGACTGAAACTAAACACAAAGTGTTTTGCCCAGATTGTGATGAGAGTGACCTTCCAAAGAAGGTAGAGCGGGATCGCAGGGTTGAGGCCAGAAAGGCAAAAGCCGCAGTATTAGCGGCAACACGCCAAACATGGGCTGAAAAGCTAATACGGCTTATTCGGAAAAAATTCTCCTAAAAATCCCCAACATCGCATTGCAAACAGGTCACGCCATTAGCGCGCCACATGTCGACGACTTGTTGACGGTCATCGACAGTAAAGGCGATATCCTGGCCCTCTAAGACCCACCGCTGCCCAATTTCTTCCCCATACTCGCTTCGGGTAAGGTCTTATTTGGTCTCACGGCGAGGACGAGGACGCCTCCCAGTGAGATGATCGAGCCGAAGATCAGCTGCGCCGTAATCGCTTCATTTAGCAGGATGATACTCAAAACCACACCCCATACCGGCGTCATGAGGGTCAGTGGGGACAGCAGGGAAATATCATATTTTTTGATGAGATGATAAAAACCACCATGTCCAAAAATGGACACGCCGATCACGGCGAAAGCCGTGGCGAGCCAGACTTTCCAGCCCCCGCCCAGATAGGCCGCCATTTGTCCCTGTTCTAAAAAGAAGGAGACGATAAAGAGCGGCGTGAAGGAAAACAAGCCAATCCAGACCTGCATCTGCAAGGCGGAAACGGGCGTGATGCGCTTCATCAAGATACCGCCAATTGAGGCAATAAAAGCCGCCGCCGCGACATAGAGAAGACCGACAGAAATCGTGAAACTCTCCGGATCAACAGCGATGAGGAACACACCTGCAAAAGCGAGCATGATACCCAATCCGCGCCGCCATCCGACTTTCTCACCAAGAAACGCCATACTCATAAGCGTCGAAAATGGCACAGCCAATTGTCCGACAATGGCCGCCGAGGAGGCTTCTGCGTCAGTCAATCCGACAAAAAGCAAAGCGAAATGACCGGAGCCGATAAAAAAGGAAATCAGAAAGAGCGTCCCCAGCTGTTTCGGAATCGGCCGCAAGAAAGGCAGAAGCAATGTCGCCACGCCCAAAAATCGAATGCCCGCGAAAAAGATCGGCGGAATGGCGGCGTCTGAGACAATCCAACGCGTGATAACAACGTTCAGACCCCAGACGAAGCACACCGTGAATAATAATAGAAAATCACGAAAATTCATGAGCCGCTCTAAGAGCCGTTTATGAGGCAGAGTCAATCATCCTCTTCGGAAACCCCAAACCCTCGCCGCCATAAACCTTTGCACTTCCAGCCTTGCCACCCTAAACTCTAGCCATGTCACATAGGGTCTTACTCATTATCGGCGGCGGGATCGCGGCGTTTAAATCGCTTCTCTTAATCCGCGAACTCGCGCGACGCGGGGTTGAGACGCAAGTCATCCTGACAAAAGGCGGGACGGAATTCGTAACCCCGCTCTCCGCGGGCGCACTCTCCGGAAATACTGTTTTTACGGATTTATGGGAATTGGATGAACAAGCCGACATGGGCCATATTGAGCTTTCCCGATCCGCTGACCTGATTGTCGTCGCGCCAGCCACGGCCAATCTGATGAGCCGCGCGGCCCATGGCGTTGCCGATGATTTGGCGACGACAACATTACTGGCGACAGATACGCGTGTGCTTTACGCGCCCGCCATGAATGTCCGAATGTGGGAAGCGGCCTCCACCCAGCGCAATGTTAATACACTGGCCGGGGACGGCGCATTGTTCATTGGGCCGGATGTCGGCGATATGGCTTGCGGGGAACACGGCCCCGGGCGCATGGCGGAACCCGACGCAATCGCAGATGCGGTGCAAGGCGCGCTGATGGGGGATATGAGTTTGGACGGCCTGCGCGGCGATAAACCCCTGAAAGGCCGCCATGCAGTCGTCACGGCAGGCCCCACCCGCGAAGCCATCGACCCTGTGCGATATATATCAAACCATTCTTCCGGGAGGCAAGGTTATGCCATTGCACAAGCTTTGGCCGATCAAGGCGCGCGTGTCACGCTTGTCTCTGGCCCTACCGCTTTACCGTCACCAATCGGTGTCACACGCATAGATATTGAGAGCGCGCGGGATATGTTAGCCGCCGCCCAAGACGCCCTTCCCGCAGACATATTTGTGTCGGTTGCCGCCGTCGCGGATTGGCGACCCGCAACCCAGCATGTCCAAAAAGCGCCCAAACCAAAAGACGGCGTCCCCCGGCTGGATATGGTCGAAAATCCTGACATTCTCTCAACAATTTGTAACTCGAAAAATCGCCCCAAACTCTGCATTGGCTTTGCGGCTCAAACACATGACGTGGTAAAGCTGGCTCGTTCTAAGCGTATCCGAAAAGGATGCGACTGGATTGTCGCAAATGATGTGTCCGGCGACGTCATGGGTGGGAACCATAATGCTGTCACACTTGTTACAGAGCAAGACGAAGTAAATTGGCCCCGTGCGGATAAGCGGTCCATTGCCAGGAAGCTTGCCGCGAAGATTGGGCAGATCAATTGGAACAATATATCATGAGACTATATTTAAAATCTCTCCTTCTCGGACTTGCACTTGGGGCAATGGCCACCAACGCGATTGCTGTCGAGACGTCTGAGTGTGAATTATTACTTGTCCAGATCATCCAAAGCCCTGACGGGAAAGGGGAAGCCCGAGTCCCCTCTTATATTCCTGCCGAAGAATTCATGGCGACTCTGACTGACAACGAACCCGGTCATATGACAGATTATCTTGGTCATAAAATCCAAGCCGTCATGTGTCGCCGCGATGACATCATACCGGCAGAAGAAGACTACGGTGTTTTTGCGACGGGCATTCCATTTATTTTGTCACAGGATTTCGACAGCACTGAATCGGACAGTCTGACTCTTTATTGGAAAGATGAAAAAGTCGAGCATGTCTATAAAGGTTACCCTTTGTCAGAAGAAGCTGAGACCATATTAGAAACACGTCTCGCAGAGTTTTCAGAACGCGGGAGAGTCGCCTCTGCAGTTAAATCATCAAAATCAACTTCAGAAATCGAAACTGAAACTGAAGCCACGACTGAAATGACTATAGAAAATACATCGGACATCGTGGTCGTCCCAACAAATATTCAGGCTGACACCCAGATTGAAGATGAGGATGTATCAGAGGTAGAGCCTTCAATTGAAATCGAATCTATTTCTGAGAGCGAAGAATGACACTGACCGTTCAAATTAAGCCCCTGGACCATTTCGGTGATTTACCGCTCCCGAAATTCGAAACAACTCTGGCGGCGGGCGCAGACCTGCGCGCCGCTTTAGATGCGGATATGGTCTTGGCGCCGGCTGAGCGTGCCCTCGTCCCAACAGGCTTCGCTATGGCGTTACCCGCTGGATATGAAGCGCAAATCCGCCCACGCTCTGGCTTGGCGTATAAACACGGCATCACCTGCCTGAATACGCCCGGGACGATTGACGCAGATTATCGCGGCGAAGTGAAAGTCCTACTGATTAATCACGGGCAAGAGTCTTTTACGATCACGCGCGGAGAACGCATCGCGCAAATGGTCATTGCCCCGATCACGCAACCCAATTTTCAACGTGTCGAAACGCTGGATGACACAGCACGCGGTGAAGGCGGTTTTGGCAGCACGGGAACGACGTAATCAAAAGATAAATCCACGCGCCTAAGCAAGTCTCATTTTCTAAAACTGATAATTTTAAATCATGAAGGGTTGCGCAAACCTCACTCCACACACTATGACAACGTTGTCATAACTTGGAGCTGTACGAATGCCACGATATTCTCGATCTTTTCGCTTTCTACTAGGACTGGTCGTTGCAAGCGCTTTATCGGCCTGTGCACAAACGGGTTCGACAACCAAACCTACTGCTTCAGGAAATCCCTCAAATGTGGCTGTTTTCAATGATGTCACACCCGTTGAAAAACATGGCGCGCTTTCTGTTGTGGGGCCGCATATTCGCGATCAAAATGGCGAAATCACATCACTCGCCGGGCCAAGCTTTTTCTGGTCCAATACAGGCTGGGGACAAGAGAGATTTTATACTAAAGGCGCCGTCGAAACCTTCGCCAAAGATTGGAATGCGGGCATCGTCCGCGCCGCCATGGGCGCCGAAAATAATGGTAGCTACCTCGAAGATCCGAGAGGCAATCTGAAACGTGTCGAAACCATCGTCAATGCCGCCATAGAGAACGGTATTTATGTTGTAATTGATTGGCATTCCCACCGCGCCGAAAAAGATATTGAGGAATCGAAGCGCTTCTTCACGGCTATGGCCGAAAAATATGGCGACTATCCCAATGTCATTTACGAGATTTACAATGAGCCACTTAATACGACAGATTGGTCAACAGTTGTAAAACCCTATGCGGAAGAGCTGATTGACACGATCCGCGCTGTAGACCCCGACAATCTCATCATCGTCGGCACACAAAGTTGGGATCAGGATGTTGATAAGGCAGCTGATGATCCCATTATAGGCGAGAGCAATATTCTCTACGCGCTGCACTTTTATGCGGCCTCACATAAAGAGGACATCCGCAAAAAGGCCGAATATGCGATTAGCAAGGACCTTCCGCTGATTATCTCTGAATGGGGAACTGTGACCTATAATGGCGACGGATTTATGGATAAAGCATCAACTTTGGAGTGGATGGACTTTGCCAAGAAACACCACCTCTCTCATATGAATTGGTCTGTGAGTGACAAGAATGAGACCGCCTCTATGTTCAAACCAAGCGCTTCTTCCAATGGTGGCTGGACAGATAAGGACCTAACCCCATCAGGACTTTTGGTGCGGGATATTATCCGCGACTGGTAAAGTTTCTTTTTCACCTGATCATAGGTTGAATTACAGAATATACTTATTTTTTAACTGTTAGCGCAGACTCAGAGTGCTAACAGCACTCTATGAAGACGACAGAGCATATACCGAATACAGATGTGCTAGACTTCATGTCTGAACCTTGCGCGGTCTTCGACTCTGATTTGATCTATGTTTATGTCAATATAGCCTACACTCATCTTGTCGGACGACCCGCTAAAGATCTAATCGGAAAATATCTATTTAAAGCCTTTCCGGAAACACCGGAGCGGATTGAGATTGTACAAAGCACTATGGATAAATGCTTGTCCGGAGTAGCATCCGAACTCGATAATCTCTCTTATGAAATTGAGTTGGAAGATGGCAGTAAATCAGAGAAAATTTGGAAAATTTGCCAAGATCCGATCAAAAACAAACAAGGTGATGTCACACATATCCTGCAACGCGCGCTCGACATCACTGAACAAGTTATTGCGGAACAGCAAAACGCAGCTATTTCCCGTGAAATCAATCACCGCGCCAAAAATACGATGGCGGTTGTGACCGCCATTACGCGTATCTCTTCACGCAATGCAACAGACTTAGAGAGCTTTCTCTCCAGCTTCACAAGCCGAATTGATGCAATGAGTCGGACCCATGACAAGCTCAACACGAATAATTGGCAGGGTCTCTCGATAGCAGAAGCCTTCGAAACAGAATTGCAGCAATATGTATCGGAACATGGTGCAGAATACGCGCTGAAGGGACCCAAAATTTTACTCTCTGTCAGCGGTACAAAAGACCTCGCACTTGTGACGCATGAACTTCTGACCAATGCCGTAAAATATGGGTGTTTTTATGGCGAAGGCGGACGGCTCGATATATCTTGGAAACGCATAAAGGACGGTGTCGAAATCCGCTGGGCAGAGACTTGCACACATGCAATCAAAGCCTCTGAAACAGAAGGTTTTGGATCGCGTCTCTTCGGCCTTTTACCGCATATAGATGTTACACAAACATATGAAACGCATGGCCTACAAACCCACATTCGAATAACTGGCGACATTGCATTTGTATAATTTTGCGAGCGCCTTCATACTCACCTTTTTTATTTAAGGAGACTCTGATGCCAGCCACACCGCGCGGAAAAATCTATGACTCTATTTTAGACACGATGGGCGGAACCCCCCTCGTGCGCTTGCCTCGAATCACGGAAGGGCTTCCGGCAGATCTTTGCTTCAAGCTGGAGTTTTTCAATCCAATCGCCTCTGTCAAAGATCGGATCGGCATTGCAATGGTTGAGGCCTTGGAAAAGGCGGGCAGCTTAAAGCCCGGCGGCACGCTGGTTGAACCCACCTCCGGCAATACGGGTATCGGGATCGCTTTTGCCGCCGCCGCCAAAGGTTATAAAGCCATTCTCGTCATGCCCGAGCAGATGAGCGCAGAACGTCGTAAGATGATGCGGCAGCTGGGCGCAGAATTGGTCCTGACAGAAGCCGCAGGCGGCATACCGCTCGCCATAAAAGTCGCCGAAGATATCGTCGCCAATACACCCGGCGCCGTGATGCCCGGACAATTTGATAATCCGGCAAATCCCGCCATTCATTACGCCACGACAGGCCCTGAAATTTGGGCGGACACAGACGGGCAAGTCGATGCCTTTATCGCAGGTGTTGGCACGGGCGGCACGCTCTCTGGTGCAGGTAAGTTTCTCAAAGAGAAAAACCCTGACTGTCAGATCATCGCCGTAGAACCGATTGGCAGCCCCATGATCTCCAAAGGCGAAAAGGGCCCGCATAAAATACAAGGTATTGGCGCAGGCTTCCTCCCCAATACGCTCGACACAGACCTTATTGATGATGTGGTGACAATTGATAATGATGCGGCCTTCGGCACAGCCAAACACGTCGCGGCAGAAGACGGTGTACCCGTTGGTATTTCCTCCGGCGCAGCGATTGCAGCAGCCCTACTCGTCGGAGCGCGCCCAGAAATGCATGGCAAACGCATCGTGACAATCATACCGAGCTTTGCAGAACGTTACCTCAGCACACCACTCTTCGCGGAAGAGCCAGATTATGAGATCAGAGGGGCGTAAGCTAAAAAGTGACTTAATGCTTATAAGTGCTCTCTTGGGACAAAGCAGAACCGCTTTAATTACGGGCAGATAGGCTAGGACAATGTCTGTCGACCCTAATCAGATGAACGATATGTAAGTTGCCAGCCTAATGACAAGCCGATTACCTACATCATGGGAGAGATTTTGCTTCGACAAGTAAAGATCGGGTTGGACATGAAATATTTCTTACGTATCGCAATTTGCGCTGGGCTTTTGTCTGGATGTGCCTCGACATCGAAAAATGGTAATTTTGGTCCAGCCTATGGATCAGATTTTGGCTATCGCAATACGCAAATTCAGAAAGACCATTTCCGAATTAGCTATACAAGTCGTGACGCTTATCAATCACGGGACTTCGCCCTTCTGCGCGCGGCCCAAATCGCAGCAAATGAGGGCTATAGCCATTTCAAGATTATCGGCGGCGATTATTATGACAATGGGCCTAATCCAATCAGAGGCGCTCTAGGCATAGGGCTCGGCGGCGGAAAATATAATCGCTCTTATGTTGATTTAGGCGTAGATGATGTAACGCGAACGATGGAAGGTCATAAAGCGACTGAAACAATTGAAGTCCGACTAATGGCATCAGCCCCGACGAATGACCCTAATGTTTTTGACGCGCAGAGCGTCATGCGAAATATTGTTCCAAATAATGCAACACAACTCGCTCAACAAAGCCCTCACACACGAAAAACACCATAGATCATATAGGCAATTTCCATGTGAGGATCATAGAACTCTACCATAAATGCAGAGTATGAGTTAAAGACGGCGTCATGGCCCTCACCCCTGATCAAATCGAACGCTATGCCCGCCACCTCACTTTGCGCGAAATTGGCGGTTCGGGCCAAAATGCTCTGTTAGCAGCCAATGTGGCCATCATCGGCGCAGGCGGCTTAGGCGGCCCGGCGGCGCTATATCTGGCGGGGGCGGGCATTGGACATATCACCCTGATAGATGATGATAAGATTGAGGCGTCTAACCTGCAACGGCAAATTCAATTCAGACCTTCAGATATTGGCGCCCCTAAAGCCTCCGTCATGGCGGAACGCTTGGAAGCTTTAAACGCGGATTGCCAAGTGAGCGTTATTTCGGAACGTCTGACATCTGAAAATGGCGAGACAATTTTAACAGGCCATGATGTGATTTTAGATGGGACGGATAATTTTAAATCGCGTTTCACGATCAATGCCATATCGCGCAAGCTTGGAATTCCCCTTATATCGGGTGCGCTTGGCCGGTTCGATTTACAGATCAGCCTATTTAATGCGAGCGAGAGCTCTCCCTGTTACCGCTGTTTTGTTTCAGACCTGCCAGCAGACGAAGAAAACTGCGCAACCCATGGCGTATTGGGGGCGATTGGTGGAATGGGCGGGTCCATGATGGCGATGGAAGCCATTAAATGTATAACGGGGGCAGGACAGCCACTCGATGGCCGTCTCTATATTTTCGACGCTTTACGCGCACAGGGTCGCACTATTACGCTCAGCCGCGACCCCGATTGCGCGGTTTGCGGAAATTAATTTCGAACGTTGAGCGTGCCTTTACGGATTCGAACCGGACGCCCGAAAGAAAACCCACGATTATAATAAGAGCCAATCGGGAATGAGGTACGACGTGTCGCGCGATCTTCAATACGTGCGCGATAATCCTCAATCGCTAATTCGCGTCGGCGTAACTTAGCCGCCAGCGCGTTGGCGCGATCCTGAGAGGCGATTTGCGCCCGCGCTGTTCTCGCTCGGATTTTCTCAGCTTCCAAGAAAGCCTCAGCTTGGCTGAGTGGAGCCGGAATACCTGAGAGAGAATTATGGCGATAGACCTTTACGCCTTGCTCGCAAGTCACAGCAAAACTACCTTGCGTTGTTCCACACTGCGCGAGCGCTGTGGCAGGCATGGCGACGGTCAATGTAAGGGATACAAAGTAAAGTGAAATACGGCTCATGAAAGGTCTCCTGTTCGGAATTAACCTTTCATTAAGAATAATGATGCGCAATCACTTGCCCCCGCCGCGCGAAATTTATCAGCAGGCTACACCTTGATGGCACTCACCGCGAGGGCCTCATAATCCGGTAGACACGCCGCGAGCATAGGGTGATGCTCATCTGAAATGAACGGCATGGCAGTAGGTGCAGGACCAAAGCCCGTGGACCGATGGACACTGTCATACCACCAAGGTGCCCAAGCCCCGTCTTCATCGCGCGGTCCGGCAGGCCAAGATAACATAGCCGCATCAAAGGGAATATCGATAGCGGCGCAGAGCTTGCGCAGCGCCTCTTCAGGGTCCTTCAAAATAGTCTCGCTATGGATGACAGGCGGACGACCCAATTGCTCCCAAAGTTTGCGCTGCGGTGAAAATCCCAAATCCTCCAATTCAAATTCCGCGCGCCCCTTGGCATAGCTAGCGATAACGCGCTGCGGATGACGAAGCAGGAAGAAATGTTTAGCGTCCTTCGCCCAGTCCATTGGGAATCCGGGCAACATATGATGAGGCATATGTTTTTGGAAAGAATAAGCTTCTGACGTTTCCATTAAACAGAGAGCGGCCACTTTTTCGGGGTCAGTTTCATGAACCGCTAAGGTTTCCTCACGCCCCGGGTGAGCTTTCCCGCTAACTATTAGATACGGTGCAAAAAAGGGTTCGTCCATGACCGCGCAATCACCTCGCGCCCCGAAACTGCGCATCATGGCCGTAGACAAATTACGCGGCCCCGACCACATGGCGATAATCATGCAGATGTATCTCGGTGTATCAGGTCAAGATAAAGCGCTTGAAGCCGTTTTACCATTGGGCCGCGTTCCCCCGTTCCGATCTTACGGCCATCAATCTCACCGACCGGAGCAAGGCCTGCAAATGTGCCCGTCGTAAAGGCTTCATCCGCACTGTAACATTTGGCAAGCGGAAAGTTTTTCTCGAAAACGGGAATGTCATTGGCTTTGCAGAGATCCACAATTTTCCCGCGGGTAATCCCTCCGAGACAATAATCCCCGCTGGAGGTCCAGACTTCACCTTTGCGAACAATAAAGAAATGGGTGGAGTTACAGGTCGCAACAAAGCCTTGTGGGTCGAGCATAAGGCCCTCATCCGCGCCCGCCTTGATGGCTTGGATACAGGCTGTGACGCAATTAATTTTTGAATGCGAGTTCAGCCCCGGGTCCTGCACATCTGCGCGGCCGCGCCTCACAGAAACCGTATAAAGCCGCTGGCATTTTTCAGCAATCGTAGGATCTGCCGTTTTAAATTCCGGCGCGATGACGATGGTTGGTTCAGAGATCACAACGCGCGGGTCTTGATAGGGCGTAGAGCGTAATCCCCGCGTCAGCATCAGGCGAATATGCACGCCTTCTGTCATCTCATTAGCGGCCAATGTTTCATAGAGGCGATCTGTTAGCGCCGCTTGCGTCAAACCAATATCAATATCGAGCGCCGCCGCCCCTTCCCATAAACGGTCCAGATGGTCTTTCAAAAACGCGATACGGCCTTGATGGACGCGCAAACCTTCCCACACGCCGTCCCCGAGCATAAATCCGGAATCAAAGACATTTACCACCGCCTTATCGCGCGGGACCAAATTGCCATTTATATTAAATAAAACGGAGCCATTCCGGTCATCCGGAACATAGGCATGTGTACCAAAACTCATAGTGTGTAGACTTGTCTATTAAATCTCTCCGCCAAGGGAGCGCCACGTTGCCGTAATGACATTTTCTTTTTTCATAAAGCCTTCCAGCTCAGTCATATCAGAGAGCGGATCTGCGGCAATGATCGCTTCCAGGCTTTCGCCTGCGTCTTTACGCGCTTTCACGCGGTCATGGATGGCTTGGAGCCGTTTAATAGATTCGCCGAGTTCCGCCTTTGTCGAAAGCGGGCCATGGCCCGGTATGATTTTTGTATTCGCATCTGCGAGATCATAGGCTGTTTGTTGCGCCGTGATCATACCTTGGATTTTGCCGCCACTATCGACATCGACAAAGGGCAGCATACCGCGAAAGAAATTATCACCGAGATGGATGATATTCGCACCAACAAAATGCACGATGGAATCGCCGTCCGTGTGTCCGGCCGGAATGTGAATGGCGCGAACTTCATCGCCGTTAAACCAAAGCGTCATTTCATCTGAAAATGTAAGGGTCGGCCAAAGCGCTTCGGGTCGCGCGTCTTGCTGGCGGCCAAAGGCTTGGTTCATATAGGTCATGCCCATGCGCGCGCGGACATTATCATGGGCCACCACGGTCGCGCCGACCGCTTTCATTTCTGCATTGGCGCCGGAATGATCACCGTGATGATGTGTATTCAGAACATATTTGATCGGCTGATCTGTCAGCGTCCCGACAACGTCGATTATCTCTTGCCCAAACCGCGCAAATTTATCGTCGATCATATAGACGCCGTCCTCGCCGATACTGACGCCGATATTTCCGCCCGGCCCGAGTAGCATGTAGAAGCCGTCATCCAGTTTTTGACTCGTGATATTTGGCTTTGCCGGCGCTTCAACTTTCGCCTCTTGAGCCGGCTCCGGTGCGGCTTCGGTTTCAGACGCAACGGTTTGTGCGCCGCAGGCGACAAGAAAAAGTGAAGAGGCAAAAAGAAGTTTTTTCATGACGGACCCTTACGACGCGATTTGAAAACTAGCGCCCGGAGGCAGAACACGGTTCGGCGCGGCGTGGTGATCCATCATCGCGCGGATATTAATGAGAACAAGCTCGCCCATTTCACGGCGGCTTTCATGTGTGGCCGATCCGATATGCGGCGCCAAAATGACATTGGGCAAATCCATGAGATCAGGATGCGGGTTGGGCTCATTTTCATAGACATCGAGCCCTGCCCCGGAAATCGTTCCCGATTTAATCGCTGCCGCTAATGCGCCTTCATCAATAATCTCACCCCGCGCCGTGTTAATTATATAGCTATCTGCGCGCATTTTGGACAAGCGCTCCGCATTGATGAGATGATATGTACTCGGCGTTGCCGGACAATGGATCGAGAGGAAATTCACTTCAGCCAGCATGGTGTCTAAATCCTCATGCCACGTCACCCCCAAGCTCTCTTCAATCCCTTTCGGGACACGACGCCGATTGTGATAATGCACATCCAGACCAAATGCCGTCGCGCGGCGTGCCAAGGCCTGTCCGATGCGGCCCATACCGAGAATACCGAGTTTTCCTCCTCGCACACGGTGACCCAACATATGTGTCGGCCCCCAACCCGTAAATTCGCCAGCCCGCAAACGTCGATCACCTTCGACCAAGCGACGCGGAACAGCCAAGATTAACGCCATAGTCAGGTCGGCTGTATCTTCTGTTAAAACACCCGGCGTGTTCGTCACTGTAATGCCTTTGGCGTGGGCAGTTGAAACATCAATGTGATTTGTGCCCGCCCCGAAATTTGCGATCAAACGCAATCTTGGCGACGCGTGAGATAAAACCGCCCCGTCGATATTATCCGTCACAGTGGGTACGAAGACATCACAATCCGCAATCGCGGCAGCTAATTCATCCTGCGTCATGGGCAGATCGTCTGTGCGCAGGACTGTGTCGAACATATCCGACATTCGGGTTTCGACCTCTGTAGGCAGGCGGCGCGTGATAACAACTCTAGGCTTGGACTTCATAGCGCAGTTTTGGACTGCGCGGGGCGAAATTGCAATGCGAACTCGATCACGAATTAGGTATTCATTAACCCGAATGGTTGCAAATCAGCGATTATGCGAAAGATCATCCTCCCTCTGCTATTGACCCTGCTTGTTGCAACGCCTGCCTTCGCACAAGATAGCATGAAGCGAACTATTGAACCTATCCCCGTTGCGAGCACGGAAAATCTTTACCGGGTAAGCGCTGACAAAACACCGTCTGGCTTTTCCGTGCCACGTTTCGTAAGCCTGAAATTCAACAAGGTGAATGGACGGACTGGGCCAAGCCGCAACCACCCCATCGCGTGGCAATATCAACGCCGTGGCCTCCCTCTTTTAATTGTTGCTGAAACAGAGATGTGGCGTAAAGTGCGGGACATTTCCGGTGATGAGGCGTGGGTTCGTAAACCCGCGCTTTCAGGGTCACGAACGGCCATGGCCATGCGCCCTACACCCATAAGGTCAAAACCTAAACCTCAGGCACGAGAAGTCGCCCGTACAGAGGCCCGCGCTTTATTACGCTTGCAAGAGTGTCGCGAAGGTTGGTGCGAAGTCAGGTCTGAAGACGGTCTAAAAGGCTGGGCCAGACAAGACGCCCTCTGGGGCGCATCCCGCCCATAATCATCAGTTTTTAAGGCTGAGCCTTTAACACCCGGCCCGCGACAGCATCCAACATTGCCATACGTTTCGGATCACGCGCATCAGGGGCGGTGATTATGGCGACATCTAAGTTCGTTTCGATACCGAGAGGCGAGCGCGTCCGCGGCGTGGCGCCTAAAGTCTGTATAAGGTTTAAAACCGCCTTACGGGCGAGGTCGGAATTTTTCTGCATGATCGCGATTACACTCGCCACATCGACACTGCCGTGCCCTTCATGCCAGCAATCATAATCCGTCACCATGGCCATGGTCGCATAAGGCATCTCAGCCTCTCGGGCGAGTTTGACTTCCGGCATATTTGTCATACCGATCACGTCACAGCCCCATTGGCGGTAAATCCGGCTTTCTGATTTTGTCGAGAATTGCGGACCTTCCATGGCGAGATATGTTAAATCCTTACCTGCGCCGGGGCGGTGGACCTTGGCCCCGGCTTTCAGAGCGGCGTCGCCGGCCAAGCCTGATAAGCGCGAACAAATCGGATCGGCGACACTCACATGAGCGACGCAACCTTTGCCGAAAAAGCTGGTCTCGCGCTTAAATGTCCGGTCAACAAATTGATTGACCATGACAAAATCGCCGGGGGCATAGGCCTCTTGCAAACTGCCCACGGCAGAAATTGACAAGATATCCGTACAGCCACTGCGTTTTAAAGCGTCAATATTGGCGCGGTAATTTACGTCAGAGGGTGAGATAGCATGGCCGCGTCCGTGACGGGGTAAAAACCGCAAGCGCACACCGCCCATCTCTGCAAAGAGAATATCGTCTGACGGTGCGCCCCATGGCGTGTTTACAGAGACCCATTCTGGGTTCTGCAATCCTTCAAGATCGTAAAGACCAGACCCACCAAGAATACCTAGAGTCCATTGTGAATTTTCAATGTGTGTCATGACCTTGTCCTGCAAAACAAAAAACCCGACTGCAAGAGCCGGGTTTTCAAAAAAATGTGTTCAAGCGCTAATGTTTTACATTTCTCCAAACACGCTTGTAAGATAAGAAGAGCAAGAGGGATAGGATGAGGAGATAGATAATCGTCATCAATCCAGTGCTCTTCCGCTGTTCTAATTTTGGATCGGCTGTCCAAGCCAAAAACTGCGTTAAATCTGAGGCCATTTGCTCGACAGTTGCAACAGGCGGATCAACGAGTTTCAACTCGCCATGGTCCATCATTTCAGTTGGCTCATAGGTGACCAATTCATCTGAAAGTGGGGCCGCCATAGCGATCTTATACCCGTCCATAACCGGGTTCCAATGCAAGCCGGGTGTCAACTCAACATATTCAGGCTTGGGCGTATCATAGGAAATCAGTAGATTATAAAGATAGTCAGCTCCACCAGTACGCGCTTTAACCATACTGGAGAGATCAGGTGGAAGCGCACCGCCATTAGAGGCCCGCGCCGCTGCGTCATTTGGGAAAATATCAGGGAAATAATCGGCTGGAATACCCGGACGCTCAATTTCATCACCTGTTTCAGAATCAATATCTTTAACGTTCCAATCCGCCGCAAAGTTTTTCACATATGGATTGTCACTCGGGTTTGGAAAATCCTCAAGATAGAAAGGTCCGCCCTTGTCACCCAAATGGCGGAAGGCGACATATTTCAGGCCATGACATGCGGCGCAAACTTCGCGGTAAACCTGGTAGCCACGCTGCATAGCAGCGCGGTCATATGTCCCGAAGGCGCCATTAAAGGACCAATCCGGATGTTTCATCTTGTAAGACGGATGAATACCCCCCCCGGCGGCAAAAGCCAAACCGCTGATGGATGTCACCGCGACGAGTGCACCGATAATGAGAGATTTTGTTGTCTTGAACGCCATGTCTTCGCGCTTTCTAACTACGTATTAAAAGGTGTGACCCGGCTATTCAGCCGGGGCAAGTGCTGCGCCGCGTTTCCCATCGCCGAGGACGGCTTTGGTGATAGAATCCGGTCGCTTGACCGGTTTCTCAACAAGCCCCAATACAGGCAGTATAATTAAGAAATATGCGAAGTAATAGACGGTCGCAATCTGACCTAATCGGTAGAACGTGATACCAGAGTCCTTGCCTAATGGGATTGCAATATCATCCGGTACGCCTGCACCACACCATCCAAGGATGAAGCAGAAGACGATAAAGATCAGGAAGAACCAACGGGCGACCGGACGGAAGCGCATAGATTTGACTTTATGCGTATCCAACCACGGCAGGACAAACAGGACGATAATCGCACCTAGCATCAGTAAAATACCGAATAGCTTATCGGGTACAGCGCGCAGAATCGCGTAGAACGGTAAGAAGTACCATTCCGGAACGATATGCGCGGGGGTCTTCATCGCATCCGCTTCAATATAGTTGTCTGCATGACCAAGCGCGTCAGGTAGGTAGAAAAGGAAGATCGCAAAGATCACCAAGAACACGGCAATCGCGAAGGCGTCTTTCACCGTGTAGAAGGGGTGGAAAGACAATGTGTCTTCCTTTGTCTTCTCAGAAATACCGATCGGATTGTTTTGACCCACATGGTGCAATGCCCAAACGTGCAGACCGACAAGTGCAGCAATCACGAAAGGTAACAAATAATGCAGAGCAAAGAAGCGATTCAGCGTAGCATTATCGACGGCATATCCGCCCAATAACCACTGCTGCAAGCTCTCACCCACGACAGGCACAGCACCAAAGAAGCCTGTAATCACAGTCGCGCCCCAGAAAGACATCTGACCCCATGGCAATGTATAACCAAGGAACGCTGTCGCCATCATCACGAGGTAAATCGCACAACCGAGGATCCAAATCACTTCGCGCGGCGCTTTATATGAGCCGTAATAAAGACCACGGAACATATGCATATAAACGGCGAGGAAGAACATGGACGCCCCAACGGCATGCATGGATTGCAACAACCAGCCAAATGGCACGTCACGACGAATACGTTGGACCGATGAGAATGCCTTATCCACATCCGGGATGTAGTGCATGGCCAGTATAACACCGGAAATGATCTGAACGACGAGGCAAAGGGCGAGAATGCCGCCAAATGTGTACCAATAGTTCAAATTCCGTGGAGACGGAAATGTCATAAAGTCCGCGCCCATACGAATGATCGGCAAGCGCTGATCCATCCATTTAGCGGCGGCATATTTAGGTTCGTAAGTCGAGGGACCGGACATATTTTTATCCTACCTTGATAACGTTTTCAGAAACAAAACTATATGGCGGGATGGCCATATTCGTTGGGGCCGGACCTTTGCGGATACGACCTGATGTATCATAATGTGATCCGTGGCAAGGGCAGTACCAGCCGTCAAAATCACCGGCTTCACCCACGGGCACACATCCAAAGTGAGTACACACACCCACCATTACGAGAAACTCCGGACGAAGGTTCCCATTCGTATCTGCGACAAGACGCTCCTGGTCCGTTTGTGGATCAGGCATAGAGGCCGCATCATCACTTTCAGCCTCTGCGATCTCTGCAGCTGTTCTGTGGCGAACAAAGACAGGTTTACCGCGCCATAGCATTTTCAATTGCTGACCAACCGCCACTTTGGACAAGTCGATCTCAATAGAGCCAGCGGCCAGCGTGTCAGCCGCCTTGCCCATTTGCGCAACGAGAGGCCAACCAACCGCAGCCACACCCGCAGCAGCAGTTGCGCCTGTCGCGAGGAAGATAAAGTCCCGTTTGGTTCCGTCTTGCGGTTCCGTTTGGTCGGATATTGTGGAATTTTCGGACATGTTGGCGTCCACTCCTTTTCGTGCCTGTTAGCGGCGAGTCTTATATTTCGCGCGTCTTTAAACTTATATAGTCAGGATTGCCAGAGCGTATTCGCGGCAACTCGACGCAATTTGGGGACGGATTACAGCGCATTGCGTTATGAAGGCGTAAAAATCGATCGCTTTCGCAGTGTGATCGATGTGTCCGTCCGCCAGAAATAGTCTGGAACGATTAGATTTTCAGTTGTTGGCCAGCTCCTGATACGACCTGACGTGTCATAATGCGCCCCGCAACACGGGCAATACCAAGCCTCATATCGTCCAGCACCATATTCCACTTCGCACCCAAAATAGGTACAAACCGGACGAAGGATCATATATCTTGGATCGAAGGTTCCGTCAGGCTTGGGACGTAATCTCTGTTGATCGGTTTCAGGGTCACGCATGTCAGCGCCGTCCTCTGCGCGTGCGGCGTCGATTTCAGCTTTTATACGATGACGTATAGTGACAGGCCACCTCAAATAAGTGATCACTTTCTCTTGGCCCGGCAAAATATCTGACACATCAACGTCCATACCCAAAACCAAATCGGAATCTGCCGCCGGCGCCATATGAGCAAATAAGGGGCGGGTGAACATCGCAAGACCGCCAACGGCAACAGCGCCTGTTCCCAGAAACAGAAAGTCGCGCCGCGCTTTGTCATCTTTGTCCATAATTTTCAAATATACGAATTTTTGCAGCTTGTCGCTGTTACAAATTTGCAAAGCCGCCTTGCACCGTGCGGCCAGAGGGCGCTATGCGGCGCCCATGCGCGTCACACTTTACCAGCCCGAAATTGCCGGAAATGTCGGCTCCATCATGCGCAGCTGTGCCTGTTTCAATATAGGCCTGACCCTAATCGAGCCTTGCGGCTTTCCGCTGGGGGATAAACGCATGCGCCGCGCGGCGATGGATTATGCCGTTCCGGGCGGTTTACGAACTACGCTGGATTGGGAGGCTTATTTGGCGCAAAGCTCCGGACGGCAAATCTTGCTGACGACGAAAGGCGCAACGCCCCTGCCCGATTTTGAGTTTCAATCTGACGATACTCTGATTTTCGGGGCTGAAGGCTCTGGCGTTCCGGAATTTGTGCATGAACGTTCTGACGCCCGCGTCGTCATTCCCATGGTGGCGGGCGCTAGATCCATGAACCTGTCCAATTCCGTGGCCGTCACTTTATTCGAGGCCTTGCGACAAACGAAGAGCCTGCCATAAGCACGTCATGAAACATTATCTCCTGCCTGCCCTCGTTTTAATCGGTTGTTCTGAGGCGAAATCGCCCGTGCCTGCAACAGACCCCTCAGCGCCTGTTTCGAGTGTGGTAGAAAGCTACCCAACGAATATCTCAGCGGATTTATCTGAACGATTTACAAAGCTGGCTTTGGATTGTGTTCAAAAGGAATTTCCGAATAAAATTTCGCGCACGACCAACACGGCAGAGGCCATTGGTCGCCCGAAAGAGCTATTTCCTGTGTTTTACGGCTGTTTCGATTGGCACAGCGCCGTGCATGGTCACTGGCTCCTCGTGCGACAACTCCATGTCGGTCCGCAAGATGCGGATTGGCGCGCGGAAGCCATTGCGAAACTCGACGCGAATATAACGCCCAAGAATGTTGCAGGAGAGCTCGCCAATTTTCGCCGCGCAGAGCGTGGGTCTTGGGAACGACCTTATGGTTGGGCCTGGCTGTTACAATTGACGGCGGAATTGCGGGAATATGATGACCCCAATGCGAAACGCTGGCTCGCCGCGTTAGAACCGCTGGAAGCCGATATTGTCCAAGCGACGAAAGACTGGTTGCCAAAGCTCGCCTATCCCATCCGTTTGGGCACGCATAATCAAAGCGCTTTTGCCTTTACCCTCATGCGGGATTGGGCGGTGACGGCCGGTGATGAAGAATTTCTCGCACTGATTGATGAAACATCGCGTCGCTTTCACGCTCGCGATGTGAGTTGCCCGCTGAATTATGAACCATCGGGAGAAGATTTCCTCTCGCCCTGTTTGATGACGGCCGACCTCATGCGGCGGGTCTTGCCGAAATATGAGTTTACTCAATGGCTCAACGCCTATTTGCCCGATATTCCAACAGATGGATCAGCGGAGTGGCTGGCCCCTGCCATTGTCTTGGATGCAAGTGACGGCAAGCTCGTCCATCTCGACGGGGTGAATTCCTCCCGTGCTTGGAATCTTTATAATATCGCCCGCGCCCTGCCCGAAGATGATCCCCGCCGTGCGAGCCTCGTCGCAGCCGCCAACGCGCATAAGGATGCGGGTGTCGCCGCCGTTAGTGATGAGCATTATTCCGGCTCGCACTGGCTGGCCAGTTTCGCGACTTATTTAATCACGGATCGGGGATGGACCGAATAGGCCGCGACCATGCTGAAAACGAAGTTCAAATTCACGTTGGATGACGACCCAGGGCAGTGGCGGATGGTTGTCCATGAAATTTTGAAAGGTGGGCATCGTCAGCGATTTGTCGTTTCGAGGGGTGATCGTGTCATTTTTGATGAGACATACGATGCCGGCGATGACGTTCTAGCAAGAACGCGTCATTTACATCTGGAAGACTTTGATTTGGATATCGAGTTTGGTGCCGTCTCGCTATCAAAATACGCCATTATCATTCGTCGCAATGACGATATTCTATGGCGGAGTTCCAAGAAGGACTTTCGTACGGCTGGGAAATTTGAGGCCGCTATCGCAAAGCTAGACATGGACGAAGAGATGACGCCTGAAAAACAGGCCATGTTGGAGCGGCAAAAGAAACTCCGCCCCTCTATCATTATTGATATTAGCTTTGGGGTTTTGTTCTTTTTCGTCGCGAGAGAATTTGGCCTCGTCACGGCGGCACTGACGGGTGCGGCGGCCACGCTGGTTCTTTTCGCGGTCCAGCCCTTTACCAAACATGACCTCCTCGGTGGCTTTGCTGTCTTTGGTGTCGTCATGTCTTTGATTAGCGCAGGGATCGCGTGGGGATTTCAAGATGATTTGGCGGTCAAACTCCGCGGGACATTTATGGCCTGCATTGCCGCCGCCTTCGCCCTTTATGACGGCTTTGTCTTGAAAGGCGGCTATCTCGGCGAGCGTATGGCGATGTATATGGAAGGGCTGGGCCAGATAAATCCACGCCGCGCGAGTTTTGCGCTGGCGGGTGCGACGCTTCTGCTCATGATGATTGATACGCCGCTTGCCTTTATTCTCACGACAGATCAGTGGATTTGGTATAATGCCTTTTTCGATAATCTCATCGCCATCCCCATTATTATCGGTGCCATGTTGATGGCCCGCGAAAAACACGTGAAAAAAGAGTTTCAGAATGACTGATCCCTTTGCGCAAAAAAAAGACGCTGCGGCGGCTTGGTTTAAACAACTGCGTGACATCATCTGCGCCGAGTTCGAAGCCGTGGAACGCGAAGCCCCGGAAGCGCTTTATCCCGGCGAACCCGGCACATTCGTTTATGAAGACTGGCAGCGAAGCGTTGAAAATGGCGGCGGCGGTACGGGCGGCATGTTGCGCGGTCGCCTGTTCGAAAAATGCGGCGTCCATATCAGCGTCGTCAAAGGCGAGTTTAATGAGGAAATGGCAGCCCGCGTCCCCGGCGCAAAAGAAGACCCCCGCTTTTGGGCGGCGGGCATTTCCCTGATCGCCCATATGGTCAATCCCCGCGTGCCTGCAGTGCATATGAATACGCGCTATATTGTGACGACGAAAGATTGGTTTGGCGGCGGCGGGGACCTGACCCCCACCCAAGCGATTGATCGCACCCAGAACAGCCCCGACGCCATCGCCTTTCACGAGGGCATGAAGGCCGCCTGCGACGCCCATCCGGTGGCAAATTATGAGCGCTATAAAGACTGGTGCGACGAATATTTCCACCTGCACCACCGCGATGAACCCCGCGGCATTGGCGGGATTTTCTATGATCGCCATAACTCCGGCGACTGGGATGCGGATTTCGCCTTCACCCAAGATGTCGGGCGGCATTTCATCAAAACCTATGCCGCCATTGTCCGCCGCCGGATGGGTGAGCCTTGGACAGAAGACGAGCGCGAAGAACAGCTCATCACGCGCGGCCGCTATGTCGAGTTCAACCTCCTCTGGGATCGTGGCACGACGTTCGGCCTCAAGACAGGCGGGAATGTGAAAACGATTTTAAGCTC
>CAZBDT010000027.1:0-21979 GCA_964490745.1 uncultured Algimonas sp.
TATTTTGCGGGTTCGGCAAAGACGCGCCGGAAAACATATCCGTCGGGGCGCGGGCTGCAATCTCTGAAAGATCAGCCATCAGGTCATCGCCTGTTATGACTGCAACTTTTAGTTCCAGGCCCGCCTCTTTCAGCACGGCGCGCACCCCCGCACCGCAAGCCTGTGGGTTCACACCCCCCGCATTGGCGATGAGTTTAATGCCCGTTTGCGCAATATCTTTCGCGAAGGGTTTAATAACGGCGTCAACAAAGTCCCGGGCATATCCACCTGTCTCAGGTGATTTCGCCTTCGCCCGGGCGAGAATACTCATCGTGATTTCTGCGAGATAATCATAGACTATATAATCGAGATGAGCGTCTCCGCATTTATGCGCCCTCAGCAATTGCGGGGTCGCCATGGCACTTTCACCCCAATAGCCCGAGGCACCTGCTATATGTATCGTTTTCGACATAGGGTCTGACCCGGATAGCTGTGAATCCCTGACACTTCACCTTGACAGACAGGAATGACTGAATAGTAATTCAATTAAACTGAATAGGCTTCAACTGTTGCGAGTCAAGGCAACACGCATAGCCGATGCACTCGCGGGGAGAGCGAACGATATGGCATCGGAGCCGGCAGAGACCAATAAAATGGCCGCCCGTTCCGACGCCGTATCCTCTTCCAAAACCCGGCAATCCCGCGTGAGAAAACGTGAAGACGCCATTATCTCCGCTGCGCGACAAATCTTTATCACCTATGGATATGCGAAGTCGACCATGGCCATGATCGCGCGCGATGCGGGTGTGGCCGACGGAACGCTCTATACTTATTTTGAAAATAAAGACGCGCTGGGCCGAGCTGTAATCGCAGATTATTATGCTCGCCTGACATGGACTGCGCAAGACGGTGTGCAGACGCGCCGAACGACCCGCACACGATTAGAGTTTTTGGCCCGGCATCATATTACTTCGATTTTGGAAGAGCGGGGCATTGTTGAAATCTTACCTGTTCTGATGTCCAGCCTGAAAGATTATGCGCAAAGCGAGCTTTATGGATTGAACAAGACCTATGTTGCCGTTTTCGATGGATTGATCAGGGACGGACGCGCCCAAGGTGATATACCGGGAGATGCCGATGTCGCGGTCCTGCGCGATATATTCTTTGGGGCTTTAGATTACGGCGCGAAATCCAGCTTGATCCGCTCGTCCCAGCCCGCTGCGCGAAAGGCGGATATTACGCGATTGGTGGATCAATTGGTTGCAATGATTGTGGGCTCGAATGTCTCTACACCCAGCTTGGCCGACAGGTTGGAAGCGGTGGCGTCCCGCGTGGAGACGGCTTTGAATCAAATGGAAAAAAAATGATATCTATTGAAGATTTTGCGAAAGACGCGGAAAAATGGTTTGCGGAACATACGCCGCGCGATCCGGGTTTTATGTTGCCGCTGACCTTTATGGAGGTCGGGACAGATCAACAATTTGAATTTTTGCGCGATTGGCAAAGACAAGTTTATGAAGCCGGATTTTTAGGCGCAGCTTGGCCGTCTGAATATGGCGGCGGCGGGCTAACCGATGCCCACCAATCCGCCGCGACGAAAATTATGCGTAAGCATAATGTCCCGATTATGATGAACACGATTGGTTTGTCTTGGGCGGGTCCGCTTATTCTCGATATTGGGTCTGAAGCGCATAAGAAAAAATATATCAAAGGCATTTTGTCTGCAGACGATATTTGGTGTCAGGGCTTTTCAGAGCCGGAATATGGATCGGACCTCGGCAATGCGCAGTTGCGCGCCGTGCGGGACGGAGATGAATATGTCCTCAACGGGTCCAAGATTTGGACGACACATGGGCATTATGGCAAATATATGATCCTCTTGGCGCGGACCAATCCGGACGCCCCGAATAAATATGCGGGGCTCTCTTTTATCCTCACATCGATGAGAGTTCCGGGGGTACGGACGCAGAAAATTAAAAAGCTGACTGGAGAGCATGGTTTCACCCAGACCTTTTTCGAGGATGCTCGCATTCCCGCTGACGGTTTGATGGGCCAAGAAGGCATGGGCTGGAAAATTGCCATGCAGACTTTGGAATATGAGCGCGGCGCACGCGGCGGTCAGGCGGGTGGTTATTCCATCACGGAACCTGATCCGTTGGAGATTTTAAATCTCTCGCGGGAGTCAGGTTATATTGATGACCCTGTGGTGCAAGACGATCTGATTGATTATATCATCGACGCCCAGTCCCTGAATTTAAATGCGCAGCGTGCGAAAATCGGGGCTTTAGTTCGCGATAATCCGGCGGGGCTGCCGCTGATGGATAAGCTTGCAAAGACGGAATTTGCGCGCGAGATCAATCAATATGCGCTGAGCCTGCAAGGCACGCGGAGTGCTTACTATGTGGATGAACCCAATGCCGTAGATGGCGGCTGGTGGCACCGCTCCTATCTCAATGCGTTTTCTGCCACGATTGGTGGCGGCACTTCACAAATACAGCGCAATATTATTGGCGAGCATGTGCTGGGCCTGCCCAAAAGCTATTAAAAAAGGGCTATTAGATGTCTTTTGATCCGCAAGCTCTGGGCCGTCTTGGCATAACAGAGGAACAAGTTGAACTCATGGATGTGGCGGAAAATTTCTGTCGCGACAAAACGGATATTGCGGCAGTCCGGGATTTAATGACGGGAGAGGGATGGGATAAATCATCCACGGAAGAGATCGCCGCCATGGGCTGGTTCGGTATCGCGATTGCGGAAGAGTTTGGTGGAGTGGGGCTCTCTCTCGCCGAGGCCGTTCCCGTCGCTGAACAAATCGGTCGCCGTTTAATGATGGTGCCGTTTATTCCCACCACAGTGGCAGGGCAGGCCATTTTGGTCGGCGGGACGGAGGCGCAAAAGTCAAATTACCTGCCAAAGGTCGCGCAAACGGGTCGCGGGACAATTGCGCTCTCTGAAAAGAATGGGGCTTTTGATCTTTGCGCAATCGACGCGACTGCCACATTGGAGACGTCAGGATATGTCTTATCCGGCCAAAAGATATTGGTCGAAAATCTCGACCAATCTGATGTCGTGATCTTGAGTGCCAAAGTGGGTGGGGCTGTTCGTCTTTTTCTATTTGAAACTGACATCATCCCTGCATCATCGATGCGTCGCGAAATTTTGATTGACGAAACGAAGCGAAGTTTCACGCTGGATTTGGATGGATTAACCCTCCCCGAAGCCGCGCTTATGGATGAACACAAAACCGATGCAGCGTTAGCGCGGATCGAGCTGACCGCCATTTTGCTGGCCAGTGCGGAACAAGTGGGCGCGGCGCAGTCCTGTATTGATTACACGGTGGACTACCTCAAAACGCGCAAACAATTCGGTAAACTCATTGGCTCTTATCAAGCGCTGAAACATACCATTGTCGATGCCTATGTCGGCTATGAAAAAGCGCGAAGCCTGCTTTACGCCGCCGCCAATAGTTTTGAAGAACAGGGCAAGGGCGAAGTCGCCACGCGCATGGCGGCGGTTGGGGCCGGGCGCGCTTTATCGTTTGCCGCGGACCGTTCCATTCAATTCCATGGCGGGTTCGGTTTTACCTATGACTGTGATGCACAGCTCTATCGCCGCCGCGCCATTTTCCATGACAGTCTGTTCGGCAATATTCGTTGGCATAAAAAGAAACTGGCCGGCTTGCTCTTTAATTAGGCTGACTATGACGCCGCATTGTCATGGGCGTGAAAACGCGTAAAACTAGGCCGATGTTGAACGCGCGTATAATAGCTTTTTCACTCTGTTTGGCCTTTGGCGCTGTTGGTTGTACAGATGCGCCAGAGACCATATCCGCGCCTGTTGCGGATGAGCAAAAGTCGGCTCCAAAAATTCAGTCTTCCAAACCCTTCATGACATCTTATGTGACGCTGGATTTTATTGGGCCGGAAAGCTCCGAGACCGCAACGCCAAATCCATTCACAGATATGGAGCTCCAACTCGTCTTTTCCCAAGGAGAGACAGAGATTCCGGTAAGGGGGTTCTTCGCAGCGGACGGTAAAGCTGCGGAGACGAGCGCGGATTCGGGTAATATCTGGCGGGCCTATTTTTCACCGCCTTCCAAGGGAGTTTGGACGTGGACGGCGCGTTTGACGGAGCCGACAGGTGAGTTACCGCTCGACCGAAATTCCGGGTCCTTCACCGTTGATGAGGCCACGCCAATCTTGCGAAAAGACGGGCGCTATCTTCGATTTTCCAATGGCGATCGATTTTTAAAAGGAGGCGCGAATTCACCTGAAAACCTCCTCGGCTACGCAGATTTTGACGGGACCTATCGCAGCGATACGCAACTGCGTGACGGCGAAAGCAATGCCACGGATACGGTTCTCCACAGCTATGAACCCCATATTTCGGATTGGAATGTGGGCGATCCCGTTTGGAAAGGCGACAAAGGTAAGGGTCTGATTGGGGCCATTAATTATCTTTCGGACCAAGGTCTAAACGCTGCCTATTATCTGACCTTTAATGTCGGCGGCGACGGCAAAGATGTTTGGCCCTTTGTCAGCCATGAAGACTTCACCCGCTTTGATGTGTCGAAACTCGATCAATGGAATATTGTTTTCGATCACATGATGGATCGCGGGATTATGATGCATGTCGTTTTGCAAGAAACGGAGAATGAGCTCACAATGGATGGCGGCGAGACGGGCAAAATTCGGGAGCTTTATTTCAAAGAACTCATCAGCCGTTTTGCCCATCACCCCGCCCTCATCTGGAATTTGGGCGAAGAAAATGGCCCTGTCTTTTGGCGGCCCGAAGGGCAAAATGATCAGCAGCGCAAAGATATGATTACTGCGCTGACACGTTTGGACCCCTATGATCACCCGGTAGTTTTACACACGCATGCAGAAACTGCGGATAAAGATCATATCCTTGACCCGCTCTTGGGGTTTGAAGGTCTGGACGGGCTGAGTTTCCAAGTCAGTAATAGACGGATGGTCAATGACGAGACACGCAAATGGCATGCAAAATCCGTTGAAGCGGGTCAGTCTTGGCTGATCGGAATGGATGAAATCGGCCATTGGCATACGGGCGCACGGCCCGATTCGGTTGATCCCAGTCATGACAGCTTGCGACGACACGCTTTGTGGGGGCATTTGTTTGCGGGCGGCTCTGGCGTTGAATGGTATTTTGGCGGCCTCTATGACGCGAATGATTTGAAATCAGAGGATTGGCGCAAACGTCAAAATCTCTGGACCCAAACGCGCATCGCGCTGGAGTTTTTCGAAACGCATTTACCCTATTGGGAGATGGAACCCTGCGAGGGTGTGTTTGATCGCGCGGATAGCTATTGCTTTGGCAAAGACGGGCTTTACGCGATTTATCTGATTGAGGGCGGCACAGGCATCTTATCCCTGCCGGAAAATAGTGGGATGTGGGATGTCAGCTGGTTCGATCCTGAAAAGGGCGGGGAGCTTGAGCGAGGGACTGTGGAGCGTGTAGAGGCTGGCCCTTGGGTCCAATTTGGATTCTCAAAACCCAATGACGGGCGAGACCGTGTGCTGCTTGTGAGGCGTCAAAAATGAGCGAAGGCGCAATTCGATTGAGTGTGTTTCTCGGTATTCTGATCGTGATGATCGGGTTGGAGAACCTGTTTCCTGCGCGAGATCGTGTTCAAAAACGCAGGCCACGCTGGCTCACAAATTTCGGTCTTGTTGTCATCGATACGGTTGTCATCCGCCTTCTCTTTCCCGTTATAGCGGTTGGTGCGGCGATCTGGGCCGAAGCTCAAGGCTTGGGGTTATTTAATTTATTACCGCTTCCTGTTTGGTTCAGCATATTAATGGCCGTCATCATTTTGGATATGATGATCTATTGGCAGCATGTCGCCTTTCACAAAATCCCTGTGCTTTGGCGATTGCATAAAATCCACCATGCAGATCGGGATTTAGACGCCAGTTCAGGCCTCCGCTTTCATCCCGTCGAGATTGTTATTTCTATGGTCTATAAAATGGCCATTGTTGTTCTGTTGGGCGCACCGGCTTTGGCGGTCATTATTTTTGAAATCCTGCTAAATGCCTGCGCCGTCTTTAATCATGCGAATGTGCGGCTCCCGAATTGGATAGAACGCCCTTTGCGGCAAATTATGGTGACACCCGCATTGCACCGTATCCACCATTCCGTCATCGAGCGCGAGACCAATACGAATTACGGATTTTCCGTGATCTGGTGGGACAAGATTTTTGGCTCATACACGGATAAACCGGAAGGCCAACTGACCCTGGGCCTGAATGAATATCAGACCGATGCACCGTCGAGATTATGGTGGAGTTTAACCGCGCCTTTCAGACGCGGATAGAGCAATTTGCGTTGCGTCCAAATTAACGAAAAATGCTCTTAATTATTCGACCGTCACAGATTTCGCCAAATTGCGCGGTTGATCAACATCTGTGCCCAGTGCAACCGCCGTGTGATAGGCGAGGAGTTGCATTGCAATGGTTGTTAAAAGCGGTGCGATAAACGGGTCAGAAGCAGGCACCTTAATCAAATCATCTGCCATGGCAGCGCCGGTTTTTGCGCCCGCCGCATCTGTGACCAATGTAATCCGCGCACCACGACTGGCGACTTCCTGCAGGTTGGAAACTGTTTTCTCGTAAAGCTCATCCATCGGGGCGAGGACAATCACGGGCGTGCCGTCTTCGATCAGGGCGATGGGACCGTGTTTCAACTCACCTGCCGCATAGCCTTCCGCATGAATATAGGCAATTTCTTTTATCTTTAGTGCGCCTTCAAAAGCAATGGGTACTTGCGCGCCGCGACCTAGATAAAAGGCCGAGTGTGACGGCGCGAGAGTCTTGGCGATTTCTTTGATTTGATCATCCAACTCTAAGGCGTCTTTCACCAAGCGCGGTACGGAGAGAAGCTGTGCGGTTAATCGCAATAGCTCTTCATCGCTGATCGTCATACGGCTTTGTGCGGCAGAAAGAGACAAAGCGGCCAGCGCCGTTAATTGCGCCGTAAACGCCTTTGTAGAGGCCACGCCGATTTCCGGTCCGGCATGGATTGGCATAGCGACATCGGCCTCGCGGGCCATAGTTGATGTCATCACATTGACGAGGGCGGCCGTCGTCAGGCCCTTTTCTTTGCAATAGCGAAGTGCGGCCAGCGTATCAGCCGTTTCGCCGGATTGAGAAATCGCAACAAAGAGCGACCGATCATTTAAGACGGGGCGACGATAGCGAAATTCTGAGGCGACATCGATATCAACGGCGAGACCCGCAACTTGCTCAAACCAATATTTCGCAACAGCGCCAGCGTAGTAAGCCGTGCCGCAAGCAATCAGGATCACGCGGTCAAATTGTGAGAAATCTAGCGCGGGTGCTATATCCTGACTTTTGACCGGACGTGTCATATGATCATCGAGATAGTGTGCCAATGTCTGGCTGATAATGTTCGGTTGCTCGTAAATTTCTTTGAGCATGTAATGCGGATATGCGCCTTTTTCAGTTAGGGTTGGACCGCCTTTTATCGTCGTAATTTCGCGTGTGACGGCTTTGTCAGTCTCATCAAAAATCTCATATCCATCGGGGCGAATGATGGCCCAGTCACCTTCCTCCAGATAGATTAACTGATCTGTGAGTTGCGCCATGGCCATGGCGTCAGAGCCCAAGAAATGCTCATCGCCATTCGGTCCAATACCAAGTGCGAGTGGTGATCCGGCGCGGGCGCAATAAATCTCATTCGGATTATCATCAATAATCAATCCGAACGCATAAGCCCCTTTGAGCATTTTAAGAGATTTCGCAAAAGCGTCACGCGGGGACAGGCCTCTATTCAACTCGATATCGACGAGATGCGCGACGACCTCTGTATCCGTATCGGATTGGAACTCACGCTCACCGGATAGAGCCTCGCGCAGTTCTAGATAATTTTCGATGATTCCATTATGGACAACTGCGACACGACCCGATTTGTGTGGATGTGCATTGGCTTCATTCGGGACACCATGAGTCGCCCAGCGTGTATGGGCAATACCTGTCTGCCCCTCCAAAGGTTTTTCCGTGATTTTGGCTTCCAGATTACGGATTTTACCTTTGGCGCGACGCCGATCCAATGTGCCATCCGTAAGGACTGCAATACCGGAGCTATCATAACCGCGATATTCCAGACGTTTCAAACCGTCCAAAAGACGTTCCGTCACATTACCTTGACCTGTGATGCCAATAATGCCGCACATAAATATGTCCTATAGAAACTCAACACTGAGCGGTTTAAACGAAAAACCTTCAATAGTGATTAAGCGACTGACATAAGATTACATGTGGCAAGAATAAGGCCGCGCAGCGGCCTGAAATGTTCTACGCGTCGACAGTGTCGTCAATCTCAGCGCTCCATTCCCCCAGACTTGCGAGTCCATTCATTCGGGCGCGGTGGTTAAAGGCCGCTTGGGCCGCATCGTAATTCGCATTATCACCTTTCCACGCAAAGAGGGCTGATTGTTGCAGCGCCCGACCGTAGGAATAAGTCAATTTCCACGGAAAGCCGCCAACTTTATTCATCATGTCGAGATTGCGCGTCGCTTCTTCATTTTCTTGTCCGCCGGATAGGAAGGCAATGCCGGGAACCGCTGAAGGAACCGTGTCTTTCAAGACTTTGATCGTCCGTTCTGCGATTTCTTCACGCGATGGTTGATCCGGGCATTTTTTACCTGCGACGACCATGTTTGGCTTGAGGATAGTACCCTCGAGGGCGACACCTTGCTCATAAAGCTCTGTAAAGAGTGAGTTTAGCGTCTTTTCCGTGACCTCGTGGCAACGCTCAACCGAATGATGTCCACCCATAAGCACTTCCGGCTCTACAATCGGAACAATCCCGGCTTCTTGGCAAAGCGCTGCATAACGCCCCAAAGCATGGTTATTGGCTTTTAATCCGCCGCGAGACGGCGTCATGCCGACATATTGATCCGGGTGAGAAATCTCGATGACGGCGCGCCATTTTGCAAAACGAGCGCCAAGCTTGTAATATTCCGCAAGGCGTTCCCGCAGACCATCAAGGCCTTGGGTGATGGTTTCGCCCGGACGTCCGGCCAGCGGCGTAATGCCCTTATCGACTTTAATGCCGGGAATAGCCCCTGCATCTTGGATCAGCTTCACAAAAGGCGTGCCGTCTTTAGCCGATTGGCGGATGGTTTCATCGAAGAGAATGACGCCGCTAATGTGATCATTCATGGCGGGCTGGGTTCTGAACAACATTTCACGCCAGTCGCGACGGTTTTGTTCTGTATTCTCCGTCTTGATAGAGGCCATTCGCTTGCCGATTGTGCCTGTACTCTCATCTGCGGCCAAGATTCCCGTGCCGGGTTCGACCATTTTAACAGCGATTTTGTTTAATGCTTCGAGGTCCATAATGCGCTCCTTAAGTTGGACTATGATTTTGGTTTGAGAATTTCGACACCGGGGAGGGCTTTGCCTTCCATCCATTCGAGGAAGGCCCCGCCAGCGGTAGAGATGAAGGTAAAGTCATCCAACACATCTGCGCGGGCAAGGGCGGCTCCTGTATCGCCCCCCCCTGCGACGGCAATAATTTTGTCACTTCGGCAAAGCTTGGCTGCATATTTCGCGCATTCGACGGTGGATGTATCAAAAGGTGTCAGCTCGAAAGCACCAAGTGGTCCGTTCCAGATCAGCGTCTCGGAGGCTTCCATGGCGTCCAAGATGGCCGAGACTGTGTCCGGTCCGGCATCCAAGATCATTTCATTTGGCGCGACATCATCCAAACCGCAGACGCGGCTCTCGGCATTGGCTTTAAATTCCTTTGCCGCCACGACATCGACGGGCAGGATAATTTTGCAGTTTTCTTTTTCGGCGGCGGCCATAATGTCCAAAGCTTTGGCCTTCAGGTCTTTTTCACACAGCGATCCGCCAACATCATGCCCTTGGGCGTAGAGGAACGTATTCGCCATGCCGCCGCCAATAACGAGGGTATCAAGGCGGTTGACGAGGTTTTCCAAAAGATCGATTTTCGTGCTGACCTTGGCTCCGCCCACAATCGCCATAACCGGCGTTTTGGGGTGGTCTAATGCGGCGGCAAGGTGATCTAACTCTCTTTCCATGGCGAGCCCTGCAAAAGCGGGCAGATATTCACCAACTACCGCGCTACTGGCGTGCTTGCGGTGAGAGGCGGAAAACGCATCCATAACAAAGACATCGCCAAGGCTAGCAAGAAATTGCGCCATTTTCGGATCACCCTCTGTTTCCATGGAGGAAAACCGCGTATTTTCTATCAGGACAATCGCGTCTTGATCCAGCCCTGCGATCTCGTCTGCGCTAGGGCGCTCAATAAAGGCGATAGATTTTCCGGTGATGTTTTCCAAAGCCGGGACGATAAAGCCTAGCGACATGTCTGGGTTTGGCTGACCCTTCGGGCGTCCAAAATGCGAGAGAAGGACGATTTTTGCGCCCTTTTCCTGCAAATATTGGATTGTGGGTAAAGCCGCGCGGATACGTGTGTCGTCAGAAATCGTGCCGTCTTCATTGCGCGGGACGTTGAAATCCACGCGGACGAGGGCGGTTTTACCGTTTATATCTGCTGCTTCCAGTCTGGTAAAGCTCATTGGATAGGTCCTAAATTTGAGTCATGTTCGTGCCCATTTCACGGGCGACATCAATCATGCGGTTCGCAAAACCCCATTCATTATCGTACCACGCGATAATCTTAACGAGGTCGCCATCCATATCTTTGGTCAAGAGAGACGCAAACGTTGCGCTATTTGGATCGTGGTTCAGATCAGAACTCACAAGTGGGTTTTTAGAGTAGCAAATGACGCCCTTCATTGGGCCATTTGCGGCCTCCTGCATGACGGCATTCACTTCTTCTGCGGAGGTTCTCATGGCGGGCTGAAAGGCGAGATCGACCATCGACACATTGGCCGTCGGGACCCGTACGGCTGAGCCGGAAAGGCGGCCTTGTAGCTCAGGTATAACAAGGCCGACGGCTTTAGCCGCCCCCGTAGAAGTCGGGATCATATTCAGGCCTGCCGCCCGAGCGCGGTAAAGATCTTTATGGGAATTATCCAAAATACGCTGGTCTTGTGTGTATGAATGCACCGTCGTCATAAAACCCCGACGAATGCCGACGGATTCTAATAAGACTTTGGCAATCGGGGCCAAACAATTGGTGGTGCAGGACGCGCAGGAGACAACTTTGTCCTCTGCTGTCAACTCACCATGATTGACGCCGTACACAATTGTCTTGTCGACATTCTGACCCGGCGCAGAAATTAAAACGGCTTTTGCCCCGGCTTTCAAATGCGGTTGAACGGCCTCTTTCGAGCGGAAAATCCCCGTACATTCCATCACGACATCAACACCCATCCCGCCCCAATCGACAGCAGCCGGATCGCGGTCATGGCTCATGGACACGCGCCGACCGCAATATTCGATCGACCTGTCATAGACGTCAACATTATGACCAAAACGGCCATGAACACTGTCATAGCGCAGAAGATGGGCTGATGTTTCGATGGTTCCGGGTGAGTTGATAGCGACTAATTCGACGTCTTGGATGTCATATTCGACGAGAGCACGTGCGACGAGACGTCCGATACGACCAAAGCCGTTAATTCCGATTTTTATCGTCATGTGCGTCCAACTTCCTAAACGTCTGAGGGAGCAAAAAATCTGACCCCCCCATGAGCAGGGCGGTCTCACAAGTCAACAGAAACCCCCTTGTCCTTCCGCAATTTGCGGGCCATTCTATGTATAAATTTTTAAGTTTGGATAAATTAAATGAATGACAGCGCTGACATAAAATCCGCCATGGCTGCCCTCTATAATTCGGTTGATTCTCTTGAGGCTGGCATAGGTCAACTCTTAACGCGCATGCGGGCATTAGAGACGGACGCCAATGACAGTGAGGCCTTCCGTGAAGACCGTGCCAAGCTGGCCGGACAACTTGACGAGATGACGGCGCAAGCCGAGGCCGCCAAAAATCAACTCGCTTCTCGTGAAGCAGAATTCGTAAAACTTACGGAAGAGAGTGAAGCAGAATTAGAGCGCGTTATGACAATTGTACGTGGCGCATTGGACTAATCTGTATAAGATGCAAATCTAACGTTCAGAGTTCAGAATGAACCGGAAGAAAAAGCGAGCATAAGATGGGTAAAGTCAGCCTGGATATAAATGGTCGTAAGTATGCGATGGGGTGCGAAGATGGCGAGGAAGAACGCTTGCGACGCCTGGGTCAGAAACTGGATGATCGTGTAACACAAATGGCCAATCAATTTGGTCAAATTGGGGATCTACGCCTCCTCGTCATGGCAGGTATCACCTTGATGGATGAGGTTGAAGACACGATGGAGAATCTCGATCTACGCGTCGATGCTCGCGCCGCTGGTTTGCGCCAAGAGCGCGACGCAGCCACACTCGCCAGTGCAAAAAGTCAAGCCGAAGCGGCCCAAGCGTTGAATGACGCCGCCAAACGGATTGAGGGACTTGCGGCGAAATTGAACGGGTAGCGTTGTGAGAGCCTATATTCGCTGGGCTCACATCTTACTTTGGGCGGGCTTGTTGTTCGGATGCGCGAAAGTGGCGGGTCCGGATTTCTATGTGATTGAAGGGCGGTATCTTCAGACAGAGGATAAGATTCATTTTTCCTATCCAGGGTCCCGATTCCGTGTGGCATCTAACGGCGATGATTTTGTCATTTACGTCACAGCAACACGACCGGACCTCATGCTCGATATGCGGGTTGAAAATGGTGGGTGGGAGGCAATCGCCCTCACGGAAGGTGAAAATAAAATTCTTCCTTTTGATCAGCCGCGGGTCGATGACCCATCTACACAGGGCTGGCAGATTGATTTGATACGCCGTAATGAAGCGTGGCAAGGTGACATCATCATCACGGGCACAGATAGTTACGGGATATTGGTAGAGCCCAGCCAGCTCCCTAACAAAAAACTCCTCTTTATTGGCGACTCGATTACCGCAGGAGCGGGGACGACCTCGCGCCTGAATGAACAGGGTGAACGCGAAGCCGTATCTAATGCGCGCCTTGCCTATCCGCGTATTTTGGGGGACCGCCTAGACGCACAGATCCATCATGTCGCCTATGGTGGGCGAGGTCTGACCCGGGACTGGCAGGGTATCACAGACACCAATAATGCGCCGCAATTTTATGACCGCGTTCTGCCTGACAACCCTGACCACCTCTGGGACCCGCAAAATTATCAAGCGGATATTGTCTCCGTCATGCTGGGCACGAATGATTTTAATCCGGGTATTCCGGAGCGCGAAAGCTGGACGAAAACCTATCAGGACTTTGTTGCACGGATTCGGAAAGATTATCCCAAGGCACAGATTTTCCTGATCTCCTCCCCCATGACGGGCGGAAAGAAAGGCGACGCGTTAAAAGCCTATGTCAAAGCGGTAGCTGAGAGCTTTGGGAGTCCGAGCGTTCATTATTTACAAGTTGGTCAAACTTACGGCGAAGCGTGGGACAGCCACCCAACGGCAGCCGAACACGAAAAAATTGCCGCTGAGTTGGAGCCGACCTTTCGTCAGGCGTTAGACTCAGCGAATCGTTGATCTACAAAAAGCCGAAATTAGGTTTAATCCCGATTTCAAAATCTGATGCGCAGTAAAATTCCGTATCAAAACAATCGGGTGTAAAAATTAGAAAGAGATGCGTCCCGACTAAGCCTTTTCTACCGCATATTTTAGCTGTTCTTTTGGTCATTGGACAGGTGAGGCCTCGCTTGCTGGACCAAAGACGGCAGGGCTGAGCATCTTGGGTGAGACCAAGACTGTGCCGGGCCTTTTGCGGCGAGCGTTGACCACTGGGCGTTAACCGGGGCTGTTGTGACCACCTTTAAAAGAGGTGGGGTCGGTATGCGGCGGTAGGAAACGTCGCGTGCTGACAGGTTTGGTCATCCTAACCAGATGATGCGGCCTCATGATTTGCATGACCGGAACGGATTAACTGTGGGACCCCCAACCGTTGCATCAAAAACTGCCGCCGCGTAATGGATATTACGTAAAACAAAAATGAGACCAACCAAATAAGGTATCCCTTCGTGGTTACCATTACGCGGACAGTCCTATTTTTATGCCTTAAGGCAGTCGCTATATTGAAACCTAAGTTTCAATCGCGGCTGTGAGCCTTTACGCTTGCGCGGATTTTGGAAGAGCGTAAGTGACCGTGGCGATGGATGCGAGGTCTTTCTGTTTATCCCCGAAGATGCGAACGTCGATAACAGCCAGCGTTTTACCAATCCGAACGAGCGTGCCTTCCGCGCGAAGACCCGGTCCCAAACAGGGCCGCAGAAAATGCATGTTCAGGCTGGAGGTCACGGCCATTGGCGTAATCCCCAATTTTGTAAACACACAGACATAGGCCACAGTATCCGCCATACTCATCTGGGTCGGACCATTAATCATATCGCCGGGCCGCATATGACGCGCATCGGTCTCCATATGCGTAACTGCAAAACCGCCCCGCATTTCTGTCACAATGGGGCGCGGACCGTCGCCCGTAAAATGGGCTTCAAACATAGCATTGGTCGCGTCGATATCCGTAAAGCTCATATCAGGCTTTCAAATCTTGGTTTAAGGCTTGCTCCAATGGCAGCTCTGTCGTGAATTTCAATTTATCCGATGCAAAATACGCCGATATTTCTGACTCGCCAATTTTGGTGATCAAGATTTTATGTATGCGGTCATAATGCGCGATATCTCCCACCATCATTTTCAAGATATATTCCGCATCATGCCCCAGACGGTAAAACTCCACGACTTCGGGGATGGCTTGAGCTGCCTCGACAAAGCGTTCAGCCGATGCGTCCGAATGATCCACTGTGTTGACGAAAACAAAAACCGTGAGCGGCAATCCGATACGTTCATTGTCGATTAGGGCTACGCTCTGTTCTAAGATGCCGTTGGATTTAAGTTGAGCAATGCGTTGTTCATAGTCTTGCAAAGACAGCCCAAGTTCGTTGGATATAAGTTCGGGCGAGCGCGAGGCATCACGTTGTAAGTGGCTTATGATTTTCACATCATCTGGATCTAACTTTTTGGGCATGGCAACACGATATAGAAGACTGAGTTCAAGTCATTTGAAAATTCGTACTAAGGCTCAGTTATAGTTGTAGCTATCGCTCTCCGCCGCGAAATAAATTTGCGTTGTCTCTTCGTTTTGTCAGAAAAGAGATGTCACTTTTCTAATCCTGTGATTTAATCAGATCATATCGGCAAAATGCGCCGCTGTTTCCAATTCGGGGATAGATATATGAGTCTAGATCATCCGCCGCTGACCATCCGTAAAGCCGCGACAGAACACGCCCGTAAGCTCGTCCAACGACTGCGAACGGATGCAAAGCCGGGATTGATGGAAAAGTTTTTGGGCGAATACGGTCTGTCTTCGGATGAAGGCGTAGCTCTGATGTGCCTTGCAGAAGCGTTGTTACGCGTCCCGGATGCTGAGACGATGGACGCCCTCATCGAAGATAAAATCGCCCCGTCGGAATGGAGCGCGCATTTAAATAAGAGTAGCTCTGCCCTCGTCAATGCCTCGACATGGGGGCTGATGCTGACCGGGAAAGTCCTCGATACAGATGATAGCCGCGGTGTCGTAAAAACGGTGCGCAATCTCGTCAAGCGGCTGGGCGAACCTGTTATTCGAAAGGCCGTGAAACAGGCGATGCGAGAAATGGGCCGCCAATTTGTTTTAGGTCAAACGATTGAGGAGGCTTTGAAAAATCGCCGGGCCGGTTATCGCTATTCTTTCGATATGTTGGGTGAAGCCGCGATTTCCACAGAGGATGCCCGCCGCTATGAAAGGGCCTATTGCGAAGCGGTAGAGGCTTTGGCGCCGTTTTGTAATTCCAGTTCGGTTCACGACAATCCGGGGATTTCGGTGAAGTTATCAGCCCTGCATCCGCGTTATGAAACCCTGCAACGCGACCGCGTTATGGCGGAATTACTGCCGCGCATAATGGGGTTGGCAATTAAAGCCGCCGCATCAGGCATGGGGCTAAATATTGACGCGGAAGAAGCGGACCGGCTGGATTTGTCACTGGAGATTCTTGAATGCCTAGCCCGCAATCCTGAGCTGGAAAATTGGGACGGCTTAGGTCTGGTCGTACAGGCCTACGGAACGCGTGCGCAGGGTGTAATTGATTGGATCGCTGAATTATCAGAAGCCACAGGCCGTCGCTTCATGGTGCGGCTGGTCAAAGGCGCCTATTGGGACGGCGAGATCAAACATGCCCAAGTCGGGGGGCATGGCGCCTATCCGGTCTTCACCGGCAAGGCTGAAACAGATCGAAATTATATGCTTTGCGCCGCAAAATTATTGACCCTGCGCCCGCAAATTTATCCGCAATTCGCGACGCATAATGCGCGAAGTGCGGCGGAAATTTTAGCGCTTGCGGGGGATAGCAAAAGCGGATTTGAGTTCCAGCGCTTGCACGGCATGGGTGAGGCTTTGCATGAAATTTTGCGTCAGGAGACGGGGCTATCTTGCCGCATCTATGCGCCCGTTGGCGTCCATAGAGATCTGCTCGCCTATCTCGTACGGCGTCTTCTGGAAAATGGTGCGAACTCTTCATTTGTCAGCCAGATCACCGATCGAAACGTCCCAATTGAAACGATTATTGCGGACCCATTCGAAACGAAAGACACCTCAAAATTTATCCAACCGTCAGAAATTTTCGTCCCGCGTATGAATTCCAAAGGTTGGAATTTGCAAGACCCCGCCGTGTTGGGACAGTTTGAAGAAAGCCGTGAAGTCTTCGCCGATAAGCAATGGGACGCCAAGCCGCAATTGGCTAAACGCAGTCTCTCTAAAGCACGGCGTCGAGAGGTGCTTAACCCCGCCGATGGAGAAGATGTTGTTGGCAGCGTGACCTTTGCAACTGAGCGTCAGGTCAATACGGCCTTTAAGGCGGCAAAACCTTGGAACGCTTCGGTTTCAGAACGTGCGAATATTTTGAGGCGAGCGTCTGATGTTTTGGAAATGCGTCATGCCGAACTCTTCGCGTTGCTCGCTAGAGAGGCCGGAAAGACGACCGCCGACGCCGTGGCAGAGCTTCGCGAAGCCGTCGATTTTCTGAGGTACTATGCGGATCAAGCCGAACTAAACTCCGGCGAGGCACGCGGTATTATTGTTACCATTGCCCCGTGGAACTTCCCCCTCGCGATTTTTTTGGGTCAGATCGCAGCGGCCCTCGCGGCGGGGAATGCGGTTCTGTCTAAGCCTGCCGAAGCAACCTGTTTGATTGCCGCTGTCGCTATCGATATTTTGCATGAGGCCGGGGTACCAAAATCCGCGTTGCAGAACCTGCCGGGAGAGGGGGCAGTGATTGGAGCGGCGCTCACATCAGATAAGCGTGTTGACGGCGTCGTCTTTACGGGAAGTACGCAAACGGCTCAGACCATTAATAAAAGTGTCGCTGAAAATCTCGCTCCTTGCGCGCCTTTCATCGCGGAAACGGGAGGCATTAATTGCATGATTGTCGATAGCACGGCTTTACCGCAACAGGCCGTCACCGATATTATCGCCAGCGCTTTTCAAAGTGCGGGACAGCGATGTTCGGCTCTCAGAGTGCTTTACCTCCAAGATGATATTTATGATGTGGTGATAGATATGCTGATCCATGCCATGGATGAATTGAAGCTGGGCCAGCCATGGGAGATGGCGACAGATATTGGTCCCGTGATTGACGAAACCGCACGGGCGCGTTTTTCAGATTATATTGCACATTCCAATGTCATTCATCAGGCCTGTGATTTGCCCGATATTGGGCATTTCATTCAACCGACATTGATCGAGGTGAGTGGGCGCTCGGATGTCAAAGAAGAGATATTTGGACCGGTACTTCATGTTACAAAATTTGATCCGGAAGATTTGCCGAAAATTGCGGCTGAGATAAATGCTGCCGATTATTCGCTGACCTTCGGCCTCCACACACGCATTGATACGCGGGTCGATGACATCACCCGCGCGTTGCATGTTGGCAATATTTACGTCAATCGCAACCAAATCGGCGCCGTCGTTGGCAGCCAACCCTTTGGTGGCTCGGGGCTGTCCGGGACTGGACCTAAAGCGGGTGGGCCGGATTATCTCCCGCGCTTTTTACAATCAGAAACTCTAAATTTGCCAAAGCCGAAAGGTCAAAGCGAAATTGATAGGGTTATAGCGCAGCAATTAATTGATGCCGCGCCCGCAACGGATGCCACCCGATTAGATATAAAAGATTGCCGCGGCCCAACGGGTGAGAGCAATCGCTTGAGCCATTTCATTTCCGGGCGGACTCTCTGTTTGGGACCGGATGTAGAATTGCAAATGAACCTTGTATCCGCAGCGGGCGGAGTGGGTGTGCCGCTTCCAAATTTAAAGCTGGAGGCGTTGGAACAGTTAGAAGGGTTCGCGAGCGTCATGCATTGGGGCGATGCAGAGGAACAGAGAGCCGCACGGCAGGCTTTGGCGTGCAGGAGCGGACCTATCCTTCAGCTCGCCACAGGGAAAGACATCCTTTGGGCAATTACCGCAGAGCAACATATCTGTATTGATACGACGGCCAGCGGTGGGAATACCGAGCTTCTGTCTGGCGGCGATTAACGCCGTTAGAGAGTACCGTCGATTAATTTCATGACGCCTGAAAAATCGAGACCGTCTTCGCCTGCGCTTTCCATCAGTGCGTATAGCGCCATGGCCTGCGCGCCTAATGGCGTTGCGGCTTTGGCGGATTGCGCCGCATCTTGGGCGAGGCGTAAATCTTTCAACATCATCGCCGCTGCAAATCCCGGTTGATAATCGCGATTAGACGGCGCGCTTTTAACGGGTCCCGGAGCGGGGCAATAGCTGGTCATGGACCAGTTTTGACCCGAAGCTGTCGAAGATATGTCGTAAAAAGTTTGGGCGTCCAGGCCAAGTTTTTCAGCCAAATTAAACGCCTCGCAAGTCCCGATCATGTGGATGCCGAGCAGCATATTATTCGCGATTTTTGCGACTTGGCCATTCCCGGCCGCACCAGCGTGGAAAATACTCTTACCCATGCTCTCCAAGATCGGCTTGGCCCGCGTAAAAGCTGCCTCCGCTCCGCCGCACATAAAGGTGAGCGTACCTGCCGCCGCACCGCCAACCCCACCCGATACAGGCGCGTCGATCATGGCGAAGCCTTTATTTTCAGCCTCCGCAATAACGTGCCGCGCCGTTTCAACATCAATGGTCGAGCAATCAATAAAGAGTGTATCAGGTCGCGCGTGGTCCATGACCTCTGAATAAACAAGCTCCACATGCTTACCCGCGGGCAGCATGGTGATCACACTCTGAGCCTGTGCGACCGCGTCTTTGGCATTTGCGGCTTGGACGCAGCCTGCCTCAACCGCTTTGGCCATTGCGGCAGGATCAATATCCAAGGCGCGAACCTCATGCCCCGCTTTCGCCAGATTGCCCGCCATGCCCAGACCCATATTGCCCAATCCGATAAAGGCGAGTGTGCTCATGGTAGGAACTCCAAAGGCGTGCTCGCATGACGGCCTAAAACACGCGAGACTTGGGCCTGGGTCACGCCGCCCATATCATGCGACCATTTCGGATTTCGGTCTTTGTCAATGAGTTGCGCGCGAATACCTTCATAGAAGTCTTGCGTTTTTAAAAAGCCGAGTGAGATATCCAATTCCCGCGCCATAGCTTCACGGAAAGAAAGTTTCGCGCCGCGCCGCAGGGCTTCCAATGTGACAGATAAGGCGAGGGGAGATTTACGGCGCAGGGACTTAGCTTGCTTCGCGGCCCAATCTGAACCGTCCTCATCCAATGCACGTAGGATGGCGGGAACTGTCGCTTCGTCAAAACAAGATATAGCCTTTGGCAAGCCGTCCGATTTGGGCGGACGCACCACGAAATCTTTCATGATATTGACGACCGCGGCGTCACTGCCATCCAGCGCTGCTTCTGACAAAGCCTCAATCAGTGCATCATGTTGATCTGTCGGGATATAGGCATTTGCGACGCCAAGCTCGCAGGCGAGGTCGGGACCGATATTCGCGCCCGTCAGGCCGAGCCAATTCCCAATCGCGCTGCCAAGGCGTGGGAGGAAATATGTTCCCCCCACATCGGGGAAATAGCCTATGCCTGTTTCCGGCATGGCAAAGCGTGTTGTGTCTCCCGCCACGCGCAGACGTCCATGCACAGACAGGCCAACCCCGCCCCCCATGACGAAGCCGTCAATTAGGGTGATATAGGGTTTGGGATATCTATAAATATATTCGTTGAGTGCATATTCCGTGCGCCAAAATCTCTCGGCCCGATCATCGCCCGCTTTTCCACTATCGTGTAAAAGTACGACATCGCCGCCCGCGCAGAAAGCTCTCTCGCCCGCACCGTCTATGACGACGGCCCCGATAGATGGATCGGTTGCATAATCTTGTAGCGCAGCTGTCATCGCCACGCACATCTCTTCCGTCAGAGCATTCAGAGCTTCCGGTCTGTCGAGCGTAATATGGCCGATGGCCCCGCGCTTGCGCGTGATGATCTGCTCTATCATAAATTTATCCAGTTCATTTTTTTATCATCTGGGACAGTCTTTTTATCAGTCGTCCGCATTATAAAGTTCAAGTGTTTTTCCGATGCCACTCGTCAAGTTTTTCGTAAAAATCGGTATATGAGTCGGGCGCAGGATGTTGATTTTTATATTCAATGATTTCGGTCTCACTCGCCGACGCATACCATTGTTGAAATTGGACCATATAATCTTCGCCGCCTCCCATTCGGAAACCCATACTGGAAAGTCCCTCGTAATCTGGGAAAACCGTCCATGGTGGATCGAAGGGCGGCCCATATACGGGGCAAATTGGTTCGGGCAGTGAGTCAAAAAAACGCTTTACGGCGATTGAATGCTCGTCTTGGCTCATACCTCCAAAATACATTCCTTTGTTCCATATTTTTGTTTGAAGAAACTGATTCACGCGAAATGGAACACATCTAAGGATCAGTCTTTGTAATGGAGTCCAGCCGTCCATTTTTACTGACGCGTCAGACTGCGCCCGACAATCATGCGCATGATTTGGTTTGTACCCTCCAGAATTTGATGGACTCGGAGATCACGCACAATCTGTTCCAAAGGATAGTCTTTCAAATAACCATAACCGCCATGGAGTTGCAGCGCATCATTGGCGATTTTTGAACACATATCTGTCGCAAAGCGTTTCGCCATGGCGCAAGCGGCTCCCGCATTCGGGGCATTCTGGTCAATTAAATCCGCGCCGCGATAGAGCATGAGGCGAGAAGCCTCTAACTCTGTCGCCATATCGGCGAGCATGAATTGCGTGTTTTGAAATTCACCAATGGCTTTACCAAATTGCTTTCGATCTTTGGTATATTCTAAAGTCGCGTCCAGCGCTTTTTGCGCCCCGCCCAGGCTACACGCGCCGATATTGATGCGCCCGCCATCCAGGCCGGACATGGCAAAGCGAAAGCCTTCACCCTCGGCCCCGACCCGACTGCTCGCGGGAACACGGCAATCCTCGAAAATGACTTGTGCCGTGGGTTGGGCGTTCCAGCCCATTTTTTTCTCGGTTGCGCCAAAGCTCAAACCCGGCGTGTCTTTCTCGACGACGAAACAGGAAATCCCCCGTGCGCCGTCATCGGACGTACGGGCCATGACGACATAGATATCCGACCACCCCGCGCCGGAGATAAATGTCTTAGTCCCATTGAGAATATAGTCATCCCCATCGCGCGTCGCCTTGGTCGAGAGCGAGGCCGCATCTGAGCCTGATCCGGGTTCGGTCAGACAATAGCTCGCGATAAACTCGCCTGCCGTCAGGCGCGGAACATATTTGGCGCGGAGCTGCGCATCCCCGTAACGGTCAATCATCCATGTTGCCATATTGTGAATGGTCAGCATGGCCGTATGCGACACATCCCCCGCCGCGAGTTGTTCAAAGACCAAGGCTGAGTCGAGACGGGACAGCGCCGTCCCGCCATGCTCTTCAGATGTGTAAATACCGCAAAAGCCAAGCTCGGC
>CAZBDT010000028.1:0-15312 GCA_964490745.1 uncultured Algimonas sp.
ACCCCGGTTCGATTCCGGGTGGTACCTCCATTTTTTTAGCGTAAAACATATAAAGAAATTCTAGGATTTGATGAAATTATTCCTAATTTCAGATCTGACTAAATCGGTTTATTTTTCCTATCAACACGAAACGCTATCCATCAAGGCTTAACATCATTATGAGGCTTCGGACTGTAATTTTTGTGCTCGTCTCAGCCATTCATCATGACATTCTTGGAACTAAATGACGGTCAAGCTCGTTGGTCTTCTATATCGCGCTGACACGAGCGCACACAATAAAGGAGAAGAGACATGGCTACGAAGAAAAATGTTGTAAAAATTAAAGAAGACATACCCGCGCAAATTGAAACGTTGAGAGCAGACATTGCGCTTTTGGCAGAGACCGTCCGGGACACGACAAAAGCGAAAGCTACGGATAAGGTGTCGCTCGTCAAAGACGTCACTGCCGAGAAAGTCGACGAAGCGAAACTAAAATATAGCGAGCTGTCATCTAGAGCTGAAAACTCCATTAAAGAGAACCCACTGACATCTGTCGCGATCGCCGTTGGTGCGGGCTTAGTTTTGGGCGCACTCACACGTAGATAGCGTCAACAGTGCTTAAATTTCTCACATTTATCGTACCTTTCATATTGAAAAGTGCGACAAAGAACCCGGCCAAATCTTTGGCCGGGCACTCTGCGTTTTACGGGCTGGTTTTCTTTGGCGCCCTATTTTTACTCTTCGCCATATTCACTTGGATAATGAAAACCTACAGCCTTGAAATGGCGTTTTTGGCAATTGGAATTATTTTGATTTCTGGGGCCTTACTTATTAAATTTGAGAGTTGGCGAACCCGTCCAAAGCCGAAAACAGGGTCGAAACAGCTACCGCAAAATATCGAAAATGACCTCTTAGCCGCACATATACCTGATAACCTGAAAGAAGACCCGGTTCTGAAGAAAATTTTAGTTGAGATCAGTGAAAAACCCCTCGCCGCAACGGCAACGGCGTTGACTGTCGGCATGCTGCTTTCGCGCGAATATTTTGACTAGTGGCCTTCATAAAACCGGGGGTCCGATATCGTTTGAGGAACATGAGAGCTTAAAAATGAGTACAAAAAAATATGAAAACAACACGCTTGTATCCTGGGACTGGGGACAAGGCTCCGCCCAAGGGCGTATTGAAAAAAGCTACACCCAAAAAATAACACGCACCATTAAGGGCACGGAAGTTACGCGCGATGCAGACGCTGACAATCCTGCTTATCTCATCAAACAAGACGATGGTGACGAAGTTTTAAAATCGCACAGCGAACTCTCTAAAAAATAATGATATGAGACGAGATTTTCCAGTCGGGGCTTATACGCAAGTAGCGATAGAGACCAATAAGGCGACCTCGTGAATGCGCGCTTAATTAAGCTTTGGCAAGATCTCCAGAGTAGCTATTACTTCATCCCCGCGCTCATGGGACTAGGCGCTTTAATTTTGGCTGTCATCACAAGTCAAATCGACCGAAATCTAGGCACTGATCACAAACAATACTTAGGATGGTTTTCCTCCAACAGTCCTGAGGGCGCACGCGCAATTTTATCAACGATAGCCGGCTCAATGATCACTGTTGCCGGCGTTACCTTTTCCATGACAATGGTGGCTGTCACGAGCGCTTCGGCACAATTTGGCCCGCGGTTAATTGGGAATTTCATGCGAGACAAAGCGAACCAATTCACCCTTGGTACTTTCACATCCACCTTCGTATATTGCCTGCTTATCATGCGCGTGACGCGAACAGGCGACCCTTCAATTGTCGACAATCAAGTGTCAGCAATCATACCGAACGTATCACTCCTTGTCGCTCTTGGCATGACGCTGATTAGCGTTGGTGTACTTATCTACTTTGTCCATCACATTCCTGAGACGTTAAATGTTGGAAAAATCACAGCCCGTCTAGGCCGGGAGTTGCGCAAGACAATCGAAAAACTCTCTGATGACGATGATATAAATATCCAAAGCAATGTCGATTTAAGCCGACTTTCGCAAAAAGACGCGCTTGCAATCAAATCTGATGACGAAGGGTATTTGCAGACTTTCAATACAGAGGCTTTGCTCAAGCTCGCAAAAGAAAACGGTCTCATTATCCGCATACAATTCCGGCCTGGAGATTTTTGCATCAAAGGAAATGTAATTGCGCATGTCTGGGGCTGTCACGATGAAAATTCAGAAAAAATTGAACAGAAAATCAAAACCGCATTCGCGTTGGGCGGAGAACGCACTGTGCATCAAAATGTATTGTTTCTCGCCGATGAACTTGTCGAAATCCTAGCCCGAGCCCTGTCTCCAGGTGTCAATGATCCGTTCACCGCAATCAATTGCATGAACTGGTTCCACAGCGTTCTCAATCATCTTTCGCACGCACCCTCTCCTTCTCCCTATAAAGTAGATGATGAAGGCGAAATTCGATTGATTATCTTTCCTATATCCTTCGAACGCTTCCTATCTGTAATCTGCGATCAATCCCGCCCTTATATTTCGACCGATAGGAATGCCACATTCCATATGATCTCGGTTCTTACCGAACTCGCCGCTAGCTGCGAGGATATGAAGCGCAAGCAAGACATCATTGGGAAGCTGACTGATCTTTATCAAGCCGCACAGCAACATTTAACGACAAAACCTGACTGTGAGGACCTCAAACAGCGCTACTCAAAAGCTCTTGAGATCATTGACGACCCTGATCGCTATGAAACTGAATTGGATCAGCGCGGGTGGGTTGGCGGCAGAGCCTAAGCCCTGTTATCTTGATGTATAGATCACACTATAATCGGATCCATGTTTGGCAAGACGTAACCCGATTTAAAGAAATATTTTTTGAGTTGAAAACGCGAATATCTGCCTAAAGTTTCATATTAGCCAAAGCATTTTCTACGGACGCCTTATCATAAGGTTTCTGGATGATGGGGGCATCTTTGAAGCGATCAGTTATATCCGTTGAAGTCCCATAGCCCGTTGCAAAGGCAAATGGAATTCCCTTCTCCGCTAAAACAGCTGCCACTGGCTCACTTGTTTCAGCCCCCAAATTCACATCAAGCAATGCAAAACGAATAGGTGATTTGGAAATAGCGTCGATCGCTGAGATCACATCGGAGGCCACAGATACGGATGAAGCGCCTAATTCAGAAACGATATCCTCTGCATCCATAGCAATAATGACATTGTCCTCGACAACCAAAACATGCCCGGAAAGCGTCGCTTCAGACTTTTGTTCTATGACATCTGGCTTGATCGTTTGCTCACGGTCCTCAAAACTGGATACGTAAGCAGGCGGAATGATAAATCTGGCCTCAACCCCAGACATTTTAAACGATATATCGGCTTCACCGTTCAATTCGAATGGAATAGATCGTTCGATGATCGTTGTCCCGAAGCCCTTTCTTGTTGGCGGTGTCTGAATTGGCGGGCCTCCAACCTCTCGCCACTTAATCTCAAGCGCATTGTCCTCGTGCTTGATCATTTCAATCTCAACACTGCCCCGCCTATCTATCAACGCGCCATATTTCATTGAGTTTGTCATGAGTTCATGCATGACAAGAGATAAGGTCGTAAATGCATTCGGTGCAAGCAATGCATCTGGCCCGGAAATAAAGAGCCTGCTTTTCTTTGCATTTAGATAGGCGGCTGCCTCTGTTTCAATGAGTTCTTGCGCGGAAGCCGGGCTCCAATTTTCTTTTGTTATTTGATCATGGGCACGCGCAAGCGCTTGAACGCGTCCTCCGACAATCTCTGTGAATTCTTCAACGGAATGTGCATCATCTTTGCTCTGATTTATAAGGCCTCTTATTAAGTTTAGGATGTTCCGAACGCGGTGATTAAGCTCCGCAATTAAGAGCTCTTGGCTCTCTTGCGCTTTGGCGCGCTCCTTCAGCGCAGCATCAGACATGCGTAAAACAACTTCGAGCAATGTGATGCGCAGCGACTCAGCCGCGCGCCTTTCGCCCGGCGTCCAAGGCGAGCTGGTATTTCGGACAATCTGTTGCCAAGCCTCAAAACTCTTTCTCGGCGTTAATCGTGTTCCATTTTGGCCGACAGTGACCGGCTTTTCCGGATTGCCAGCCCAGTTGACCATATTTGCAATTTCCTGACGGCAAAGCACGATATAGTCCCGCGGTGTGCGAGAAACAGGCAAAACCATAATGCCCGCCGTACGATCTGCAAAACTTTCGGCCTTAGGATAGGCTGAAATGAGATTATCATGGGCATAGATGCGGCTGACCGCAGTGGTGTTTAGAAATTTGACCATGCCCATAAATTCTTCGCGCGTTGGCGTTTGTCCGACAGCGGTGAACTCTCCGTCAACCCACCCTATGGCACCATCAAAAGGAATTACTGGCTTAATATTTGTTAATATCGTGTCGAGGCTTTCCCCTATAGAGCCGCCTTCCGCGAGCTGGGTCATCAGCTGGTCATGCAATATCCTGGCTTCGGCTTGATCGGCTCTCTCCTCATCTCCTTCGCGTTGATCCAAGATAAATGCGAAAAGTTGACCGAAAAGTTCAGCAGCAGAGCGAACGGGGTAGCTAAGAGATTTTGCGCTATTGTGATGGCAGGCAAAAAGCCCCCACAACTCACCTCGCTTTAGAATAGAAATGGAGAGCGAAGCCCCAACGCCCATATTAGTAAGATATTCAAGATGTATGGGAGAGACGGCGCGGGTAGAACTCAAAGATAAATCTAAAACTTCTCCCTCGGGATTGGCAGCCGGGATAATCTCAACGCCGTGATCCGACACATCAGTAATAATTCTCAAAAGGCTACGTTTATAAAGCGCTCGCGCTTGCTTTGGAATATCGGACGCAGGATAACGAAGCCCCATAAAGGATTCCGTTTGCCCTGACAGCGACTCCGCGACAACGGTACCATCCCCTGTATCGTTAAATTTATAAACCATGACGCGATCAAAACCGATCAAACCGCGAAGTTGCCGTGCCGCAACATTGCAAAGTGCCTCGGATGTTTTGGCAGCGCCAATCCGCTCCATCATAGGCCTGATGTAAGAGCTCGCATCAAATTGACTCTTAGGCTGATGATGTTCCATCTCAAGGATAAGCGTGCGACCCGAAAAATGCATGGCGACATCAAAAACCGCCTCAGTTTCTAAGAGTTTTATACCGAAAATTCGTTCGACAGAGTCGGTTCCGGACAAAAGTTGTAGGCGCGTCCGAAGGTTATGAATGGCGTCGTGGCACAATATATCAGCAACAGGTAAGCCAATCACCTTCGAGGCGTTAACGCCAAGAAATTCAATAAGATTTAGGGATGCGTGATTGACAATCCAGTCTGGAGAAATTGCCATAAGAGCACCGTAAGATTGCACTCTTCCCAGCTTGTGTATGGGCTCTCTATCGCAATTCGTAAGGTCAACAGCTTCGCCAACTAGCTCTCCACTGTCACGCCTATCAATCACCTAACGTCCTCTTATCATACGTTCATTTGCAGACTCGAAGACTGCGAAGCAGTAATTTGCAGATCTGACTATCCGCTTAATTTCTTCCTCGGAATAATCATACATCGCTATGTGCGCCAAAAAGTCTCTCCAATCAGAACTATCTTTTGCAAAAGCCATGAACTTTCCGGCACGTTTTACAGTTTTATCTGTAGATGAATTCCATACGCTGAACAGGACTTTACTGCCCAGCGAACTTCCTGCGATAACATAGGTTAATCCGAGAGGATGGGGCGCTTCTATTTCTTTTTTTATTTCAACAACCGGCTCAGTCACTCCCAAAGTAGCCAAATCGTCTGATAGATAAGATATAGCTTTGTCGTTATTATGGACCGAAAACGTCGAGTTTAAAGCATAACGGGCGATGTAATGAACCCGGAGGTAATCAGACAGGCCCTGTCTTGACGTCAAATCATGCTTAATAAGTGCATGATCCAAACGCTGATGCGCTAGCGCGGTCTCTATTTTTAATCGTTTACGTACGACATCCACACGGTGCTACTATCTGGAGGATATCGTTGTGACAAACGGAAATAGGCCTCGGCCCCATTTAGCACAAATTGGCGGCGCAATCGTGACCTAGTTTTATTTACTTCAACTTTTTTGGCCTTTAACCAACTTCATAACAAGCGAAAGTGCAAAGACTGCTAGAAAGACAAAAAAGATAATTTGCGCAATCCCTGACGCGGCACCTGCTATCCCACTAAATCCGAGATAAGCCGCGATCATGGCTATGATAAAAAATGTAATGGCATATCTCAGCATGGTATATCTCCTATTCTAGTTTTCGAAATAAAGAGACGTGGGCCTCCATCTATTATATGAAACGAACGTAGAAGCGAAAGATAAGTTCCCGCTCATGACTCATATGTAAAATCGAGATAGATTTTTTTCGGGACAAATCTTTGCCCTTACATTTTCTACTTTTGCTCTTTTCTGAGCACAAAATCCAAACTGACCTTGTATCCTGACCTATCATTTCTGACGTCAATAGTGCCACCGAGCTGGCGCGCGAAACCTCTAATGAGTTTTGTTCCAGTGCCCACAATATGTTGCGTATTCTCATCAAAGCTAGTGCCATTATCTTGAATGCTCACAGTTACATTCTCGTTTTTTTGGGTCAGAGTAATTTCGACATCGCCGCCATTATTTACGCCATGCTTGACAGCATTCGTAAGGGCTTCAACGACGAACAATGCAACAGGTGTCGCAGTATCAGCCTCCATGGGTTCACAATTAACCTTTATATCGAGCTGGATGTTTTGCTTTTTCATGCCAAGCGCCAGACTTAGCTCATCCACAAGCCGGTTTAAGAACACCTCCATATTTACATATCTTAAGTCAGTACTTTCGTAGAGACCTCTATGGACTAAAGCGATTGCGTTTATTCGGCTTCGAGTTTCCGTAATTGCATCTAACTCGTGGGCGCTTTTTGATTTACGTTCCTGCATATTCAACAGGGATATGATAATCTGAAGATTGTTTTTGACGCGGTGATGGATTTCTCGAAGCAGTGTCTCTTTTTCATCAAGAGAGTCCCGAATATCGGCCTCTCGTTTTGCGAGAGTGTCCGCTAAACTATCGAAACTATATCCCAGCGTTTTAATTGACATAGGCGGATCATTCAGAGTCCCTACCCTAGCGTCGTAATTACCTTTCGCAAAGAGTTTCGTCGCGCGTTGCATTTTTCTAAGATGAATGAGTACAAGCTTGTCTGTTGCCAACCAAATCGCGACAAATCCGAATAACCAAGCCAAAATCGGTACAATGATCGATGAAAATGGATTGAGTTGGCTCCAAGAAATTATGTTGCTTTCAGGATTGCTCATTGCAACGTAAAGATTGTCTGAGCCGGATTGCACAACAAATATATTTCTCAGGCTACCGTCAACATCTTCTATTTTCCCTTCATACTGACCTTGGGTATTTACGACATCAATCCACTCTAATCTTTTCTCGGGAGTTTGTGTGCGCCCGCCAATTAAGGCTTCTCCATGATGATTGATAATTGCAATATGAGTGTCTTGATCAAGTAAGGAACGATCAGTAAGCGCTCTCAGCTCCCTGAGCTTAAAACCCGCTAAGACAACCCGATCTAATGATGGGCCTTCAAAAATTCCGTAAGAGACGACAACGGCTGCTTCATATCGCTCAGTTTCAACTTCCGGAGACCGAGTTTCTTTGACAAAAGGCATTTCTGGCGTCGGCAAGGCTTCGAAAACATACCTCGCCACGGCTATGTCGCCGGTTTTTGAGTTGTTGGCGCGGCAAATAAAACGCCCTTCTGCGTCTGTGATCCCTAAATAGTCGAGTTGAGGAACCGCCTTGATAACATCATCAAGTTCCTGATCACAATTCTCGGAATTTTCAACCAAACTTCCAATTACAGCTAACATAGCTTTTGCGTTTGTGAGTGTATCGGTGATTTCAGTTGCCGCGTGTGTGGCCGTTGTTCGCATTATCGCATATTGCCCCTTGCGATCCTGTTGAAAGTCAAAAACTGATTGGATCACGGCAAAGACTAGCAATGGCAGAAGCGCCAGAGCGAATATAGCTCCAAATCTTACACGCAGATCATGCATTGACGTATTTGCCTTTTGCTAAATACGATTGAATTAAGCTTTAGCCAAAGCTTCAGCTTCTCCTAAAATAGCATCCATAGCGTTTATGGCTCTGACATCGTCAGCATCAGTATTAAAATTTCCAGATGTCATGATCGTCTCCAGAGCTTTCCTCGCGCGACTAACGCGGCTCTTAATGGTCCCAACGGCACAATCGCAGATTTCAGCAGCTTCCTCATATGAAAGTCCGGACGCACCAACCAGAATGATTGCTTCTCTTTGGTCGTCCTTGAGCATATCGAGTCCGCGCCGAAGTTCGTTAAGATGAACCGAATGTTCCGCATCATTATTTGCCACAATCGTCTGCTCGGCCACTTCCGGTTCCAATGACGTCGCTCTCCATGACCGCCGCTTAATAGAATAGAATTGATTTCGCAGGATTGTAAAAGTCCAGGCTTTCAAGTTCGAGCCCGGGATAAAACGCTCTCTGGCATTCCAAGCTTTTAGAAGCGCATCTTGCGCAACATCATCTGCCAAAGTTGCATTTCCGCATAGCGACCGAGAGAAAGCTCTTAAATGTGGAATGAGTTCCGTTAGGTCTTTTTTAAAGGCGACCTCATCAAACTCTATTTTCTCATCTGTTTTGTTTTTGTCAGTAACATCACTCATAACATAATTTCCCTAGACCTTGCGCCAGGTTACTTGGTTTTTTGATCGACTTGGGCCAATAAGTTCAAAAAATCGTCTGGAACAGGTTCGTTCAAAACATCGTCATATATTTGACGAAGGTTTTGACCTATTTTCTCCGGTAAAGGGTCCTTTATGAAATCGTCACCAGAATCGTTACGCTTTCTGGTTTTGACTGATTTGTCACGTGTCATAATCGAGGGCCTTTTTGGTCATAGAAAAGTAAATTTGTATGGAACTTAAAAGGTTCCGCGCGCGTACGAACTACTATATCATAATATTGACAAAGATATAAACGACCAAACCAAGAATTGGTTCCAAAATAAATTATGAAAGACATAAGATATGAGCTTAGTCGAAAATCTAGCCCCTCATCTTCCTTACTTACGCCGATTTTCTAGGGCGCTTACAGGATCCCAAGCCACTGGTGATCATTATGTAAGAACGGCTTTGGAGGCTCTTGTGGCCGGAGAGACTGCGATTGATGACAGTTTGAGCTCAAAAATCGCCTTATATCGCGTGTTCTTAACCATCTGGAGCGCGACAGGTGCAAAACTTGAAAATGATGCTGGTGATGACGATACAGCGGAGAATCGCATCAGGCGCCTCACTCCCCTTTCAAGACAGGCTTTTCTTTTACAGTCTTTGGAAGGAATGTCCCTAAAGGAAATTTCTGAAATCATGGATATTTCAGAGAACAAAGCATCCGATATGTTGGAAGAGGCAGAATCAGATATCGAAAAAGAGCTTAGAACAAATGTTCTAATCATCGAAGATGAACCCATCATCGCAGCAGACATTGAAAGCCTCGTAGAAGATCTGGGCCACAAAGTCGACAGTATCGCCGCAACTCAAACGCAAGCGGTGAAAGCGGCAGAGAAAGTAAAGCCAGGTCTAGTCTTAGCCGACGTACAACTGGCAGATGGAAGTTCGGGCATTGATGCCGTCGAAGACATTCTCAAATCTTATAATGTGCCTGTCATATTCATAACCGCATTCCCTGAGCGTTTATTGACGGGCGATAAGCCTGAACCTGCTTATCTCATCTCCAAGCCGTTCAAGCCTGATAATGTTAAGGCCGCTATTAGTCAGGCTCTCTTTTTCCACGGTGTTTAGTGTCCGATAAGAACAGTAATCGACAGGTCATTAATAGTCTCGCGCGCTGCCGAAGCGTCGCGCGTGAAAATCTCAACTTTTATGAGGCAATTTTTGAGTCCATTAAAGACGGTTCAGACAGAGATATGATCGGTCGCGCCATGGCGCAAAAACAGGACTTCATCAGTGCCGTGGATGTAGTCTTGAACTCTTATGAGATTGAGAAAAGCCGAAAGCAGGCGTCAGTGGCAGCAAATGATCACAGCCACTCAGAAATAAAAACTTCCGAAGATATAAGGCAGCTAGAACAGGAAGTGCTGTTTAAAGATGCACTGTCCCACTGCTTAAACCAAACAGATGATGAGGCATTGCGCGAACTTTTGTCTCATCACCTTGAAGCGTCCGAGTTAGCGGTAAGCGCGATTAAGTCTACATCCCTTAAACTTTAAGCGGCGAGCCTTAGTCTTTCTAAGTGCAGATATCGGCTGTCGAAATCACACATCTCGGCCATTCTTTCACGCTCTAATATCACGATACCCTCAGGGCCTGTTTTTATGAAGCCTTCAGCGCGTAGCTTTGAGAGCGTACGTGAAACGTGAACAATGGACAACCCAAGCGAGTCTGCAAATAATGATTGAGGAAATGGCAAGTCGATAAAATCTGTATGCTTTCCCTCTATAGCGGCGATACGACGATTCAATTCTAGGAGCAGATGTGCCACCCGCTCCTTAGCCGACCGACGTCCAATCCGGATAATCTGCTCACGTAATATAGCTTCTTCCTGAATAGCAACCCACCAGAAAGCGGTTGCAAGCCGAGGGTGCTCAGACACTGTTTTTAGGAAGTCTGAGGATTTTATACGGCGTAATTTAACCTGTGTCGCTGCACTAATAGTGTGATCTGACTTCGCACTAGCCATAGACATTATATCAAAGCATCCACCCGGGAGCATGTAATTGATGATTTGTCGGCGCCCGTCCTGCAGCAAACGGTAGCGGATAGCCCAGCCAGATTCGATGACAAATACGAAATCTACACGATCCCCAATTGTGACGATTTCCTCGCCTGGGTTGCGAGTTTCAATTGTGTAGGGCAAAGCCTTTAGACTGTCGAAGCCTTCCTGCCCGACATCGACATAATGAGCGATACGATTCATGAGAGATATCATGTTGTTTGATTAAGCCGCTTTACCATTATTGGTATTTTTTATATCGATTCTTAGGATGGCTGTGCGACCGTTTTCTGACAAGCTATCAAATTTAGTTTGTATTTGAGTTTCTGCAATTTTAGCCTCTACACCATGAGCTTTAAGTATTAAGAATAATTCGCGCGCTTGCATGACGGTGACCTCTTCTATGCCCATAGACTCATCTGATGAATAAATTGGCTGAATAGGCTGAATAACATATTCAACCTCGTCACATTTTTCTGAAAACTCAACGGCTTCGGCGATGTATTCAGCGGAATGCATTGTAACATATTGATCGTGAAAGAAGACGTCTATCTCTGCTGTATTGCAAGCTTCCAGACGCTCGAACTCGGGTTCAATGTAATATGCCTCAAAACTAGTCGTATTATACTCAACAGCTTCCGTTTTAATGGCGCCCACAAACTGCATGACAATGCATGGTGATAAGATTGCGGTGCACAATAGTAATTTCAACATTATTTCTTCCTGACGTCGTCAAATTTACAATGCGCCAACGACCTGGAAGGTTCCAAAAGAACACTTTCCCTGCAAAATTAACCTTTGCGTCTATTTAAATAAGTGTGACAAATTGTTGGGAGTACTGTAACAGCCGATTGGGGAAGGCTTTTGCTGCACAAGCAAGGGTAAGGAAATGTCAGACTTAGAAAGACTATCTGCTTTGCAGAAAACAGGTCTATTGGACACGCCGTCAGAGGCTAGATTCGATCGACTCACCCGCCTTGCATCAAATGCATTAGGGACCGAGATCGCGCTGATCTCACTCATCGATGAAGACCGACAATGGTTCAAATCAAAGCAAGGTCTAGATGTGTCAGAAACATCGGTAGAACAGGCTTTTTGTCGCCACGCAATTAATTCGGACCAAGTCATGGTTGTCAATAATGCGGCGGAAGATTCACGGTTTGCAGAGAACCCACTGGTGACGGGAGATCCTAATATAGCCTTTTACGCCGGGGCTCCTCTTATCACTAAGGAAGGATTTGCCCTAGGCACGCTATGCGTGATTGATACCAAACCTAGGCCGGATTTCAGCGCAGAAGACCAGCAAATTTTGTCAGATATCGCAGCAAGCGTGATGACTGAGATTGAAGCCAATGCGCAAACACAAATTATAGATGATCTGAACCTCATTAATGAGGAACTCCAGCATCGTATGGGGAACATGTACGCGCATGTATCAAGCCTAATCTCTTTAATGGGAAGCAAAGGTATGAGCCAAAAAGATTTCGCCAGGCGCCTAAAAGAGCGCATTACAACACTTGCGCAAACTCAAGCCTTGATTGCCAGCAATCGATATGAGTCCGCACCTCTCTCAGCAATTTTCGAAACAACCTTAGCCCCATTTCTAACATCGAAAAACAGAGATCGGGTCCGTGTCAGACAAGAAAGAGACTTCAATGTTTCCGCGCGTGGCGCCTTTACTCTAACCCTCATGCTAAATGAATTAGCGACGAACGCAGTGAAACATGGCGCTCTGAAAGGTCATGAAGGAACCATTGATTTTTATTGGGTTGAAAAAGATGGGTTAGTGAAGTTTGAATGGAAGGAAACGGTCTCCCACTCAACCCTAACGCCTACTGAACATAAGGGGTTTGGGAGCCAGATCCTAGCCCGTATCGTGCCCTTGGATTTTCATGGCGAAGCAGATCATCAGCTAATGCCATGTGGTCTATTATACAAAGTTTCAGCAAAGTACGATCGTGTCGCAGTTCCTGTTTAACTTAGGTTAATGCGACTCAGTTTGCCCTCAGTATTGTAGAAAAGTTGCCCTCTTTTTGAGAGTCAGCAGCCCGTTTGGTGGACTTATAATTAGGCCTTCCCCGCCAAAGTCTTACCAGCGGGTGTGGCATATCTTTAATGCAAGAGTCGATGAACATGACCTAGAAGTCTATCAACATCGAAGGGCTTTGATATAATTGTATGGCTGTTTGTTAAGCCCTTCTTTATCACTGTATTGATTTGTCCCGAGAGGAAAGCAAAAGGAACCTCTTCAGCGTCAAGAGCCTTCGCGAGAGGAAGACTTGTTTCCCGACCAAGATTATAATCAAGAAGTGCAACATCTACTTCTGCACCACTTAAATAGGTCATCGCGGTACTGACTGTGGCTGCCGGACCTAAAACGCTGAATCCAGCCGTCTCAAAAATGTCCTGCAAATCCAAGGCAATGAAAGGGTCATCTTCAACAATAAGGATTGTTTTTCGCATGTAAAGCAAATGCCTGAGAGCGTATATGGTTCCCAGCATAACTAAAAAAAATTCATAAACTATCTGCCATACTCCTGAATACGCATAGTACTAATTTCTGGATTTTTAAAATGTAAAAACGATGAATTTTAGCACGATTTTTATGCACCACGAATTGTAGGGGTGGCAGTTTGAAAACTTCTGAACTCCAATTTAAATTGGAACTCCCAGATGAGTTAGTCTTGGCCCTCATACAAATAGTTTTTGGATATATGACTGAAACCTTAGAAAAAATAAAAAAAGCGGTTTCGCAAAGAAAACGCTTTTTATTTATAGAACACGTGACAACCGACTCATCGAGTCATGACTTAGCTTAGAGAAATGCTATGGTCGCAATGATAAGGACCAAGACTGCGCTTGCTGTAGACAAGGCCAAGACATAGGGCATACCCTTCACACGCTTTGCGCTGGTTACTTCCACCCGGTCCAAAACGACAGCATCCTCGGAAGTTTCACTTTTACTCATATATTTTATCTTTCTTCTCTGTGGCACTCATAAAAAAAATGTCACCATGTGACTTGTACTTCTTCAACGCACCAGCTCTGGCATTAGTTCCGCTCAGGCTGTTGCGAGACAGACTCTTGCCACGTCTCAGATGGATGCTGCCGACACGTATTTCCCGCTAATAAACCAACTCTAAAGAGCGGCTTAATACTTACTTTAATTCTTCCCCCACTTGGCCGATGAGGCGCAAAGCGTCCAGATCGCTTCTCTAAAAATTTTTGAGGAACTACGCGTCAGCCAAATCTAATCACTATGATACAGCCAGCTTAGCTGCCTTACAGACGCATTTAATGAGGTAGGGGCAGGCCTAAATGAAATCCGCCTCACACTGTAAAACTGAGAGCCAGAATTTACTTGAGCGATACCAAGCAGAAAACTATCTCTTCAAAATTAATTTTATGATCTCGCTGATAGCAGCCTACGGAAAACTACCTGCTGCGGCCAGCATAGACGAGACTTTTTTACCAAGGATCGGCTCAATCCATTTGGCTGTGCCTATCAGCGACTCAAGCTCTAAACCATGCCGAATTCCAGACCGATTGAGGAGGTACACGACGTCCTCTGTTGCAACATTTCCCGTCGCGTTCGGGGCAAAGGGACACCCCCCTATCCCGCCGATAGAACTATCTATTACGGTCGCGCCAGCGGCTATCGCCGCCCAGACATTTGCAATCGCCATATTACGCGTATTGTGAAAATGGACGCGGACGGGGATGGGCGCGATGATCTCCGCAACTTGCGAAACAAGACGGGTGACCTGTCCCGGTGTTCCGACGCCGATTGTGTCTGCCAAAGCGATTTCGTCTGGCTCAGCCTCTGCGAGTTGTCTCGCGATTTCCAAAACGCGAACTTCCGGCACTTCACCATCAAAGGGGCAGCCAAAGGCGGTTGAAATTGTGACCTGAGCCGAGCGCCCCTCCCCCTGTGCCAGGCGGATAATCTCTTTCGCCGTCTCGACAGTTTGCACGCTTGTCTGATTTTGGTTTTTCAAACCGAACCCGTCTGTCGCAACACAAACCGCGCCGAGTTGATCCACACCGCTCTCTAGCGCGCGCAGGGCCCCGCGCTTATTCAGCGTTAATCCAATCCGCGTGACACCGGCAATCTCACCTAATTCGCGGACAACATCTTCGGCATCGGCCATTTGCGGCACAAGCTTAGGATGGACGAAGCTGGCAATTTCAATACGCTTCGCGCCCGCCTCTACCGCCTTGCAAATAAAGGTGACCTTGTCCTCTGTTGAAACAAGCGTTTTCTCATTCTGCAAACCGTCGCGCGGCCCGACTTCGACGATTTCAACAGAGTTCCTCATAGAGGCTGCCTATTCGGCAGCCACCGACATCTCAAGAGCTGCATCTTCTTTTATCATATCGGCGGCTTTTTCCGCGATCATGATTGTCGGTGCATTCGTATTGCCGGAGATAAGATTGGGCATGATGGAGGCATCGACAACGCGCAGCCCCTCAAGACCATGCACCCGCAAGCGGTCATCAACGACTGCCATCTTATCTGACCCCATTTTGCACGTCCCGAC
>CAZBDT010000028.1:15412-21402 GCA_964490745.1 uncultured Algimonas sp.
GCCCCACGACTTTTCGGACGCAGCACACAGACATGGCAGCTATAGCCATGTCCCCAATGCAGATTACGCCCATGATCATCGACCATGGCCCGCACCATAACGAGGGAGATATCCGGCGACGGTTCAGAGCGGTCTGTATAAAGAAATCCGCCGCTTTCTGCGAGGTTAGAGGCAAACATCCCCTTGCGGTGTTTGCGATATTTCAAAATCTCCACAATAGATCGAAAATTTCCCATGAAAGAAAATCCGAAATTATCCTTCAAGGAGGACCGATAAGACATGACATAGTCAATATGATCTTGAAGATTTTCACCAACCCCGGGCAGGTCATGGACCTGCGCTATACCATGCGGTTCCAGCTTATCTTTCGCGCCAATCCCTGAGAGCAAGAGGATTTGCGGCGAGCCAAAGGCCCCGCCAGACAGAATAACTTCGTGATTTGCCGTCACCTTTTGCTGCTGCTTATTCGCCTTATATTGAACGCCCGTCGCGCGGCCATTTTCAATGATAACTTTTTCCGTATGCGCGCCTGTGATTACAGTGAGGTTTGGACGGTCTTCAATAGGATCAATAAAGGCGCGGGCGGTTGACCAGCGTTCGCCGCCCTTATGCGTGACCTCATACATGCCGAGGCCCTCTTGCTGCGCCCCGTTAAAATCATCCGTAAAGGGCAATTGATTTTGTCGTCCGGCCTCGAAAAACGCGTCATTCACGGCACCGGGCTCAGAGAGTTGCGCAACATTTAATTCGCCGCCTTCTCCGCGATACTCATCTCCGCCAGCTTCACGATGTTCGCTCTTTTTGAAATAGGGCAGCACATCCTTATAAGACCAGCCTATATTCCCCAATCGCGCCCATTCGTCATAATCTTCTTTATGGCCACGAATATAAATCATGGCATTCAAACTACTGGAGCCGCCCATGACTTTTCCGCGCGGTTGATATCCTTTTCGGCCATTCAGACCCTCTTGCGGCTCCGTCTCAAACCGCCAATTTCGCTTGCCCATCACCATATTCCAAATCGCAATGCCCGGGGTGAACACGCTCCAATGTTTATGGGTTCCTCCCGCTTCCAATAAGCAGACAGTTACATTTGGATCTTCCGTAAGGCGGTTGGCCACTACACATCCTGCTGACCCTGCCCCGATGATCACATAATCAAAACTCTCACTCATTCTCTCTCCCCTCAGCGTTTACGCTTCTTTATTATGATTAGGGGGGTGGCGTGCGCCGAGTCAAATCAGAGCGATGGGCAAAGCGCCACACTTGCCAATACATATTTGAATGTGGCTAGGCATTTATCGCCAAATTTCTACAATGAATGGTCTTGCGCAACTTTACACAGGCGCTCCCCTGCGGCACGTAAAGCGCATGACGACACCTGAAATTCTGAATTGGATACTCGCGCTGCTTATCGGCTATCTAGCCGGATCGATCCCATTTGGCCTGCTCCTCGCCAAGGCCTTCGGCCAAGGGGACATTCGCAAAATCGGCTCCGGCAATATTGGCGCCACAAATGTCCTACGCACAGGACGCAAAGACATTGCGGCCATCACTTTACTTCTAGATGCGGCAAAAGCGGGTCTGACAGGCTGGATCATTCAAAACTGGCTCGGTGTCCCCTTTGGCTATATCACCGCGACAGCTGCCCTCATCGGACATTGCTATCCGATCTGGTTAAAGTTCAAGGGTGGCAAAGGCGTAGCAACATTCTTTGGCGGCTTATTCGCACTGGTTTGGCCCATTGGCATAGTCGCAGCGCTCGTCTGGCTGACGACAGCTATCATCACGAAATATTCCTCACTTGGTGCTTTGATTGCCTGCGTCGTCTCCACCCTCGTCGCAATCATATTCATGCCACAGGGCGCAGGCGTTATGGTTGGCGTAATGGCCGCGATCATCCTCTGGCGACACCGCGAGAACATTATCCGTCTGAAAAATGGCGAAGAGTCCAAGATCGGGCAAAAAGGCTAACGCTTTGACACGGGAGTTCAGCTTTACCGAACGCCGAGATTGGCTTCGCCTCATCCGCACGCAAAATGTTGGACCCGTCTCTTTTCGCGATCTGATTAATCGTTACGGCGACGCGACGACGGCCTTGGACGCCCTACCCACACTCATCCGAAAAAAACCCATTCATCCCCCCAGACCCGAGCAAGTCGAAGCTGAGATGGAGTATGCGGAACAGATTGGGGTGAAACTGATTTGTGCGAGTGAGCCGGATTATCCAAAGTATCTCAGGGCGCTGGATCCGCCACCGCCTGTTATCTCAGTATTAGGGCGCAGTGATATTTTACACCGCCCCTGTGTCGCGATCATTGGCTCTCGGAATGCCTCCGCTATTGGCCAAAGATTTGCCAACTCACTCGCCGCTGAATTAGGACAAGCCGGATATACAGTCGTATCAGGATTAGCCCGCGGCATCGATTCTGCGGCGCATCACGGCTCTCTCGAAACAGGCACTGTCGCAGTTTTAGGAGGCGGTGTGGATCATATCTATCCGCGAGAAAATGCTGAGCTTCATGCTCAAATCGCCGAAAGCGGTGCGATCGTGAGCGAAAGTCCCTTGGGTTATAGAGCGACAGCTAGAGATTTCCCAAGGCGCAACAGAATTATTTCGGGATTATGTCGTGGGGTTGTCGTCATCGAAGCCGCTGAGCGCTCAGGCACGCTGATTACGGCGCGCTATGCACTGGAACAAAACCGTGAAGTCATGGCCGCGCCGGGCTCTCCCCTTGATCCCAGAACCAAGGGATGCAATCGTTTAATTCGTCAGGGTGCGCATTTGATCGAGTCAGCAGAAGACGTGATTGCCGTGCTAGAAACCTTGAGTGCGCTTGGGTTAAAAGAACCCGAGAGCCGATATGATTCCATCAAATTTGATGTGGACAAAGCATCCGCTGAAATCGAAAAAGCCAAGGGTCAGCTCCTATCCGTTTTATCTCCAACCGCAACGCCTAGGGATGACGTTATTCGCGCAACGAAACTCCCTTTACCGATTGTAACGGCAGCTTTATTGGAACTAGAACTCTCAGGGAGTATTTATGTTGAACCTGATGGACGGGTCAGCCGCCTGTGAGCTCCACACCCAGTTAACCGTGAACTTCGATGTTGCTATGTTTCGATAAAACACCCTGAATGTCGTCTGACAATTGGTTCAATCCGCTAGTATATGCGATGGAATGTAATTCATCCAAAAGCGCAGTGATATATATAGACGCATCGATACCTTTCGCGTTTGCAACGTCATCGCAAGCTGTTGCCGTATCTACTGAAAATTGATCTTGTTTACCCATATTTAAAGCCCCTACGAGTCTATGTTGTATTATTTGCTCTCCGCATGATACAACTAAAGGTATGAGTATTAACAAAATCTTTCAAAACCTAGTCTGAATAACAAATTATACAAACTTCAACTATACAACTTTGAATCAGCGTTAATATTTTCTTCAGATCATGCAGATGGTTGACTTTTTTTGAGCGCTCCCCCACATGCCGCGCTCTTCACATATATAGAGTATGTTCATGAACCTCGTTATCGTTGAGTCGCCCGCTAAGGCCAAAACCATCGAAAAATATCTCGGAAAGGACTATAAGGTCCTCGCGAGTTTTGGACATGTCCGGGACCTTCCCTCAAAAAACGGGTCAGTCGATCCTGAAAATAATTTCGCCATGAGTTGGGCTGTCGACACACAATCAAAAAAGCGGATTAAAGATATCCAGACCGCCCTCGGCAATTCTGAGAAACTCATTCTCGCAACCGACCCGGATAGAGAAGGTGAAGCGATCTCTTGGCATTTATTGGAAGTTCTCTCCAAAAAGAAAGAGTTTAAAGGCAAGCCCGTCGAACGCGTTGTCTTCAACGCTATTACGAAAAAATCCGTTACAGACGCCATCGCCAATCCGCGCGAATTGGATCAAGAGCTAGTTGATGCTTATTTGGCCCGACGCGCGCTGGACTATCTTGTAGGTTTCACACTCTCTCCCGTGTTGTGGCGTAAGCTTCCGGGGGCCCGCTCTGCCGGACGCGTGCAATCTGTAGCTCTAAAACTCATCACCGAGCGCGAAACAGAGATTGAGCAATTTGACGCGCGCGAATATTGGTCCGTGGCAGGCACAATGACGGCGGCCAAGGGCAGCTTCCCTGCCCGTCTCGTATCTCTCAACGGCGAAAAACTCGATAAATTCTCCTTAGGCAATGAAGATCTGGCCATGAAAGCCAAAGCGGCTGTTCAAGCCGCTACGCTGTCCATTACCAAGGTCGAAGCCAAACCCATCACCCGTAATCCATCTGCGCCCTTCACGACTTCGACTTTGCAACAAGAAGCCTCGCGCAAGCTCGGCTTCTCGGCCACGCAAACTATGCAGACCGCACAGCGTCTTTACGAAGGCGTCGATATTGGCGGCGAGACGACAGGTCTCATCACCTATATGCGAACAGATGGGATTAGTATGGTCGGCGAAGCGATCAGCGATTGCCGCGCCACAATCCAAAATGAATATGGTGAGAGCTACCTCCCGAAACAGCACCGCGTCTACAAATCCAAAGCCAAAAATGCGCAAGAGGCTCACGAAGCCATTCGACCAACATCCTTCAGCCGTACACCGGATTCGCTGAAACTCTCCGGCGATATGAAAAAGCTCTATGAGCTGATCTGGAAACGCGCCATGGCCTCGCAAATGGAAGCCGCGAAATTAGAGCGCACAACCGTCACAATAGAAGATAATGCTTCCACCGTTGGCTTGCGCGCCACGGGTCAGGTTGTGCGCTTTGACGGCTTTCTGAAACTCTATGAGGAAACGGCCGCAAAAAAGAGTGATGACGGTGATGAGAAGGATACAGACCTCCCCGCTGTGGAAGCCGGGCAATCCCTCACGGCGAAAGATATCGAAGCCAGCCAGCACTTCACACAACCGCCGCCGCGCTACTCAGAAGCCTCGCTCGTCAAGCGCATGGAAGAGCTCGGCATTGGCCGTCCATCAACTTATGCCTCCATTCTGAAAGTCTTGCAGGACCGTGGCTATGTCGAACTGGAAAAACGCCGCTTCACACCCTCTGATAAGGGCCGCCTGCTGACGGCTTTCTTGGAAGAGTTTTTCACCAAATATGTCCAGTATAACTATACGGCCAATCTGGAAGACCAGCTTGATAAAGTCTCTGCCGGAGATCTCGACTGGCTGAAACTTCTCGGTGATTTCTGGGACGAGTTTTCCGCCACGATTGACGGTACAAAAGAGCTACGCGTCACGCATGTTCTCGACGCGTTGAATGTTGCGCTGAAATCTGTTGTCTTTCCGGAAAAAGAAGACGGTACGCCTGCCCGCAAATGCCCGAAATGTGATGATGGCGAGTTGTCTTTGAAACTCGGAAAATTCGGCGCCTTTGTTGGCTGTTCGAACTACCCCGACTGTAAAATGACACGTCCCTTTGGCAGCGACGGGCCGGACACGGCGGCAGAGGATAAAATCCTCGGACAACATCCTGAAACAGGTAAGGATATCGTTCTCAAGACAGGTCGTTTTGGTCCCTATGTCGAAATGGAAACAGAGAAAAAACCAAAGCGCACAAGCCTGCCGAAAACCTGGCCCTATGACGCGATGGACCTCGAGAAGGGCCTGATGCTGATTAATTTGCCACGCAAAATCTGCGCCCATCCGGAAGACGGCAATCAAGTCATTACTGCGCTTGGTCGCTTTGGCCCCTATATCAAACACAACACAACCTATGTCAGCCTGAAAGATCCGGACGAAATGTTTACGGTCGGTATGAATGACGCCATCGCGCGCCTGGCCGATAAGAAAGCTAATCCCGGACGCGGACGTGGCGGTAAAGTCTTGAAAGACCTCGGCAAACATCCATCTACAGAAAAACCCGTTCAGATCATGGAGGGCCGTTACGGCGCTTACGTGAAATATGAAAAAATCAACGCCACCATTCCAAAAGGCCAGGACCCGCAAGACGTCAACATAGACATGGCGCAGGAATACAT
>CAZBDT010000029.1:0-20924 GCA_964490745.1 uncultured Algimonas sp.
GCTGCAGAACGCCTGCCGGATTTCTCATATGCAGGCTATAATCATGGGATTGGCGAAATACCGACTGTCAAAGGCACAATAATTGATGTCATAGAATACGGCGTGACCGCAGATGACAAAATAGACGACTCTAAAGCCATGTTGGAGGCTTTAGATGCCGCCCACAAAACAGATGGTCCGGTTATCGTTAAATTACCAAAAGGTCGCGTAATTATCTCCGATATTTTGAAAATCAAACGTAGCGACATCGTATTGCGCGGCGCGGGCTCCGGCGTGGATGGAACGGATCTCCACTTTCCCCGCCCGCTTCAGATGATAGATAAAACCGATTACATGGACGAAATCCGAACCTATCTCAAAAAATACGACAAGCGGCAGCGCGATAAAGATCAAAATGTTGACGAGCTTTTCTCTGAATATTCGTGGACCGGTGGATTTATCTGGGTGCAAAAAGACGGCACCCGCCCAGCCGCCTATCTGGAAGAACGTGATCCGGAAATTAATGTTCTCGCGAATGCGACATCCGGCGAAGCGGGAACGCAAACTGTCTCCGTTTCTGACACGACGAATTTAAGCGTAGGTGATGTTGTTGAACTACAATGGCTAAACCGTGATGGTGAAGACGGGCCATTGCTGAAAGAAATTTACGGCACGGGAGATACCGGAAAGAAAATTGGCTCACATCATTGGACATTCCCTGAGCGTCCTTTGGTTCGGCAAAAAACGAAAATTTTGGCCGTAAGCGAAGGCAGTGTTACAATTAGCGACCCGCTTCTGCACACTATTTCTGAAACCATACCGGCGCAATTTGCCGAATGGCAACATATAACAAATGTCGGTATTGAAGATATTCATATCTCATTCCCTGAAACCCCCTATTTCGGGCATCACATGGAGCGCGGATATAATGGAATTTATCTGACCAGCGTATTCGACGGCTGGATCAGAGACGTGACCTTCCTAAACGCGGATGCGGGTATTTTAAGCTATAATAGCGCCAATGTCACAATCGAAAATATTACAACCAATGGGGATAGGGGCGCGCATTATTCGGTCCATGCCGGCAATGTGCATAATGTTCTCATTGAAAATTTGACCGTGAACAACAGGCCTGTACATTCATTAAGCCTGAACACGCAATCCACCAAATGCGTCTTTAAAAATGCAGTCGTTAACCAAGCCGCAGTTCTGGACCAACATTCTGGCGCGAACCATCAAAATCTATTCGACAATATCACTTTCAATGTCGATGCCAGACGCGATGAAAACGGGGTCTATTATCCGGTGTGGGATGGGAGTGGCGCTGGATATTGGCAGCCGGGACATGGGCGTTACAACACGACATGGAATTTGAAAGTGAATGTCCGCAGCGGTGCAGAAAGAGATGAAGTTGTTGATCTGCGCGGCCTGGAAGAAGGTCCAAGTGGTCGGGTCGTTGGCGTGTCGGGCAATCGCGAGTTTGAGGTAAATTATCTGCCGAAGCCATATTACGAGCGCATCAATGTCTCTATGGAAGATGTCCCTTCGCTTTATGATTACCAACTCGAAAAAAGAACACGGCGCTGATTTCATTACAATTTGATTTTGAAATATCCAACGCCATGGGGAGAGGCAGACTATGTTTAGACTTAAAAATAAGCGAACAAGATCATGACGGATAAGAAACAGATGTCGATCTCGCGACTTAATCGTCGCCACTTCGGCGGTTTGATGATGGGCGGGTCAATGGCCCTCGCCGGATGTTCTGGCGAGGTTCTCGACGGCGGACGGGTCCTTTACGCGACAGACTCGCAAGCCAATGATTATCCGGCTGTTCAAGCGACTTTGGCCATGGGGAAATATCTTGATGAGAAGTCAAATGGACGGATCTCAATGAAACACTATCCCGGTGGGCAACTCGGCTCTGAAGGCAGTACTTTGGAAATTGCCATGTTTGGCGGTCTTGACCTGACCCGAACCTTCGCCGGGGCCCTCAATAATATTGCGCCCCTGACAAAGCTCTTCAGCCTCCCCTTTCTGTTTCGCTCAGCAGAGCATCAGCGCAGCGTGATCGATAGCGATATTGGCAGCACGATTATGGAATCGTTAGAGCCTTTCGGTCTGCGAGGCGTCGCGATTTACGACACCGGTGGTCGTGGATTTTATAACACGGATCGCGTCATTCCAGATCCTTCGGCCTTGGCAGGTCAAAAAATACGCGTGCCCAATTCAGATATTTTCTTGGCGACGATGAGGGCGCTGGGCGCCAACCCGACCCCTATGAATTTTAGCGAAGTCTATCAGGGCCTTGTCCAGAATGTGATTGATGGGGCGGAAAATAATTGGCCCGCCTATATCAGTACACGTCATTATGAAGTGGCCCCCAACTTTTCTGAGACAGGGCATTTCAGAACGCCGGATATGTTGATCATGAGCCTGCGTACATGGGAAGGCTTTTCAGAAGAAGATCAGGCTCTCATCTTGGAAGCCGGACGTCATTCAATGGGGGTCATGCGCAGCCTCTGGGATGTGAGTGTGGAGGAATCCAAGCAAGCGCTTCTCGACATTGGCGGCGAAATTCTCTCCAACATAGACAGCGCACCGTTCCGCAATTTGATGGGGCCGGTTTATGAGGAGTTCGTCACGCCAGAGTTGAAGCCATTTGTAGACAGAATTGACCAAATGGGAGGGCAAGGCTGATGAAGACCGTCTTAGATCGTATAAGCGGGATCGCCCTGTTTATCAGTGCATTCTGCATCGTGGCCATGACAGCCATCATTACCTATCAGGTTGTGGCGCGATATTTTTTCAATGCCAGCCCGGCTTGGTCAGAGCGCTTGTCTTTGCTCCTGCTCGGCTATCTCGTCTTTTTCGGCGCGGCCGTAGGTGTGCATGAGAAATTCCACATCCGGATTGATGCGATCCGAAACGCCGTCCCGGCGCGGCTGGCAAAGAGCTTTGACCTCATTGCGCATTTTGCCGTCGCCTGTGCAGGTATTGTTATGGTGATTGCGGGTTTGCAATTGACCACGACGCTTTGGGCTTTTGATATTCCATCACTCGGCTTGCCAAGAGGTTTAGCCCTTTTGCCCATCCCGATTTCGGGGGCGCTCATTACGCTCTTTTCCGGGGCACAGTTGATTGAGACCCTTCAATCGAAATCAGAAAAGGTAGACTAATATGGAACTGATTATTCTCCTTCTGAGCTTGATGGCGCTTCTGGCCATACGGGTTCCCGTTGCCTTTGCGCTTCTGATTTCATCCATGATTACCTTTGCCACGCTGGGGCTCAACCCGCTCGTTGCGGTGCAACGCCTCTCTGCGGGGATTGATGTCTTCACCTTGATGGCCATTCCCTTCTTTATTTTCGCCGGGGACCTCATGACCCAGACGGGCATTGCCGCACGTCTCATCAAAGTGGCCGAAGGGTTGTTTGGCCGTGTTCGGGGCGGGTTGGGACATGTCAATGTCGGCGCGTCGATGATGTTCGGCGCGATCTCCGGGTCGGCTGTTGCCAGTGTGTCTGCGATTGGCTCGACCATGATCCCGATTATGGAAGAGAAAGGCTATGACCGCAGCTTCTCTGTGAACGTCACCTGTTCCGCCGCGATCTTGGGCCTGATCATTCCGCCCAGCCATAATATGATTATCTATGCCGCTGCCAGTGGTGTGTCGATTTCGATTGGTGATCTCTTTGTGGCCGGCATTTTGCCAGGCATTTTATGCGGCCTCGCCCTGATGGTCGTGATCTCACTCATCGCGCGCAAGAAGGGCTACGCCAAAGGTGTTTTCCCTGGATTTAAAGCCCTGCTCCTATCTGCCGTTTATGCGATCCCGGGCCTTCTGACTGCCGTGATTATCGTTGTCGGTATTTTGGGCGGCGTGTTTACGCCGACAGAGAGTTCCGCCGTGGCGATTGTTTATACGCTCATTATCGGCGTGTTTTTCTATCGGAGCTTGGGCCTGAAAGAGTTTAAGACGGCCGTTATAAACTCTGCCAAAACAACAGCTTTGATCATGCTTATCATTGGGTCAGCGGCGGCCTTTGGCTGGCTCCTCGCCCTTCTTGAAGCGCCATTGATGATGTCAAATCTGATCCTCGGCATGACGGAATCGCCTTTCCTCATTCTGCTGATGGTTCTGATATGTCTTCTGGTTTTGGGGACATTTATGGATATGGCACCGCTGATCATCATCGTGACGCCGATCTTCCTTCCGGTGGTGCAAACCATAGGCGTAGATCCGGTTCATTTCGGCGTGATTATGATGCTGGCCTTAGGGATTGGGACAATTACGCCGCCTGTTGGGACGGTCTTATTTGTTGGCTCAGCGGTCGGGAAAATCAGAATGGAGGACACGGTTAAAACCATGTGGCCCTTCTATCTCGCCCTGATCATATGCCTTCTGCTGGTGACCTATATCCCGCAAATCTCGATGATCTTGGTCAATTAAATCCAAGCATAAAAAAAGGCGCGCTATGAAAAGCGCGCCTATTTTATTTGACCAAAAATCAGAGGTAGAACCCCTATGTTCACCCCTTTAAAAACTAACGAGATAACCAACCGCCATCTACGGGAAGTGTGATGCCTTGAACGTAATCAGACGCTGCTGAAGCCAAGAAAACAATCGCGCCACCCATATCGGAAGGATGTCCCCAACGCCCGCTTGGGATACGGCCTAAAATCTCTGCATTACGTTTTTCATCTGCCTGCAAAGCCGCCGTATTATTTGTAGCGAAGTAACCCGGAGCGATCGCATTTACATTGATGCCGTGTGCGGCCCATTCATTCGCCAGGGCCTTTGTCAGGCCGCCGACAGCGCTTTTAGACGCGGTGTAAGACGGAACGCGAATACCCCCCTGAAATGTCAACATAGACGCAATATTGATGATCTTTCCGGACTTCTTCTCCGCCACAAGATGCCGAGCAAAAGCTTGTGAGAGGAAGAAGAGCGTCCGCAAATTAACATCCATAACAGCGTCCCATTCATTGGGCGTGAAATCGATGGCTTCATTGCGTTTGATAATTCCGGCATTATTCACGAGGATATCTGCACGGCCAAAAGCGGACACAGCCTCTGAAACAATGTCTGCTACATTGTCTGAATTACCCAAATCCGTAAGAATTGAATGGGATTTCACACCGATCTCTGCGATCTTTGAGACTGTTTCTGTCGGCTCTGAACGGCCAATGAGAACGATGTCGGCCCCAGCTTTTGCTAGAGCCAAAGCCATGCCCTGCCCGAGCCCTGTATTGGCACCTGTTACTAAAGCAACTTGTCCTGTTAAATCAAATGGGTTCACCTGCATCTGAGGCTCCTGATAATTGAATAATAAAAAAGCCCGCCGTAGCGGGCCATAATTTAAGTTATGCGCTTAAAAGCTCTTTAACATAAGCGATCAGGGCCTCATCTGTTGCATTTGCAAAGAAGAGCTCTTCGAATTGCTCACCCGCAATCGCCGCTTTCATCAGATCTTGATCAACGGATTTCATGACTGTGAGCATGTCTTTCGTCGCTGCCGCTTTCACACCTGAGAGGATATTGCGGTTCTTCGCCATGATTTCGGCGCGCTCTTTCGGGTAACCGACACCGCGCTCTACTTCGAAAAGCTTCCGGTAGCAGTCTTGAAGGTTCAGCTCTGCAGCCCAGCCAAAGCCCTTGGCATATGGCATAGAAATCGCATTGCCATCATTGATCTGACCAAACAAAAACGCATCTGTTGGATCGATAACTAATCCACAAACAACATTTGGCATCGTGTTGAGCGCCAACATAGCCCCCATACCCGTACCACAACCGGAGACGACAAAATCGGCAGCGCCGGAATTGACTAACAGACCAGCCAGTAAACCATTCATAACATATGTCAGTTGCGCATCATCATCCGCCGCATACATGCCATAATGAGAAACTGTATGACCAGCCGGTTCAGCTACCGATTTGAGAGCCTTGTGGACAATCTCACTTTTAGCGGCCTGGCTGTTCTCGATAATTAAAGCAATTTTCATTCTGGACTCCTGGTTAAATCTTACTTCAAATTTTGAATCACTTAACCCGGCCTGTAAAATGGATAGACTAAATTGGTAATCAAAATTGGTTTGCACTTGCGGCCTGCTTTATCCGCTCTCCATGATAAAAGGAAAGTAATTCTTCACAAAATAGCGCAAATTTCGTATTATTCATCAATTGGTCCCGCCAATTGGTATGCACGCACTAAGAAATATAGCTCTGGCCTAGCCAAAAGTCATGAGTGGATAAGTTTCTTTTATCTATAATCGCGCGATTAATGCTGGAGTACGAGTCAGCATTACTTGAACAGTATATAAACAAATTTTTCCATATGAATGTCAAAATTGACAGTTCTATCGATATTCCCGTAAGTTTTTAGAAAATAGAAAAAATTTGGGAAAGATTTATGTTTAGAAGAATGGCTATAGCCTTATCAACTGCGACCTTACTCTCTATTGGAATGCCAATTGGGGTTTATGCTGACGATGATTTATCCCCAGAGATGGCGGAAGCCTTAAAGGTCCTAGACGCGCAACTACCGGGGACTCTAATAAATAATCCTTATGACATTGAGTGGCGCACGGATGGCTCAGATAAAAGAAATTTAGTCGTGAAATCTGAAGGCGCGCCAGGGGGCATGGCCTATCAAGTTTCTGTCAAAAAACGGAAGCGCAACCCTTGGGACGTAGCGATACGTATACCTATGTCGACATCAATCGAAAAAGACGATGCAATTCTCATGTCATTTTGGGCCCGTACGGTAAAACCACAAAAAGGAAACGAAGCGGGCGATATTACAGTTTCGATTCAACAAAATAGCGAGCCATATAACTCTGTATTTAATCAGCGCCTCGACATTGGTAAAGAATGGAAGCTCTATTCTGTAAGCGGAAAAGCCGGCATTGATTATGATGCGGACAAAACCAATGTGAATTTTAATCTCGCGCACGCCAAGCAAAAACTTGAGTTCGGGCAGTTTTACGTCATGAATTTGGGTAAGAACGCTGACGCGAGTAAATATATCGATTAGAGTTTCTTGCAAAGCTGGATCATAATTTTCTTATGGTCCCACACAAATGATGCTTTCACTAATACTCGGCGGGGCGCGCAGAACGAATAGTAAATAACTGCGCGTCGAATATTGATCGTGACATCATTTTTTTTAAACCAATTGGGGGGCTGCCGTGTCTGATTTGAAAAGACCGCTGCAGAAAAACACGACACTAGAAACTGTTGCGAGAGAGGCAGGGGTTTCACTTAAATCGGTATCACGCGTTTTAAACGGCGAGCCTTGTGTATCCGAAAAAATGCGAACTAAAGTCCAAGACGCAATCGCCGAGCTTGGTTTTAAGCCCAATCTGGCTGCCCGTCAGCTCAGAGGGCAACGAAGTTACAGCCTTGCTGTGATCTATGAACCTCCGGCTTCAGAATTTCTTACAGGCGTCCTGGAAGGCCTTTTACCCGTTTGTAGAGAGACTTCATATAAACTTGTCTTAGAACCCTTAGGTGCCACGGAACCACGAGATCATATTTTGAGCATGATTGAGGGTCGAACAGCAGATGGCTTTGTTCTCCTCCCGCCCCTTTCAGAGGACGTCTCATTGATCAGGAGTATATTAGACGCAAATTGTGCCGTTGTGTTGGTGGAATCATCTCTTAAGATTGGAGAAATAAATAAGTCTATTAGCAAGGTCGGCATTGACGATTATAAGGCGGGATATGAGTTAGGAAGCCACTTTATAAAATGCGGGCATAAACGAATTGGATATATTGGCCTGCGCGAGCAACACATAACGGCAAACCGTCGCGGCGAAGGTTTGAAGGCAGCCATGTCTGATGCTGGAATAGACCTTAGCAACTTCTTATACGAAAATGGCTTCTCAACATTTAAATCAGGATTTCAGGCCGCTACTGAACTATTATCACTAGAAAATCCTCCAACAGCCATATTTGCCGGAAATGACTATATGGCGGCTGGCGCAATCGCCTGCGCCACGCAACGCGGTGTCGCGTTTCCAGAAGACATTTCGATAGCGGGCTTCGATGGTGCGGATCTGTCAGAAATGTTTGTTCCCCCCTTCACGACAGTAAAACAACCCCTGAAAGACTATGGGCATTGGGCCGCAAAGCAGCTCTTAAGATCAATTGCCCTCCCTAAAGAACGAGGCGTCGAAGCCCTCTTCCCGCATAAACTCATTGCTAGAAACTCGGTTAAAATCATATCCGATTAGAAATTCCCCTCCCTTAGGGAGTTAAGTCAATAGAAATTCCAAGAAATAATGGCGGAGACGAAGGGATTCGAACCCTCGATGGGCTTATGACCCATACTCCCTTAGCAGGGGAGCGCCTTCGACCACTCGGCCACGTCTCCGTCGGCGGGACTAGCGATTTCGCATAGTTCCCGCAAGCCCTAATGCAAATGAATGCAGCTACATTACAGTTTTAGAATTTATTAACCATAAATTGATGCGACTTGCGCCGAGCTGATACGGCCCAATCTAATCGTCCCAAGATTTGCATGCGAGAAAAAGTACATCGTGTTTACGAGATATTTGCTTCGTCACGGTAAACGAACGAAAAACATTAGGTGAAACGAATGCCAATACGCAAAACAGATGGGGCAGCCCTAGCCGCTCCTTTGCATGTCAGTGACTCTACTCCAAAGCCGTCACGACCTGTGGCCAGACAGAGTGATGAAAAGCGAGGATCGTCAGCATCTCGCTTGGACAGTTTTGCGGCAAAGATACGACCTGAAGCTAAGACAGCCCCCGCCAAAGATCGGCGGCGGAAACGTTTAACGACAGCTGATATTAATGTACCACGCCGACAAACAAACTTAAGTGCGTTGCGCTTCGGATTGCGTGGCCTGGACATTGTATTAGTTTGCGTCATCATCGCGATTGGAATTTGGAACGGATATATTGGCGTCAATCAACGCGGTATAATGGCCCCTGTTACGGCGTCTATATTAGGCTCAGTTATCTTCATTGCGTCTTTATTCGCCTCCAACGCCTATAAGTTTAATGCCGCGACGACATTAGCTTCCCATCTCAAGACTGTGATAATCGCTAGCTTCGCAGCGCTGGGTATTTGGCTAACTGTTGCCCTGATTATCAGGCCTGAGACATTTTTGCCGGATGCCTTGGCGAAAGCCGGCCTAGGCGCAATTGTCCTACTGACCGTCTTACATAGTGTCTATCACGCACAAATCCGCCGCTTACATATGCGCGGAGCTCTAGCCCCAACCATTGTCATGTTAGGTGCAACGGAAAGTGCACGTCGCATCATTGAAGAAAATGCTAAGACGAAAGAGCTTAACATCTTGGGGATTTTTGATGACCGGATGGCAAGGGCCCCCCACAATATTCATGGAGTCCCCGTTATCGGTACGGTTGAGAGCCTGCTGGAATGGGACGCCCTTCCTTATATTAATAGAATTGTTGTCACGCTTCCGGCTATGGCGAGCGAACGTAAGCAAGACTTTGTTAATCGTATACGCTTGCTACCCAACAGAATTGCCTTTGTTGTCGATGAGTTTGAAAATCTGAATCACGTTCAACAACGCGTCTCTGAAATTGCGGAAATCAGCCTACGCGATGTGACAGGCAATCCTAAATCCGGTCGTCACACAGCTGTAAAACGATTGATGGATATTGTTATCTCTGCAACCGCATTGGTCTTAGGCGCGCCGATCTTAGGGTTAATTGCGCTGCTCATTCGCTTAGACAGTCCTGGTCCAGCTTTATTTAAACAGCCGCGTCACGGATTTAACAACCGCATCTTTAATGTCTATAAATTCCGGTCGATGCGGAATGATCAGGCTGATCTGAAAGCCGAGCAACAAACAGTTGCAGGTGATACCCGTATCACGAAAATTGGGCATTTCATCCGCAAGACCTCAATTGATGAACTGCCTCAGCTCCTTAACGTCTTGAAGGGTGAAATGTCCCTCGTTGGCCCCCGCCCCCATGCCGTTGGCATGAGAACAGAGGGCAAGGACAGCATGGAGCTCGTAAATGAGTATGCCCATCGCCATAAAGTTAAGCCTGGTATGACAGGATGGGCGCAGATCAATGGCTCTCGTGGCCCCCTACATACGGCAACAGATGTCGCAGAGCGCGTAAGATTGGACGTCGAATATATCGAACAATCAAATGTGATGTGGGATATCTACATCATGCTGAAAACCTTGCCTGTTTTATTAGGCGACAGAACGAACGTGCGTTAAGCCTGTGCTAGGTAAATCCATACTCTCTTATTTGCCAGTCAATTTGGCAAATATGCTGACGGCATTCGGGACAATTGTCATTTTGACCCGGCTGTTAGAGCCGTCAGAATTTGGCATCTATGCGATTGCGATGATCACCATACAATTCGTACATATGGGTCTATTTACATGGCTGGAAGCCGCCATGCAGAGATTTCAAGCGCGGGCGGAGCGAGAGAATGACGTCGCCTCTCATTTAAAGACCCTTTATAAAACGGGGCTATTTCTAGGCGCCGGGGCATTTAGCCTCTTTATGATGATTTTGACTGTCGCACAGCTGGACTCAAAACTGATCTTTGTTTTGACCTTTGCTCTTGCCTCGACCAGCTTACAAATCCTTTTCAATTTAGGTATGGAAGCCCATAAGGCCGCTCATCGTATCAAGCGCTACTCCATTACCTATTCCAGCTACACTTTATTGAGCTTTACGATTGGCATTCTCTTTATTCTCGTCACACCCTTACAAGCGGCAGCACCTTTTGTCGGTACGATCTGTGGTTTAATCATCGTGGGCACTGTCGATCTCTTATTTATGTGGAAATATATGCGTGGCGGTCGTTTCGATTTAGATAAAACAAAGACTTACTTCGCCTATGGGGCACCGATCTGCATAGGGTTACTGCTCTCCTACGCATTGAATTCGGCCGATGTGTATTTGATAGCAGCTTTGATGAACGAAGCCTCTGCAGGGGAATATAATGCTGGCTATAATCTGGCGAACCGAAGTCTGGAAATTATATTTATCTGGGTCGCCATGGCTGTAACGCCCGTCGCGATTACCGCAATGGAAAAGCAAGGTACGGAAGAGTCTCAAGCCATTTTGAAAAACTATGGTGCAACCTTGTTATGGATCGCCGTGCCTGCTGCAACAGGTATCGCCCTCGTTGCAAAAGATGCAGGATTTATCTTGGGTGAAGGTGTGAGAGATAATGCGATCACGATCATGCCTTGGATTGCCTTTGCCGGATTGATCAGCGGCTTGATGACCTATTATGTTCACCGCGCTTTCATGCTGTCTGGCAAAACCCGAAAATTTGTATGGGCTCTTGTGTTACCTGTTATTTTAAACATTGGACTTAATGTCGTTCTAATTCCGAAATTCGAACTCATAGGCGCAGTCTGGGCGACGATCATCAGCTATACGCTCGCGATTATTATCGCCACATATCTTGCGCGTCAGGATTATCCATTACCCCTTCCCTTACGGGCAGCATTTGAGGTTTCAGGATGTAGCGCAATCATGGCGCTCGCTGTTTATTATTTTCCACTGCACAATATGACGCCGGGATTTGTCACACTTATAATCAAAGGCACGGTTGGTGTATGCGTCTATTTCTTGGCGTGTTGGGTCGCAAATGCGGCCAATTGCCGGACAGTTATCCGTAACATTCGGGAGCGTTTGTCCTCTAGGTCAATCCCGGAGCCTGCAGAATGAGCCTCACAGTCCAACATAGCCCTGCAAGAGCAAACAAGCCGCCAAGACTTTCGGTCCTCGTCCCTTTCTACAAAGACAACGCATCCAGCTTACTGAAAAGCTTAGATCTACAAATCGGTTCGTTGCCAGTTGAGATTTTATTTTATGATGACGGCACAGGTGACGCGCAGCTGACTGAACAAATGAATACGGCCATAAACGCCGCGACTGGCGCTGTAACATTGATTACAAACTCAGAGAACAAAGGACGCTCTGCAGCCCGAAACGCTCTTTATGAAGCCGCTAGAGGTGACTGGGTTTTGTTTTTGGACGCCGACATGCTACCTTCTCGCGAGACCTTTCTAAATAACTATCTCGCCCTCATTGAAACCAGCGACGCAGATATTGTGTTTGGCGGTTTCGAAGTGGAAACGAAACAGGAAGATGCGGATAGAGACTTGCACAGAGCGTTGTCCGAGATCTCAGATTGCCTGACATTGGAGGAACGGATGGCAGGCGGACCGCAATATGTCGCCTCTTCCAATCTTTGTGTTCGCAAAACCGTTTTAGACGCAGAGCCTTTTGATTCAGGATTTTCCGGCTGGGGTTGGGAAGATAGCGAATGGGCGGCCCGTGTTTCAAAACGCTTTACGCTTTTGCACGCTGACAATCCGGCCATTCATTTGGGCTTGGAAACGACGGAAACGCTTCTGTCTCGTTTCGCCTCATCCGGTCCAAATTATTTAAGATTTACACAGGCACATCCTGACCTCGCGAAAAGACTGCCACTTTACAATATTTCAAAATCATTGGGCCGCCTGCCCGGGCAAAGGGCTATGCGCCCACTATTGAAACGTTTTGTGAAAATGCATTCTCTTCCGATGAAAGCGCGCTTAACGGCCTTAAAACTATGGCGGGCCTCACATTATGCAGAGGCCTTATCGTGAGCGAAGTTATTTATAAAACTAAGCGATTCATGTCGCGCAGTGTTGCAAGGTCTATGCTACCGACTTTGGATCAATCAATTATCACATTCGGATTTGATGACTGCCCGGCCTCCGCCATTGAAAATGCCCTGCCCCTCATAGAAGCTGAAGGCTGGCGGGCCACGATCTATGTGGCTTGTGGCCTTTGTGAAACGGAAAACCATTTGGGCCGGCATATGAGTTTATACGACATCAAGGATGTGCATGATCGCGGTCATGAAATTGCAGACCACACTTTTGCTCACGTGAGTTCAAATAATACGAGCATAGCTGATTATCTGGCAGACATAGAAAAGAACCAAGCCACCCTGTCGGAGCTCGGACTGCCTAGAAGTCGGCACTTTGCCTATCCTTATGGACATGTAACGCCCGGGCTAAAACGCGCATTAAATCAGAAGTTCGAAACACTTCGCGGCGTAATTAATTACAATAAATCATCGCAAGACGCGAATTTACTCAACGCGACGCGTGTCTATTCCGGGCAAGATTTAAAGACGGCTATAGATGCAATAAACCAGGCAAAGTCGACGCCTTTCTGGCTCAATCTGTACACTCATGATGTCCGCGAAAATCCCAGTGACTTTGGATGTACGCCAGAAGAGTTTCAGACCGTCGTGCAGTCTGTAAAAGCGACAGGGCTTCCCGTACTAACAGTTGACGCTGCTTTTCGGGAAATCCATGAACGGAGGCTCGCAGCATGAGCTTTGACAACACATGTCTCTCAATTATCATCCCGACCTATAAACGACCGGACATGCTCGCGCGGGCTTTGGCAAGCGTAGAGGCTGAAACAGTTGACGGATTAAATATCGAAATCGTTATTGCCGATAATGACCCAAAAGCCAGCGCCAAAGAGTTCGCCACGCAAAAAATCTCAAGCTCAGACTCAAATATCGTTTACATCCACGTCCCTGAACCGGGCGTGAGTAATGCAAGAAATAGCGCCTTAGCCAACGCGCGTGGACGATACATCCTATTCCTTGACGATGACATGGAGGCCTGCTCACCCTGGGCGCAAAGCATGTTTGATGCAGCCCAAAAATTTGACGCTGCCTTAGTTTTTGGCCCCGTCAATGCCGTTATGCCAGATCCATCAGATCCGTTTCTTGATAAAATGAGACCGCTTTTCTCACGCCAATCGCGTGGTGAAGACGGAATTATCGAGCGCGGTATTGGCACAGGGAACTGTTTCATTGATCGGGAAAAAGCGATCTTACCAATACCAGCTTTCGACACGTCCTTAAATCAAACAGGCGGTGAGGATGATGCGCTTTTCCGTCGTTTAGAAAAACAGGACATTCGCATCGCATGGACGAATAAAGCTGTCACACTAGAACACGTCCCCGCCTCACGTGCGACATTAAACTATGTTTGGCGTAGAAACTTTGCCTTTGGCCAGACACCCACACATGAAGCGGCCAGTAAAGGCTTATCAGGCCTTCCTTCCGTGATTTTTTGGATGTGTGTCGGTGGCGCACAAACTTTACTGTTTGGGTTTCGCTATGCATTGTCGAAACTTATGGGGAAGCCAGAGTCTGTCTTAAATTTGGGGCGAATGGCACAAGGCGTTGGTAAAATCTTTTGGGCTGATCGTCTCGCTCCGAAATTTTACGGTCTCTAAGCTGGCAAAGGCGTGTAATCTGTCCGACGCGTTAGGAAGTAAGGCAGACGGACCCGATCTCTCCAATACGGCTTCTCAAAAGCAAATAATTTGGCTGTTGTCGCAACAAACATGACCCAAGACAGATCATTTTGCTGTAAAATTGTAGATTCCGACATAGAGAAACTCAGAAACATAATCGTCGACAAAATCACCCAATAGGTCTCTGTGCCGCCCTTTCTAAGGCGATCAAAAGCTAAGATAATTGTACCAACAAATAAAAGAGCAAATGTTCCGACGCCTAATAGGCCCGTCGACAACCATGTCTCCAGCCACCCATTATGCGCACTTGGAATACCCCACTGTAGCTCCAACCTTACGAAATAAGAGGGCCCAAGGGGATCGAGCCAATAGACACCATAACCATGCCCCAACCACGGGCGAGTCTGAATCGAGGCAATCAGACCAGACCAGATATCCGTCCGTCCTGTCAGAGTGCGTTCTTTCCCGATCAAGCCAAAAGTGAAATCCGGTGCAAAGACTAACATCCCAATGATCGTCCCAATAATGAGCAACATGGAAAGAATGAGTACGGGGCGCAGGACCGTGTAACGGCGATAAATTCTAAGGGCGATGAAGCCGCCAATTCCAATCAGAGAAATCAAGAGCGCTGTCTTTGACGTTGAAAGTAAAACCAACAGGAAACATAGCGCACAAAATGGCAACCAGATCCAAGCTCGGTCAGGACGCATAGCAAAGGCACAAAGCATGATAATGACGCCTTTCGCCATAAAGCCGCCCATATAATTTTTCTCAACCCAAGCCCCGCGCCATGCGCCCACATGGATTTCACTCATAACTCCATAAGCAGGCAGAAAGAGTGCAATTAACAATGAAAGAACAGCCGTCACTGCGAAAACGATGGCAAGTCTTTGGACGAGACCATTCCAATCATATCGGGCAGCCAGGACCAAACCAAAAATTGTCGTGACCATGACAGCAATGGCCCGTCGTAGGGTTGTGTCCGGGTCAACAGACCACAGGAAACTGACCCCACAAATAGCAACACATACAATAAGCAACGGATTAAAAGCTGCCAATCTTATGACTTGTGGCAGGCATCTCAACATGAGCAGAAAGACTGCTGCATAACCTGGATACCACAAAAATCTCGCCAGCGGACTTTGATATTCCGGATTGTTAAAATCCGTCAAAAACAACGCAATTAAGGCCGTCGAGAACTGAAACAGCAGAATAAAGAAAATTAGATTTTCAGCACCTCGCAATAAACCGCCCAGCGCATGATTACGCTGTTGCAAGTGATATTGCGAAAAAGTCTGCGCTGACGCCATGGTCAATTAAGTCTTTGGAGGCGTGTATGGGTTGGGGGCGTTCAATGCACCAGCTTTAACTTGACCGGAGGCATATGGATTTTGTGATAAATCCATCGCTGTATTTCCGATATAGCTCTCTTGAGGCATGACATTAGGGTCAGCGTAAGCCTGTTGATAATTCTGAGCATAGGCCGTTTGAGCATATGGGTCTGGTTGAGCATATTGATCAGGCGAGCCATATGCCGCAGGCTGAGCCTCATAAGGATTAGGTACATAGGGCTGTGGTGGGTTATAGACCGGGACGGCTTCGGGAATAGGCGCATGAGCGGCATTTAAATCGACAAGTGGCTCAGGCTCTGGAACGGCGCGGAGAGCGGCCGGTACGGTATAAAGGCGAGGGTCCAAAAAGACTCGGATCATCGCAATAAAGAACAATATCAGCCCCCAACCAATTGTTGCGCCGAGCCAAGCCCATTTCCGCGTATTTGCACCTTTATTGGCAAATTCAGCTCTAGATATGACTTTAACATTCTCTGCGCGGGCTTCTTGTTGTTGTGCATCCACGAGCGCCTCTTGCTCTTTTGCATTATAGGATGTCAGGCGGGCTTCGAGTGTAGAGCGTTCTCTCAGCAAATTCTCATATTCCGGCGTGAGCGCTGTCAGTTTCCGAATTTTTGCATCCGCAGAATTTAATTGCCTTTGCTGTGTGAATTCACGTTCACGCAAGGAATCTGCCGTAGCCGCAAGTGTATTTCGACGGGTTGTAAGGGCTTGATGCGTTGGGTTTGGCCCCACTCTGCGCCCGCCACTGGCTTTCCCGCCATATGTTGACTGCAAAGCCCGCAATTCATTTAATTCTGTCTGTTTCTGTCTGACAGGATCTGATGTCGGGAGGTATTTTGCCAAGAGTTGACCCAATTCCAATTCTGCTTGTGAGATACGTTGGGACGCACGATCATCACGAAAGAGATCGATCATCGCGGGAGTTTGTCTGAGTTGATCTTCGACGAGGGCTAATGCTGCTTCAGTTTCAGCGATTGATGCCCTTGTCCCGTTTAAGCTAGCTTTCAAATCCTCGGTGCGTTTTCGCAATCCGGTTTGCTCTGACACGAAATCACCTACGTTATTCTTTTTAAGGAACCTTGCGATGGCGCGCTCATTAGAATTTAGCTGCTCTTCGGTCGCAACGCGACGCTCTGAAATCAATTCGCTCGACCCTTCGACAAAAACTTCGCGTCTGAAGGATAAATATTCATCAATGAAAGCATTTACGACTTCCACCGCGACATCCGGATTTTCATGTTTATAGGACACATCAACAATTGAAGACTTGGCACGCGGGGCAACAACGTAACTATCCGCTACATTATTACGAAGTTTCATCGTCGCATCTTGTAAGGCACGGTTATCTCCGCGGCGTTTCGCAGCGTTTATCTTCTGATATTCAGATTTTGCGAAGCGCATTTCAGCTTGTGCTGCCGTCATGGATCCGTTTCCGGACGTCATTCTGTTAATAACGCGAGCGATTAGCTCATCATTCCGCATCAAACCGGCTTCGGTTAAGGTAATCGTATCGATGGTCGTCATCAAACCACCGCCATTGGACGCTTGCCCGACAGGATTATAGACATATTCTTCACCCAGCTGGACCATGATGCTGGCATCACCTGAATAAGTGCGCTTGAGGTCTTTGGTCAAATAATAAGCAAGTCCAGACCCAATTATAAGAAGAATAATGACCCATGGCGCCTGCCGAGCGAAAGATTTAAACATCTCGCCTAAGCGAATATTCGGCATGCCATTCGCATAATCCCCGACTGTTAGATCCCCCATACGAGGTTTGTAGTTAGAGCTTACTGGCTCAAATGTATTTCGACCGCGTCTGGCCATGCGCGAATCTCCCGCAAACTGTTCGCGTTAACCATGTCCTCGTAAATTTTAATAATTCCTTATCCATTCTTGTTAAGGATTAGAAAAAATCATTTTGCCCTGAAAAAAAGGCCTCGCCAGATGCTTATCATCCGCAAAACTGCCATTTTGGCCGCATCCTGCGCTTTAATTGCGCTTTCAGCGCCCTCTGCTGACGCGCAATCGCGCTATGGAAACAGCCCTCAGGCAAAAACGAATCACTCTGCAAAACGTATCCCGGTCAACAAATTTGGTCGCCCGATCATGAAAGCCCCAAAGAAATATAAGAATATTTTCCACAAAATGCGGGATCAAAAGCACATTTCTTACCAAGTGCCGCCGCCCCCGGGTATGTTTCAACAATGGGTCAATTGGGAACCAGAATACACGCTCGTCGCTGGAGATCAGCTGGATATCGTTGTTAGCTCGGCTCCTGAGCTTTCTCGCACACTCACAGTCGGACCTGACGGACGCGTTGTTATGCCGATGAGCCAGCCAATTATGGCTGCAGGTCGGACATTTACGCAGGTTCAGCAGGCACTCGTGACAGAATTAGCGAAGCAATTACGCGATCCCCGGATCGCTGTGACGCCGCGCTCCTATGCGCCTGAGCAGATTTATGTCGGCGGTCAAGTTGGACAGCCCGGTACATATACAATTCCTGGCCGTATCGGCGCGTTGGAAGGCATTCTCATGGCGGGCGGCTTACGCCCTACGGCACGGTCTCGCGACATCGCGGTCCTGAGACGTGCGCCCAATGGTGGTATGATGATGCGGACAGTCAATATTCGCGGCGGGCTGCTGAATATCCGCGAGTATAATGATAATATTCAACTGCGTCGCGGCGATATTATCTATGTCCCACAAAACACACTTGGCGAGGTTGGAACCTTTATGGATGGTTTCCGTCGCGCCCTGCCGGTTGATTTCAATTTGTCCTATCAGTTTGGCAATAATGGCGGCGGTACGACAGTCATTTCGCCATAAGCACCCTCTTAAATTGACATGTGAGGTTAGAAATAGCACCACCCTCACATGATTTGGCAGGACTTATATCGTGAATTTATCACGCTATTCGTGGTTATTGACCCTATAGGCTCAGTTCCTGTTTTTCTCTACGCTGCGAAAGGCGTCGATCCGGAACTTCGTGTAAAATTTGCTATGCGCGCGGTGATTATCGCGGCTTGCGTTCTCATGGCGTTTTTAATCTTGGGCCAAACTGTTTTGGAGGCTATTGGCCTACGGCTTGGCTCTTTCCAAGTTGCGGGCGGTATCATTTTGTTTCTGTTCGCTCTGGACATGATATTTGGTCAGTCCAAGCCCGCCAGCGAAATTGCGATGGCGAAAAAAGACGATTTATCGGGGGCTGTCTTTCCTCTGGCTATGCCATCAATCGCATCGCCCGGTGCTATTCTGGCTGTCGTGATTTTAACCGATAATCATCGTCATTCAATTGCGGAGCAGGCCGTTACGGCCGGGATATTATTGACAATCCTCGCCCTGACATTTTTGCTCTTACTCATCGCGACGCGTATCCAAAAAATCATTGGCGATACAGGGGCCAGCGTTATCAGTCGTATAATGGGACTTGTTCTCGCCACTGTCGCAATTGACGCGATCATAAACGGTCTCGTGAGTTTAGATCTCAGCGCTCTTTTTAGCGGGTAGGCCTAATAAGCAAACAAGATTTAAAGCCGACAGCATTAAGCCGCTAATAATGCACGGTTTTCCTTCATCCAGCCACGCGCAGCGCGCTGTGCCAATGTGAGGTCCTGTGCGCTCATCTCATGCTTCAATTCTTCACGATATGACTTCGCCGGGACACTTCCCATCATAGCGGCCAAGCTAAACCATTTATGCGCTTCGACGAAGTCAGGACCGCGATCTTCCATATCTGTTGAATAGATCAATCCCAATCGAAACATATCTTCGGCACTTGCGACCGTATTAACAGCGTCTTCCGCTTCACGGACTTCCAGTTCTGTAAAGGCCATCGCCTTTCCTCCCATTTCCACTCACCTACCTTTCGGGTTATCCCGCAGGCTACCTTGTTTTAGATGATCACAAATCATCCTTCGGCATGACCTGAATGTGGGCAGGACAAGATAAATATAGAGTTAAAGAAAAAGATGATTAATTTCACTTTACTTCAGTTAAACTTAGTGAATACTTATTAAAAACTAAGTATAACACGGTAAATATCAGATTAAATACAAGTTTAGGGCAATAAAAAACGCGAATCCCTACGGGATTCACGCAGAAGTAACATATGTGTTCAGAATTATTTTTTTGAAAAAATTTCGAAAAACTAGCTGTAAAATGTGCTCACTTCATCCAAATCAGCACGATCTGCATAGAGATTATTGACAGGTGCATCGGGATCGCCATAGCCAATCGCCATACCGACGAGGACCTCTTCCTCTTCCGGGATATCCAAATATTTGTGACAAACAGAGGTCCAGTTTCGCCACCAGCCCTGCGGCGCCGTATGTAGCCCCGCTTCACGCGCGAGCAGCATGATGGATTGGAGCAAAATCCCGATATCCATATATTGGGGCATGTCCAATCGCTTATCACCCGTGATGATAATACCGACGGGAGCCTCAAAAAACTTCGCATTCTGCGCCAGCCAGACCAGACGCCCCATCTTATTCTCGCGCGGGATCCCGATCAGGCCATACATATCCTCGCCCAATTTATAGCGCCAAGAGCGTTGCGGCTCCCAGAGCGGCGATGGGTAAGCGGGGTAAGTCGGCTCCTCGACCTTTCCCGAGAGCGTGATCTTCGCTGCATCCGCTTTAAAGTTTTCCAGCGTCTCGCCTGTCATGACGTGGAGCTTCCAGGGCTGGAGATTGCCGCCGGACGGGCTGCGCATGGCCTTAGACAACACAGCGCGCAACAGATCATCGGAAACGGGCGTGTCCAGGAATTGTCGCACTGTGATGCGCGTATCCAGCGCCTCGCTGACAGTCGCGCTCTTATTTATACTCAGGCTCATTGATCATTCCCTCGGCTCGTTATCCAGAAAACCAGATCATAGCTCGCCGCGCTGAAACCAAAACCCGTTAAATGCGAAAAGCAGAGCAGCTTTCCTGCATGAGCATTGCCCGCTTCAGCGCTTTCTGCGCTGGATAGACAAGACGACGGAAATGACCGTGAAGGCGATAACCGCGAACAGACATGCAATCGTCACAGCCAGAACCAAAGGCACTTTCAAAACCCACCCTAGCGCGAATAAAACAATCCCGAACATCAGAACCGGGTTCACAAAGCGGAGGACTTCCAAAATTTTAATCTGCTGATCCGTCATTTGGGCGACTTGACCATTTGAAAATCTATAGCCCCAGCTTCTCACGCAAAATCTTATTCACAGCTTGCGGATTGGCTTTGCCTTGCGACGCCTTCATGACCTGTCCGACAAAGAAAC